>CAZZDV010000047.1:0-19806 GCA_964652785.1 uncultured Bordetella sp.
GATCCTGACGGTGCGCGGCCTGGGCTACACGCTCGAAAAAGCCGAGCTGAACTAGCGCACTTCCTTCAGCTGCTCGAGGATCGCCGGGTTCTCCAGCGTCGAAACGTCCTGCGTGATCTCCTCGTTCTTCGCGAGGGAGCGCAAAAGCCGCCGCATGATCTTTCCTGAACGCGTCTTGGGCAGGTTGTCGCCGAAGCGGATGTCCTTCGGCCGCGCGATCGGCCCGATCTCCTTGGCGACCCAGTTGCGCAGTTCCTGCGCGATCCGCTTGGCCTCGTCGCCCGAGGGGCGTGCGCCTTTCAGGACTACGAAAGCGCATACGGCCTCGCCCGTCAGTTCGTCGGGACGCCCCACGACGGCTGCTTCCGCGACCAGCTTCGTGTTCGCGACCAGCGCCGATTCGATTTCCATCGTTCCCAAACGATGCCCCGACACGTTCATGACGTCGTCGATGCGGCCCATGATGCGGTAGTAGCCTTCGTCGTCGGTGCTCGCCCCGTCACCTGCGAGGTAGTAGCGGCCCTGGAAATCGTCGGGGTAGTAAGTTTTTTTGAAACGCTCCGGATCGCCCCAGATCGTTCGGATCATCGAAGGCCACGGGCGTTTGATGACGAGAATCCCGCCCTTGCCCCGGCCGACCGGGTTGCCGGTTTCGTCCACGATATCGGTGATGATCCCTGGGAGCGGGAAGGTCGCCGATCCCGGCTTGGTCGGCGTTGCACCCGGCAGCGGGGTGATCATGTGGCCGCCGGTTTCGGTTTGCCACCAGGTATCCACGATCGGGCAGCGCCCGCCACCGACCGTCTCGTGATACCACATCCAGGCTTCCGGATTGATCGGCTCGCCGACCGTGCCGAGGATGCGCAGCGACGACAGGTCGTACTTCTTGGGCAGGTCGCCGCCGGCCTTGATCAGGGAGCGGATCGCCGTCGGCGCCGTGTAGAACACCGAGACCTTGTGGTCCTGGATCATTTTCCAGAACCGCCCTGCGTCCGGGTAAGTCGGCACGCCTTCGAAGATGATCTCGGTCGCGCCCACGGCCAGCGGGCCGTAGCAGACGTACGAGTGCCCGGTGACCCAGCCCACGTCGGCGGTGCACCAGAAGACGTCGGTGGGCTTGTAGTCGAACACCCACTTCATGGTGAGGATCGTCCAGAGCAGGTAGCCTCCGGTCGAGTGCTGCACACCTTTGGGCTTTCCGGTCGAACCGGAGGTGTAGAGGATGAACAGCGGATGCTCGGCATTCACGAACGTGGGTTCGCAGGTGTCCGCCTGGCCCGCGATCGCCTCGTCCCACCAGCGGTCGCGCCCGGCCGTCATCGCCACCGGCGAACCCGAGCGCTTGTAGACGATGACATTCCTGATGTTCTCGCAGCCGCCGAGCGCAATGCCCTCGTCCACAACCGGCTTGAGGGCAATCTCCTTGCCGCCACGGAACTGCCCGTCCGCGCAAATCACCGCGACCGCCCCGGCGTCGATGATGCGTTCCTGCAGCGATTTCGCCGAGAAGCCGCCGAACACCACCGAGTGCGTTGCGCCAATGCGCGCGAGCGCCTGCATCGCGATCACGGCCTGGATGGACATCGGCATGTAGACGATCACCCTGTCGCCGACCTTGATGCCGAGCTTCTTTAGGCCGTTGGCGAACTTGCAGACCTCGTGATACAGGGCCTTGTAGGTGATCCTGGTGATCTTGCCGTCGTCGGCCTCGAACACGATCGCGACCTTGTCGGGCTGCGTGTTCAGGTGACGGTCCAGGCAGTTGTACGAGGCGTTCAGCTCGCCGTCGTGAAACCACTTGAAGAACGGCGCCTTCGATTCATCGAGCGTTTTCGTAAAAGGCTTCGACCACAGCAGCTCGGACCTTGCGAGCTTTGCCCAGAAGCCCTCGAAGTCGCGCTCCGCCTCGCTGCACATGGCCTGATACGCCGCCATGCCGGAAATGTTCGCCTGCTTGACGAACGCCTCCGACGGGGGGAACACGCGCGTTTCCCGCATGACTGACTCGATGCTGGACGACATGGTCGGTTTCTCCTTTTTCTCGCTCTCGACTTACGACTTGCGGATTTTCCGGCCGAATCCTTGCGCAGCACTTACTCTCGGCGGCCGTGCCCCGGCAATAAAAGCATAACCGAATTCGCTTAGAATTCACCCCTCCCTCGAACGCCTGAAAGCCCTCCTGATGAATAACCCGCCTCCCGATCCAGTGATGAGGGCGTTGCCGCGCTGGATCTTCATGAGCCGCTGGCTGCAGGCGCCGCTCTACATCGGCCTGATCGTGGCCCAGGGCGTCTATGTCTGGCAGTTCTGGCTGGAGCTCGTCCACCTGATCGGCACCACGGCAACCAAGGGCGTTACCGAAGCCGAAATCATGCTGATCGTGCTCGGCCTCATCGACGTGGTCATGATCTCGAACCTGCTCGTCATGGTCATCGTCGGCGGGTGGGAGACTTTCGTGTCGCGGATGGACCTCCAGAACCACCCCGACCAGCCCGAGTGGCTCTCCCACGTGAATGCGGGCGTGCTCAAGGTCAAGCTCGCCACGGCCATCATCGGCATCTCCTCGATCCACCTGCTCAAGACCTTCATCAACGCACAGAACTACGAGGAAAAGGTGCTGCTCTGGCAAACCGTGATCCACCTCACCTTCGTTTTCTCGGCGCTAGCCATCGCGTGGACCGAGCGCATCACGAACCCTCCGCGCCAGAACGGGCACTAGCCGCCATGGCGACGACCATCCGGCATGAAGACCTCGTCCAGAGCATCGCCGATGCCCTCCAGTACATCAGCTACTATCATCCCAAGGACTACATCCAGGCGCTGGGACGCGCTTACGAGCGCGAGCAGTCGGTCGCCGCGAAAGATGCGATCGCCCAGATCCTGACCAACTCGCGCATGTGCGCCGAGGGACACCGCCCGCTCTGCCAGGACACCGGCATCGTCAACGTCTTCCTCAAGGTCGGCATGGACGTGCGCTGGGAGTCCGGCGAGAGCCTCGCGGACATGGTCAACGAAGGCGTGCGCCGCGCCTATAACCACCCGGACAACAAGCTGCGCGCTTCGGTGCTGGCCGATCCGATGTTCACCCGCAAGAGCACCGGCGACAACACGCCCGCGGTCATCAACGTCGAGCTCGTCCCCGGCGACAAGGTCGACGTGAACATCGCCGCGAAAGGCGGCGGCTCGGAAGCCAAATCCAAGTTCGCAATGCTCAATCCCTCCGACTCGATCATCGACTGGGTGCTTAAGACCGTGCCGACGATGGGCGCGGGCTGGTGCCCGCCCGGCATGCTCGGCATCGGCGTCGGCGGCACCGCGGAGAAGGCCATGCTCATGGCCAAGGAAGCGCTCATGGAACCGATCGACATGTCGGACCTCAAGGCGCGCGGGCCGAAGAGCAAGCTCGAGGAAATGCGCATCGAGCTCTACGACAAGGTGAACGCGCTCGGCATCGGCGCACAGGGCCTCGGCGGATTGTCGACCGTGCTCGACGTGAAGATCCTCGACTACCCGACGCACGCGGCCAACAAGCCGATCGCGATGATTCCCAATTGCGCGGCCACGCGGCACGCGCATTTCGTGCTCGATGGTTCAGGGCCCGCGATGCTCGAGCCGCCAACGCTTGCCGACTGGCCCAAGGTGACCTGGAGCGCGTCGGCCACAGCCACGCGCGTGAATCTCGACCAGCTCACGCCCGCCGAAGTCGCCTCATGGAAGCCCGGCCAGACGCTGCTGCTCTCGGGCAAGCTGCTCACCGGCCGCGATGCCGCGCACAAACGCATCCAGGACATGCTCGAGAAGGGCGAGAAGCTGCCGACGGACTTCACCAATCGCGTGATCTATTACGTTGGGCCGGTCGACCCGGTGCGCGACGAGGTCGTCGGTCCGGCAGGCCCCACCACGGCTACGCGCATGGACAAGTTCACCGAGATGATGCTCGCCAGGACCGGCCTCATCGCGATGGTCGGCAAGGCTGAGCGCGGCCCGCTTGCGGTGGAGGTGATCAAGAAGCACAAGGCGGCCTACCTGATGGCCGTCGGCGGCGCGGCGTACCTCGTGTCGAAAGCCATCCGCAAGTCGCGCGTCGTCGGGTTTGCGGATCTCGGCATGGAAGCGATCTACGAATTCGAGGTCGAGGACATGCCGGTCACGGTCGCGGTCGACGCGAACGGTACGTCGGTGCACACCACGGGCCCGGCAGAGTGGGAAAAGAAGATCAGGGAATTCAAGCTCCCGGTCTACGCGGCCTGATCGGCCGCGTGACGCCCGCGGCCCCGATTGCTCGCCGCGCCCCGGAGCCGGCTTGAGCGATCGGCGCACCGCCTGGGTCAGTGTCTGGGTCATCTTCGCGGCCGGCCTCGCCGCCGGTGCGCATATCTGCAAGGTGCCGCCCGCGCTTCCGCTTCTGCGCGCGGACCTCGGCCTCACGCTCGTCCAGTCGGGCTTCATCGCAACGATGTTCTATGCAATGGGCGGCCTGGTCGGCGTCTTCGTGGGTGCGCTCGTCGATCGCTACGGCCAGAAGCGCTTCGCGCTGATCGGCCTGGCCAGCATGTGCGCGGGTGGCGTGTACGGCGTGTTCGTTCAGGACTACGCGGGCCTGCTCCTGTCGCGGTTCCTCGAAGGCGCGGGTTTCATGCTCTTCACGGTCGCCGGTGTGCCGTTGCTGGCAGGCGTGACCCAAACGTCCGACCGCCCGATGGCGTTCTCGCTCTGGAGTGCCTACATGCCCACCGGCGGCGCGCTCGCGCTGCTCGCCGCGCCACTTGCCTTGGCCACGCTTGGCTGGCGCAGCCTGTGGCTGGGCATCGCCGCGTATACCGCCCTGGTCGCGGTGCTGCTTGCGCGCATGGTGCCTGCGCCGCGTTTCGGCGGCGGCATCGGGTCGGCCAGGCTCGTCATCGAATCCGTAACGCGCCCCGGCAGCATGGCCTTGTGCCTGGTGTTCTTTTTCTACGTCTCCCAGTGGAGCTCGCTGATGATCTGGCTACCGACTTTCCTGGTCGACGAGCGCGCGATGAGCCCCGCCACCGCATCGCTCGTCACGGCGCTCTATGTCGCATTCAACGTGCCCGGCAACCTCGCCGGCGGCTGGGTACTCAAGCGCGGCATGGCGCGCTGGCAGGTGATCGTGCTGGCCAGCGTCTCGATGGCGGCCGGCTCCCTGTGCGCGCTTTCGTCCGCCCTCCCCGATGCGGTGCGCCTCGCAAGCGTTCTCGCGTTCTCGCTGCTCGGGGGACTCATCCCGGCGGCGGTGCTCGCCGGCGGCCCGGTCCACGCGCGCAGCCCCCAGCACATCGGCACCACGCAAGGCATGATCATGCAGGGCGCGCAGCTCGGCCAGTTCTTCGGGCCGATCCTCGTCGCCCTGGCCGCGCAAGGGCTCGGCGGCTGGTCGGCTTCGCTCGGCGTCATGCTGACCTTTGCCGCGCTGGCCGCGGTGGCGGGGATGGTCGTCGGGCGTTTCGAGATGCGGCTCGCGGCGCCAGCGCCTGCCCCTGCGCGCTAGAATCGACGCCTTCCCGCACCGGAGCCTCCCATGGCCAAGCTCGATGTCTTCATCTGCGAAGTCGGTCCGCGCGACGGGCTGCAGAACGCGCATCACCTCATGCCCACCGAGGCCAAGAAGGCATGGATCACCGCACTTGCCGCCGCCGGGCTCAAGGAGATCGAGGTCGGCTCGTTCGTGCCGCCCAAAGTGATCCCGGCCATGGCCGACACCGGCGAGATCGTCACGCACGCGCTCAAGATTCCCGGACTCAAGGTGGTGGCGCTTGCGCCGAACGTCAAAGGCTTCCAGCGCGCGCTCGAGGCCGGCGCGCACAAGATCGCCTTCCCGGTTTCGGCAAGCCACATGCACAGCGTTTCGAACGTGCGCATGACACCGGATGAAATGGTCGCGCAGGTGAGGCAGGCCTGCGAGTTGCGCGCCGCGCTCCCGCAGGACAAGCGCCCCGAGATCGAAGGCGCGGTGGCAACTGCCTTCGGCTGCACGCTGCAGGGCGACGTGCCCGAGGACGAAGTCGTTCGAATTGCAAAGGAGCTGGTGAACGCGGGCGTGGACTGCGTGGCCCTCGCCGACACGGTGGGCTATGCCAACCCGGCGCAGATGCGACGCCTCTACCGCAAGGTCAGGGACGCGATCGGCGACAAGCTCGATGGCGTGCATCTCCACGACACGCGCGGGCTCGGGCTCGCGAACGCGCTGGCTGCCTACGAGGAAGGCGCGCGCGCCTTCGACTCTTCGATGGGCGGTCTCGGCGGTTGCCCGTTCGCGCCCGGCGCGAGCGGCAACGTGGTCACCGAGGACCTCGTGTTCATGTTCGAGAGCATGGGGCTCAATACGGGAATCGATTTCGATGCGCTGCTGCGCGCGCGAGAGATCCTCGTGAACGCAATCCCGGAGGAGCCGGTGTATGGCCATTTCGCCGGCGCCGGGCTGCCCAGGGGTTTTCGCCGCGCCGCAAGCCCGGGGGCCCCTGCTTAGATGGCGCAACTCCCGCTGGCGGGAATCCGCGTCGTCGAATTCGCGCACATGGTGATGGGCCCCACCTGCGGGCTCGTGCTGGCGGACCTCGGGGCAGAGGTCATCAAGGTCGAGCCGCTCGAAGGCGACAACACGCGCAGGCTGCAGGGCGCGGGCGCGGGCTTCTACCCGATCTTCAACCGCAACAAGCAGAGCATCGCGCTCGACCTCAAGCATCCCGAGGGCATGCAAGTCGTGCTCAAGCTGGTCGACGCAGCCGACGCGCTCACCGAGAATTTCCGCCCCGGGGCGCTGGACAAGCTCGGCCTGGGCTACGAAGCCCTCGCCCGGCGCAACCCGGGCCTGGTCTATTGCACGCTCAAGGGATTCCTCAACGGACCCTACGAGAACCGGCCCGCGCTCGACGAAGTCGTCCAGATGATGGGCGGCCTTGCGTACATGACCGGCCTCCCCGAGCGCCCCTTGCGCGTAGGCTCGTCGGTCAACGACATCATGGGCGGCATGTTCGCCGCCATCGGCCTCCTCGCGGCGCTGCGCGAGCGCGAAACCACCGGCCGCGGCAAGCTCGTGAAGAGCGCGCTGTTCGAGAACACGGCCTTCCTCGTCGCCCAGCACATGGCGCAGTACGCGATCACCGGCGAGGCGCCGCCGCCGATGTCGGTGAAGAGACCCGCCTGGGGCGTGTACGACATTTTCGAGACCCGGGACACCGGCGCAGGCGACCCGCGCCTCTTCGTCGGCGTGGTCACCGATACCCAGTGGGAAGTGTTCTGCCGCGAATTCGGCCAGGAGGACCTCGCGGCCAATACGGAGATCCGCACCAACGGGCAACGCGTCAGGAACCGCGACTGGCTGATCCCGCGCATCGGCGAGGTGTTCAGGACGTGGGCGCGCGAAGACCTGGAAAAGAAGCTCGAGGCCATCGGCCTGCCTTACGCTCCCATCAACAAGCCCTGGGACCTTTTCGACGACCCGCACCTGAACGCCTCGGGCGGACTGGTCGAAATGCGCGTCGGTCCGGGAAAGTCGATCAAGGTGCCGACGCTGCCGCTGGAACTCGACGGCGAAAGGCTGGGCAAGCGCGCAGATCCGCCGCTGGTGTCGGAAAACGCGCGGGAAATCCTCGCCGCCGTGGGCTATGGGGCCGGCGCCATCGACAGCCTGTTCGCGCGCGGGATCGTCAGCGCCCCGCCGCAGTAATTTCCAAACTCGGCAATCGAACTGTCCGGAAGGCCGCTCTGGGAGCGGTTCTTCAACAAATAATGTTTGACAAAGTCCGTGACCGGATCAGCGGGTGGTTGCGCCACGGCGCTCCTGCCTGCGGCGCCTTTCGGGACCCTTGAACACCGGGTCGTGCCCCTTGCGCCGCTCGGGGCCGCGCTTGGACACCGACCCTGTCGCGCGCAACCCAAGCTTCTCGCCCGCCCGCTCGCGCAGCACATCGGCCTGGGCAAGCATGGTGAACGCCCCCGCCTCGGCCGGCAACTTGCGGCGTGCAATGCTCATCGCAAGCCAGAAAGCGCACGCATTGGTCAGCACGAACAGGACTTCCATGTACAGCAGCGGCACGAAGATCGAGCGCCGCGACTTGTCGCCGAAAGCGAAATAGAAGCCGTCGAAGGTCCCCACCGTAATGCGCTGTGCGAACGGGAAAGCCTCCATCGGCGGAAACAGCAGGACGATCGCCAGGTTGACGATGCCGAACACGATGACCACGGCCTGCTCGTCGAAGCGCGGCTGGCCAGGGGTGGACTTCGGGCTGGAGAGCAGCAGCCAGGCCACGCAGGCGTTGATGAGCACTCCGAAGACCAGCAGGTAAAGGACGTCCCCGCTGATCACGCGGTTCGGCGGCACGGCGAACATCGGGTAGAACGCGTCGAACATCGGCGCGCCACGGCCCACGACGACCAGGTCGTAGGGGGGGAACAGGAGCAGCAGCAGCAGGTTCACCGCCCCGCCAAACAGGACGATCTTCTGGAAGCGGTTCACGCGGCCCCTTTGGTGTTCTGTTCCTCGCGCTGGCGCAGCACCTTGCGCTGCACCTTGCCGGTGGTGGTCATCGGCAGCTCGGCGATGAATTCGATCTCACGTGGATACTCGTACGGGGCGAGGCGACCGCGCACGTGCTGGCGAATCTCCTCTTCGAGTGCCGGCGTTGCGCTGGTGCCCGGTTGCAGCACGATAAACGCCTTGACGATGGCGCCGCGCGCCGCGTCGGGCTTGCCGATCACGGCCGCATTCATGACCGCGGGGTGTTTGACCAGGCAGCTCTCGATCTCGGCCGGGCCGATGCGATAGCCCGCGCTCTTGATCACGTCATCCGACCTTCCCTGGTACCAGATGTAGCCGTCCTCGTCCATGCGGCCCTGGTCGCCAGTGCAGCCCCACTCCCCGATGAACTTGTCTTTCGTGGCCTGCGGATTCTTCCAGTACTCGAGGAAGAAGACCGCGTCCGGCAGGCCGTTACAGGTGCGGTTTACCGCGATTTCCCCGAGCTCGCCGCGCGGCCTCTCATCGCCGTTCTCATCGATGATGGCTACCCGGTGGCCGGGATACGGGCGGCCGATCGAGCCCGGCTTGACCGGCCACGCCGCCTGGCAATTGCCGACGACGTAATTGATTTCGGTCTGGCCGAACATTTCGTTGATCGTGACGCCGAGCTGGTCGCGCGCCCATTCGATGACCGTCACGCCGACCGACTCGCCCGCGCTCATGATCGAGCGCAGGTTGAGGTCATAGCGCTTCCTCGGTTCGGGCACCGCCTTCATCATGAGCTTGAGCGCGGTCGGGAACAGGAAAGTATTGCGCACGCCGTACTTCTCGAGCAGGTAATAGGCCTTCTGCGCGTCGAACCGCCCGCGATAGCCGAGGATCGGCGTGCCGAAATGCCACGCGGGCAGCAAGCCATCCAGCAGCCCGCCGGCCCACGCCCAGTCGGCCGGGGTCCAGAACATGTCGCCGGGCTGCGGGTAGAAGTCGTGCGAATGCACGAAGCCCGGCAGGTTGCCGATGATCGAGCGGTGCGGCTCGAGCGCGCCCTTGGGCGCGCCGGTCGTGCCGCTCGTGTAGATGATGAGCGCGGGCTCGTCCGCAGCCGTGTCCGCGAGCTCGAACCGCGCACTCGCCTTCTCCAGCAGTGGCGTCCACTCGTGCACGCCGGCCTCGAGCGCGCCACCCACGCCGATGACGTGGCGAAGCAACGGGAGCTTGTCCTTTACGGCCCACAGGTTCGGCAACGTCGTCGGCTCGACGATCGCGATGCTCGCCTCGCTGTTCTGCAACCGGTACTCGAGCGCGTCCGGGCCGAAGAGGTGCGACAGCGGCAGCGCAACCGCGCCCATCTGGAAGATCGCGATATAGGCGATCGCCATCTCGGGCCGCTGCGGCAGCACGAGGGCAACGCGGTCGCCGCGCTTCACGCCGAGCGCTGCGAGTGCATTCGACAGGCGGTTGGCCCGCTGCTGGATATCCCAGAACGTATATGCGGCCGTTGCGCCGGACTCGTCTTCCCAGTAGAGCGCGAAGCGGTTGCGGTCGGCGGCCCACTGCCCGCAGCAATCCCATCCCATGTTGAAGCGCTGCGGCACCTGCCAGCGGAACGCGGAATGCAGTTCGTCGTAGCGGTCGGTCACAGGAGGTCGTCCACGGGCTTTGCGGCGCGCCTGGGCCGGCGCACCAGGGGCATCTCGATCGTTTCCGAGAGCCTGAGCTTTTCGAGGATGAGGAGCATTGCAACCGCGAGGAAACGCCAGAACAACTCCCCGAAAGGGGCGGTGAATGACTGCTGCGCGCCGCTCGCCTGCGTTGTTGCGGCACTCATCAGCGCCTCCGGTTTTGGGTCACGCGGATGATACCACCGCCGTGCATCTCGCCGGACGCGTGGATAAACACGGAGCCGCAGGTATCATCGCGCCATGCCCAGTCCCGTGTTGAAGTTCTGCCCCAATTGCGCCGCGCCTCTCGCGCATCGTGTCCCGCCCGGCGACACCAAGCCCCGCTACCTCTGCGACAGCTGCGGAGAGATCCACTACCAGAACCCGAAGATGGTCGTCGGGTGCATTCCCCAGTGGGAAGACCGAGTGCTCCTGTGCCGCCGCGCCATCGAGCCCCGCTACGGATACTGGACGCTGCCCGCGGGCTTCATGGAGAACGACGAGACCGCGGGCGAAGGCGCGTTGCGCGAAACGCTCGAGGAGGCCGGCGCGCGCGTGGAGCTCGGCGACGCGTTCACGATGCTGTCGGTGCCGCATGTGAACCAGGTGCATGTCTTCTTTCGCGCAAAGCTGGTCGACCTGTCTTTCGCGCCGGGCGAGGAAAGCCTCGAGGTCGCGCTCTTCGAAGAGGCCGCGATTCCGTGGAAGGAGATCGCTTTCCGCACCGTGGGCCTGACGCTCAAGCACTGGTTCGAGGACCGCAAGCGCGGCACTTTCGGCTTTCATGCGGACGATATCGTGCCGCCGGCGCCGCGCTAGGAGGAGGTCTTGAGGAGGGGGCGCGCATGCCCCTCTTCTCGTCCAGGGTCGTCGCTGCGGTCAACCCCGGTCGGAGTGCGCCGAGATCTTGTGGATGGACAGGTCGGCGCCCTCGAACTCCTGTTCCTCGTCCAGCCGCAGGCCCACCATGGCTTTGAGCCCTCCGTAAACCAGTAACGCGCCGGCGACGGCGACTGCGATGCCGATCGCAGTGCCGATCAGTTGCGGCATGAATGCCACGCCCCCCATGCCGCCCAGCGCTTTTGTGCCGAAGATCCCGCACGCGATGCCGCCCCATGCGCCGCACAAGCCATGCAGGGGCCACACGCCAAGCACGTCGTCGATCTTCCAGCGGTTCTGCGTCAGGGTGAACATGTAGACGAAGAGCGCGCCGGCCACCGCGCCGACGACGAACGAGCCCGCCGGGTGCATGACATCCGATCCAGCGCACACCGCAACGAGCCCGGCCAGCGGGCCGTTATGCACAAAGCCCGGGTCATTCTTCCCCACCACAAGCGCCGCAAGCGTGCCGCCGACCATGGCCATCAGAGAATTCACGGCCACAAGCCCGGAGAGCTTGCCGATCTCCTGCGCCGACATGACATTGAAGCCGAACCACCCGACCGTGAGAATCCACGCGCCGAGCGCGAGGAACGGGATGGATGACGGCGGGTGCGCGGCCGCGGCGCTCCCGTCCTTGGAATAGCGTCCCCGCCTTGCGCCGAGCAGCACGACGGCGACCAGCCCGATCCACCCGCCGACCGCATGCACGACGATGGACCCGGCGAAGTCATGGAACTCCGCGCCGAACGCGCCCTTGAGCCAGGCCTGCACGCCGAAGTGCTGGTTCCACGCGATGCCTTCGAAGAACGGGTAGACGAAAGCCACCAGCAGCGCCGAGGCCGCGAGCTGCGGATAGAACCGGGCGCGCTCCGCAATGCCGCCCGACACGATGGCCGGGATCGCCGCGGCGAACGTGAGCAGGAAGAAGAACTTCACCAGGTCGTAGCCGTTCTTCTCGGCCAGTGTCTCCGCGCCGACGAAGAAGCTCACGCCGTAGGCGATCCCGTAGCCGACGCAGAAATACGCCACGGTCGAAACCGCGAAATCGCAGAGGATCTTTACGAGCGCATTGACCTGGTTCTTCGACCGGACCGTCCCCAGCTCGAGGAAGGCGAAGCCGGCATGCATCGCCAGCACCATGATCGCGCCGAGCAAAATGAAAAGAGCGTCCGATCCGCTTTTGAGCGTCTCCATTCGGGTCCTCTCCCGTCAAGTGGTTGCTTGTTGTCTCCGGCCGGTGTGGTCCCGGCATGCCGCAATATAGTGCGTAACCGGATTCGAAACAAAGGATGCACTTGCCCGGTGCGCCCGGCGGGGCTGCTAGACTTCAGGTTCCCCTCAGGAACGAGACTTACGCGAATGCCCGTCACGCCCGACTCGCTCAACCTGCGCGCCTTTCTGGACCAGGTCGAGCGCAGCAATCCAAAGGACATCCTGCGCTTCAGGGACCGCATCAACCTCGACTTCGACGCCACCGCGGTGGCGCTGGAACTCGAACGAGGCCGTGCCTGGCAGGCGCCCGTCCTGTGGTTCGAGAACGTCGCCGACTCCGCCTTCCCGGTTGTCACCAACGTCTTCGCCACGCGCGGCCGCTACGCGCTGGCGCTGGGCGTGCCCGAAGAGCGCCTCATCGAGGAATGGGCGGCGCGCGGCGATCGTTCGCTCGAGCCGAAACTGCATGACAAGGGTCCGGTGCAGGAGGTCGTCTACAAGGGCGCGGACGTGGATCTTGGGCGCATCCCGATCAAGAAGCACTTCGATCGCGACGGCGGCCGCTACATCACCAACGGCATCATCATCGCCAGGGACCCCGAGACCGGCGTTCGCAACGCGAGCCATCACCGCATGCAGGTCAAGGGCCGCACGCGCCTGGGCACCAGCCTGCACAGCCGCCGCCACCTGTGGGACTACGTGCGTCGCGCAGAAGAGCTGAACAAGGAGATCCCGATCGCCATCGTGATCGGCGGGCATCCGCTGATGACGTTCGCGGGCTTGTGGAAAGGCTCCATGACCGTCGACGAATACGCCGTCGCCGGCGGTCTCGCCGGGCGGCCGCTCGACATCTCGAAATGCATCACGGTGCCGCTCGAAGTCCCCGCCGAAGGCGAGATCGTGCTCGAAGGCCACATCCTCCCGGGCGTTCGCGAGCCCGAAGGCCCCTTCGCCGAATTCACCGGCTACCACTCCGAGCGCTCTACGGAGAACGTGATCGAAGTCACCGCCATCACGCACCGCAGAGGCGCGATCTACCAGGACGTGGTCGGCGGCATGTCGGACGAGCATTGCAGCATGCTCGCGGTGCCCCAGGAGGCGCGACTCCTGCGCGGCCTGCGCGGCACCTTCTCGAACGTGACCAAAGTGTCGTACCCGAAGTCCGGCACCTGCCGCTTCCACGCGGTGATCGCGATGCGCAATCCGGTCCCCGGCCAGCAGAAGAACGCGGCGATGATCGCGTTCGCCGAAGACCTCAGCCTCAAGCTCGTGATCATCGTGGACGAGGACGTGGACGTGTTCGACGACCAGGACGTATTCTGGGCAATGGCCACCCGCATGCAGGCCGACGACGACATCGACGTCATCCGCAACGCCTACGGCGCGATCCTCGACCCGTCGAACGACAACGGCAAGACCGCGAAGATGATCATCGACGCGACCAAGCCGCGGCCGGATTTCGCGCAGCGCCACACGCTTCCGGCCGACGCGATCGAGCGCGCCAAGGCGCTGATCCGCAAGGTGCGGGGCTAGCGGGCATGGCCGGGTCGCGCCTCATCGTCGGCATCACCGGGGCCTCGGGCACGGTTTACGCAGTCCGCGCCCTCGAGTTGCTGAAGAAGATCGGCGTCGAGACACACCTCGTCATGAGCCGCTCGGCACAGGTCACGCTCGCCTATGAGACGGAACTCAAAGTCCGCGACATCGAGGCGCTGGCGAGCGTCACTTACCGCAACGAGGACATCGGCGCGGCAATCTCGAGCGGGTCATTCAAGACGCTCGGCATGCTCATCGCGCCCTGCTCGATCCGCAGCCTTTCCGAAATCGCGACCGGCGTGACCGGCAGCCTGATGTCGCGCGCGGCCGACGTGGTGTTGAAAGAGCGGCGGCGGCTGGTGCTCATGGTGCGCGAAACCCCGAACCATCTCGGCCACCTGCGCAGCATGACCGCGGTCACCGAAATGGGCGCGATCGTGATGCCGCCGGTGCCCGCGTTCTACACCAAGCCCAAGACCATCGACGACATCGTCAACCACTCGGTCGGGCGGGCGCTGGACCTGTTCGGCATCGACACGGGCGTGGTCAAGCGCTGGGGCGAGGACGTAGGGCCCAGGAGCCCGGATTGAGCGATGGCACGATGAACATCGGCATGCTGATCTTCCCGGACATGACGCAACTGGACTTCACGGGTCCTTACGAAGTCTTTGCGCAGTTGCCCAATTGCAACGTCAGGGTCGTCGCCAGGACACTGGAACCTGTTGCGGCCAAGGGCGGGTTGAGATTCCTTCCGGATACGACCATCGCCGACGCACCGCCGCTCGATCTTGTTTTCGTCCCGGGCGGACCGGGCGTGGGCGCGCTCATGGAGGATCGCGAGATCCTCGAGTTCCTGCGCCGGCACGCGAAGGACGCGAAATACGTAACCTCGGTGTGTACCGGCGCGCTGGTGCTCGGCGCGGCAGGGTTGCTCAAGGGCTATCGCGCCACCACCCACTGGATGTCGCTCGACCTGCTGGAGGTGTTCGGCGCGACGGCGCTGCCGGATCGGGTGGTGACCGACCGCAATCGCATCACGGGTGGCGGCGTAACGGCCGGAATCGATTTCGCGCTGACGGTGGCCGCGGAAGTCGTTGGCCCCGAAGCCGCCAAGCGAATCCAGTTGCTGATCGAGTACAACCCCGC
The DNA here is from genome assembly GCA_964652785.1 of uncultured Bordetella sp. Lineage (GTDB taxonomy): Bacteria > Pseudomonadota > Gammaproteobacteria > Burkholderiales > SG8-39 > SZAS-79. The sequence goes on from CAZZDV010000047.1 coordinate 14,917, forward strand.
GCCCCCGTTCAGCTGCGGTCATCCGTCGACCGCCGAAGCCTCCGTCGTCGAAGGCCTGCGCGGCGTGATGGCGCCCCTGAAGGCTGCGCGCCTCGAACAGGCGCAGCGGGCGGCACGGCTCTACTGCTGACGCCGTCGCTTTGCCAAGGTCACTCCTCGCCCGCCTCGAGGAGGGGGAACAGGGTCCCCACGTTTTCTCGCTCCGCCCGCTCGTAGATCCAGTTCCCAAGCACGACGTCGCTGACCGCGAAGCCGCGGTGCCAGAAGACAATCGTTTTGTCGCCCGCCTCGCGCCCCGGTTTGAGTCCCGCGACGATCTGCCCGATCTCGGCATGAAGGTTCTTCTCGCTCAGGCGCCCATCGACGATCATCGGGTGCAGCGCTCCGCCGACCTTGCACTGCGCCCAGTCGTCGACCACGACCTTCGAGGCACCCGTCACCACGGCCGGATCGAGGGCCATCATCCAGCCATACGTGACGACGAGCGCGCCCGGCTTGACCGCGTAGTTCGGGATCAGCACTTCGGGTTTTTCGAGGCGCGTGGCCTCGATCACGATATCGGCGCCGTCGACTGCTTCGGCCGCGCTCGAGAAACACTTCGCCCGGATACCGAGTTCTTCCTCGACCCGTGCGGCGAGGCGCTCGCGGGTTTCGGGCCGCGCGCTGTTGATGCGGATCTCGCGCAGCTTGAACTTGCGCGAGAGCAGCTGGATGTTCGCAAACGCCGTGCCGCGCGCCCCGATGTGAGCAACCACGGTCGAATCCTTTGGCGCGAGATGCATCGCGCCCGCGCAGGTGACTGCGCCCGTGCGCTGCCAGGTGAGGCTGGTCGCATCCATGATGCAGACCGGCACGCCGATTGCGGGGTCGTAGAGCGTGAGTACGCCGACCTCGGAGGGCAACCCGCGACGCCAGTTCTCCACGTAATCGCCGATCACCTTGATGCCCGCCCGCTCGATCGGACCGACCCACGCCGACAGGATATTGAAATGCCCGTTCATCACGTGGTCGAGGTGCAGGTGGCCCTTCGGCGGCTGCACGACCTCCTTGCGGCCGTGCGCCGCCAGGCCGGAAGCGACCACTTCGATGAGGTCGTCCGGACCCGGGCTGAGCGCTTCGACCTGCGAGCGGCTGAGCAGGCGAACGTTGATAAGGGTCTTCTGTTGCATGTTCGCTCCGGGCGTGGACGGGCAGGAGCCGGGATGCTAACTTGAAAAAATGAACCCAATCCACCTGCATTACCTGAATGCGCCGGACATCGAAGCCCTGGCGATGAGCGACCAGGAGATCCTCGACGCGGTCGAAGACGGCCTGCGCGCGCAGGGCCTCGGCCAGGTCGTGATCGAACCGCGCATGCACCTCGTGCCCGACAAGACCTATCCGGGCCACTTCAACGTCCTGCGCGGCTACATCCAGCCGCTGGGCATGGCCGGCGTGAAGGTGGTGGGCGATTTCTACGAGAACTACAAGGTCGGCCTGCCCTCGGAACTCGCGATGCTTTACCTTGCCGACCCGAAGAACGGCTCGCCGATCGCGATGATCGACGCGTCGGTGATTACCGACATGCGCACCGGCGCGGTCACCGCGCTTGGCGCTAAGTACCTCGCCCGCAAGAACAGCAGGGTGCTCGGCCACGTCGGCGCGCGCGGCACGGCCTACTGGAATGTGCGGCTGCTAAACCACTTGTTCGACCTGAAGGAAATCCGCGTGCATTCGCGCCGCCCGGAGAGCCGCAACGCCTTCGGCGCGCGGCTCGAGAAGGATCTCGGCCGCGAGGTCATCGTGACCGGGGACTGGGAGTCCTGCGTGAGGGGTGCCGACATCGTGGTCGAGGCCTCCCGCCTCACCCAGCCCGCGCCGATGCTCAAGACCTCGTGGATCAAGAAAGGCGCGCTCGTGATGCCCTACGGCACGATGAGCGCGATCGAGCTTTCGCTCACCGACATCATGGACAAGATGGTCATGGACGACTGGGGCCAGGCTCGCTCCGGCCCGTTCGGCTCGCTGCGGGAGCACGTAAACGCAGGCAAGCTGTCCGAGGAAACTTTACATGCCGAGCTGGGGCAGATCGTGGCCGGCGCGAAGCCCGGCCGCGAGAACGACAAGGAGACGATCCTCTTCTGGCACCGCGGCCTGCCCCTGTCGGATATTGCGCTGGGCGCCGCGATGCTCGAAAAAGCCAAGCGCCTGGGCATCGGCCAGCGGCTGCGCTACCGCTAGCCGCCGCGGCGCCCCGCTTCTGGTATGTTCCTTGCATGTTTTTTCGGGTAGCAGTCCGTCTTCCCCATTGGAGATTTGAATGAAGCTTCCGGCCGCCTTGTTCCTTGCAATCGCCACCCTGGCGGGACAGACCGCATACGCACAGACGTGGCCTTCCAAGCCGGTACGAATCATCAATGCCTTTGCCCCGGGCGGCCCTTCGGACCTGCTGTCGCGCGCCGTGGCCGACAAGCTGCAGACGATGTGGGGCCAGCCGGTCATCGTGGAAGCCAAGCCCGGTGCGGACGGCCTGATCGGCATGGAATTCGCCGCCAAGCAGCCTCCCGACGGCTACAACATCATTACGGTGCCGGTGGGCAATGCGGTGCTGCTGCCGAACCTGCGTTCGAAACTGCCGTACGACATCAACAAGGATTTCGTGCCGATCACGATGCTTGCGACGGTGCAGAACGTCCTCGTGGTCGGCCCGGCGGTGCCGGCGAACAATGTCCGCGATCTGGTCGCATGGTCGAAAGCCAACCCGGGCAAGCTGAGCTTCGCTTCGCCGGGCCTCGGCAGCTCGCCGCATATCGCGGGTGAAATGCTCAAGGGCTCCACTGGCCTGGACATGATCCACGTCGCCTACAAAGGCACCGGGCCCGCGGTAAACGACGTGATGGGCGGCCAGGTCACCATGTTCTTCAGCCAGATGTCCTCGGCGCTCCAGCTTGTCAAGCAGGGCAAGCTCAAAGCCATCGGCGTGGCCAGCCTGCAGCGTCACCCGGCCGCGCCCGAGATCCCGACGATTGCCGAACAGGGCTTTCCCGGCTTCCAGGCGATGGCGTGGTACGCGCTGTTCGCCCCCGCAGGCACGCCTGCCGAGATCGTTCAGAAGATCGCGGCGGACGCCACCAGGGCGCTCCAGATGCCGGACTTACGCGAGAAGCTTTCCGCGCTCGGCGCCGACCCCGTGGGCGGCACGCCACAGGAGTTCGCGCAGCGGCTGCGCGCTGAGAATGCGCGCTGGGGCGAAGCGATCCGCAAGTCCGGCATCAAGCTGGCTGACTAAGAAGCCGGCGAGGCTGCGCAATGATCGTCAACACGAGAATGTACTCGGTGGCCCCGGCAGCGAAAGCCGCGTGGCGCGAACTGCTCGAGTGGATCCTCGAGCGCGCCAACGTGCGCATGGAGTTCGTCGACCAGGAACCGCCGGCCACGCTCGCCGACCTGTGGTCGCGCGGCGACCTCGGCGTGGCCATGATGTGCGGGTTGCCTTACTCGCATCGCAAGCCGCGCCCGCTCCTGCTCGCGGCGCCGGTGCCAACGCCTGAGCGCTATGCCAATCGCGCGGTTTACTTCACGGATGTCGCAGTGCGAGCGGATTCCCCATTCCAGAAACTCGAAGACACGTTCGGGCACGTGGTCGGCTACACGCTCACCGACTCGATGTCCGGCTGCGTCGCTTTGCGCCGGCACCTGCTGCCTTTTCGCAAGGCCCCGCATCACAATCCCGGGGGCAAGCCGATCTACGGCAAGGTGCTCGGCGAGCTGGTGAACGCGCGCGGCATCATCCAGGCGCTCATCGACGGGCGCATCGACGTCGGCCCGCTGGATGGCTATGTATTCGACCTCATCCGCCACAACGATCCGGCATTCGCAGCCAACGTGCGTATCGTTGCGCAGACCGATGCGGCCCCGATGCCGCCGCTGATCGCCACTGCGGCACTCGACCCGGACACGGTGGGCCGGTTGCGCAGCGCCTTTGCGGCCGTCGAGCACGCGAGCGAGCTCGCGCAGGCCCGCGGCACCCTGCTGCTGCGGCGGTTCGCGGTGCCCGAGCCCTCCTCCTACGATGTTTTCCACGGCATCCAGGAATCGGCCGACCGCTACGCGGGGGTTTGGTAAGCATGGAGAGGCGCGAATTCATCCGCGTGTGCGCCTCCGGCATCGCCGCGGCCGGCGTTCCGTCCACGCTTGCCGCCCAGAATCTCAGGGCGCGCTTGTATGCCCGCACGAAGCTGCTCGACGCGAACAACAAGCCGCTGCTCGCCTCCACCCTGCCGGCGCAGAAGAACTTGATCTTCCACTACCCGTACGCGTCGACGCCGTGCTTCCTCATCAATCTCGGCAAGCCCGCGCGCACGAAGACCGCGCTCAAGACCGCCGGCAACGAGCCCTACGAATGGAGCGGCGGCGTCGGTCGCGCCGGGTCGATCGTCGCCTATTCCGCAATCTGCGCCCACCAGCTCGCTTATCCAACGCGGCAGATCAGCTTCATCAGCTTTCGCGCCGAATCGAGTGCGCGCAACAAGCACGCGCAGGTCATCCATTGCTGCGCCGAGCACAGCCAGTACGACCCGGCCGCCGGCGGCAAGGTGGTCGCGGGACCCGCGCCCCAGCCGCTGGCCGCGATCCTGCTGGAGCACGAAGCAAAGACCGACGAACTCGTTGCGGTCGGCACGCTCGGAGGCGAGATGTTCAACCAGTTCTTCGCCAAGTACGAGTTCAGGCTCGCGCTGGAGCACAACGGCGCCGCGCGGCAGGCCGTCACCGGCTCGACCGTGGTGACCGAGCTCGACAACTACTGCCGCCAGCAGGTCCGGTGCTGAAGCGCCGCGTGAAGTGCCGCGTGAACCGCGCCGCGTGAAGTGCCGCGTGAACCGCGCCGCAAACCGGCCGTGATCCCCTGGC
>CAZZDV010000048.1:0-8641 GCA_964652785.1 uncultured Bordetella sp.
CGGATCGCGAAGCACGTGAGCTGCCACACGCTGCGCCATTCCTTTGCCACGCACCTGCTCGAAAACGGCTACGACATCCGCACGGTGCAGGAGCCTCTGGGGCATTCGAGCGTGGAAACAACGATGATCTACACGCACGTCATGAACAAGGGCGGGCGTGGCGTGAGGAGTCCGCTCGACCGACTGGAGCAGCCGCGGGCGGGTTACGGCGCCTGACGGATTAGCGCGGCGTTATTTTCCAGTTATGGAAACCTGACTGCCTTGCAACCTGCGCCAATATTAACTCTACGAAAATGAAAGTTAAACTTTCCTACAGCGCCGTCCGCGAAATCCTCATCCGCGTCGCGCGCATGTCATCCCCCCGCAACTCGCGCAGCGCGTAGCCCACGAAGGCGGAAACCACGTCCTTCCTCCAGTAGATGTCGAGGTCCGTGTTGTCCATCGGCTTGGCCACGTTCTGCGCTTTGGCGCCGGCCAGCGCGATCGATTCGTCGGTGAGATTTTTACCGATGAGCGATTCTCCGGCCCTGGTGGCCAGGGGCCTCGAGGAGACTGCGCCGAGCGCGATGCGTGCCGCCTCGACCGTGCCATCGCCCGCGAACTTGATCGCAGCCGCCACGCCCAGCACGGGAAAGTCGAACGCACCCCTGCGGCGCAGTTTCCAGTAGGTGCTCTTCCATCCCGCGGCATCGGGCAGCGAGATTTCGGTCAGCACCTCGTCGGCGCGGCGGGTGATGTAGTCGATGCCGTCGTTGTTGTAAAGGTCGGCGAGCAGCACGTCGCGCTCGCCCTGCGTGGAGACGAGCTTCACTCTCGCGCCAAGCGAAATCAGCGCGGGCGCGGTATCGGTGGACGAAACCGCGAGGCATCGCTTGCTGGCCGTGGCCACCCAGCAGATGTCGCCGTCCTTCTTCATGCAGAAGTCGATCGCCTTGCGCCACTCGTAGTTCTGGTTGAAGTAGGTGCAGCGCGTGTCGATGCACAGGTTGCCGCCGAGCGTGCCCATGTTGCGCAGGTGCACGGTCGCAACCTGTGCGGCCGCCTGGTAGAGCCCGGTGTAGGCGCCGCGCACTTTCCCGGAGTCGACGACTTCGGTGAGCGAAAGGCCGGCGCCGAGCCTGAGGCCCGTGCCGTTCGAGACCTTCTTCAGTTCCTCCACACGCCGAAGCGACACCAGCGTCTTTGGCGATTGGTGCCTGCGTTTCATGTTCGGCACGAGGTCGGTGCCGCCGGCGATCAGCATCGCCTCCGGGCCTTCGCCCGCGAGGATCTTCGCCGCCTCGCTCACCGTGCGCGGCGAATGAAACCCGAACCATGGCAGCCGCATCATGACGCGAGCGCCTGACGTTGCTTGCGGTCTGCCGGCTTGGTTTCATTGCCGTCGCCGCCTTCCCAAGGCGTCTTCACGTAGATCGGCGTGGGATAAGGCACCTGCGGGAAATGCTCCGGGCCGACGCGCGGCACTTCGCCCTTGGCTTTCTTCTCCAGCGCGCGCAGCACCTTGTCCGGCGTGATCGGGATCTCGTCGATACGCACGCCGACCGCGTCGTAGATCGCGTTTGCCACGGCCGGCATGACGGGCAGCAGCGGTCCCTGCCCGACTTCCTTGGCGCCGAACGGGCAGTTCGGGTCCGGGTCCTCGACGAGGTAAGTGAAGACCTCGGGCATGTCGAGCGAGGTCGGACTCTTGTACTCGAGCAACGACGGAAACTTGTGCACCAGCGCATGTGACATCTTTGGCGGCAGCCTCCGGAAGACCTGCTCTTCCATGAGCGCTTCGCCCAGGCCCATGTAGATGCTGCCCTCGACCTGTCCGCGCGCAAGCACCGGGTTTACGGCGCGACCGATGTCATGCGCAACCCAGATTCTCGGCACGTGGATCCAGCCGGTGTTCTGGTCGACTTCGGTTTCCACGACCACCGCCGTGTACGAATAAGCGGGTGAGGGGCCGACCCCCGCGCCCTTGAAGCGGCCCGGCGCACGCGGTGGTGAATACGAGCCGACGGTGCCGAGCGTTCCGTACTTGGTCTCGGCGTAGACGACCGCTTCGGCGAACGTCATGCCCTTGGAGGGGTCTTCGGAGAGGAACACGCGCCCCTGTGCCATCACCAGCCGTTCGGGCGAAACCTCGAGTTCCATCGCAGCCGCATCGGCGATCATCTCGCGCATTCGCTCGGCGGCCTGGATCGCGGCGTGGCCCATCATCACCGTCACGCGGCTCGAGTACGAGCCGAGGTCCACGGGCGTGAGCCCGGTGTCGCCGGTGACGAGGCGCACGTCGAACGCGTCGATGCCCAGCACCTCGGCAACAAAAGCCGCCAGCATGTCGTCCGACCCCTGCCCGATTTCGGTCGCGCCGCAGAACACCGTCACCTGCCCGCTTCTGTCGGCGAGGATCTGCACGCCCGACTGCGGCATCTTGTTCCAGTAGATCGGCAGGCCGGCGCCGCACAGGTACGAGCCGCAGGCGATGCCCAGGCCGCGTCCGGGCGGCAGGTTCGCGCGCTTTTCCTTCCAGCCCGAATGCTCGACGACCTGGCGGATGCATTCCTCCAGGCCGATCGAGCCGATCTTGAGCCAGTTGGCGGTGAGCGAATCGGGCTTTGCCACCATGTTGATGCGCATCTCGGCCGGGTCGAGGCCGAGCTTCTCGGCGATCTTGTCGAGCTGCACTTCCTGCCCGAAGCGCGGCTGCGGCGTGCCGTGCCCGCGCTTGGGGCCGCAGGGCGGCTTGTTGGTGAAGGTGCGGCAGGCATCGAACTTGTAGCGCGGCAGCTCGTAGGTCACCGTCTGCAGCGCGCCGGTGTAGAAAGTGCTCGCCACGCCATACGAGCCATAGCCACCGCCGTCGAGCAGCGTCTGCAGGTGCATGCCGGTGAGCTTGCCTTCCCTGGTCACGCCGGTCTTCATCTTCATGAGCACCGGATGGCGGCCGCGGTGCATGTAGAACACCTCTTCGCGCGTGAGGCAGATCTTGACCGGCCGCCCGAGCAGCATCGAGGCGCGCGAGACGACGATCTCGTGGTTATGCAGGTCGCACTTGCCGCCGAAACCGCCGCCGTTCGGGCAGGCGATCACACGGATATGCGCAGCCGGGATGCGCAACGCGCGGGCAAGCGCGCGATGGATATAGTGCGGCACCTGCGTCGAGGACCACAGCGTGAGCTTGCCCTCCCCATCGGGTGCCGCCACCGACGCATGCTGTTCGAGCGGCAGGTGCGTGTTGCCCTCGAAGAAGAAGAGGTCCTCGAACACATGGTCGGCACCGGCAAGTGCTTCGGCCACGTCGCCGAACTCGAAAGCCTGCAGGCGGTGAATGTTGCCCTGCTCGCCGTAGTCGTGGATGCGCGGCTCCGGGTTGGCCAGCGCGTCCTCCGCCGACGAGACCGTATTGAGGAGCCGGTACTTGACCTCGATGAGCTCCGCAGCCTCGCCGGCGGTCTGCTCGTCGCGCGCGATGACCGCGGCCACCGGGTCGCCCACATAGCGCACGCGTTCGTTGGCGAGCGGATACTCATCCTGCGTGACCGGCAGGATGCCGTAGCTGATCGGGAAATCCTTGCCCGTAAGCACGAGATGCACGCCCGGGTGCCTGGCCGCCTTCTCGAAGTCGATGGCCTCGATCACCGCATGCGGGTGGGGGCTTCGCAACAGTTTGCAATGGACCATGCGCGGCAGGACTACGTCGTCCGCAAAACGCGTGAGGCCGGTGACTTTTGCGCGGCCGTCGACACGCCTGCGCGGCTTGCCGACGGTGTCGAAGCGGGTTCGCTGCTTGAGGCGCTCCGGCGCGTTCATGCCTCCTCCCTCATTCTTCGCGCACCCTCTTCGATCGACTCGTAGATCTGCTGATAACCGGTACAGCGGCAAAGGTTGCCCGAGATCGCCTCGCGGATCCGCTCGCGCGAAGGCTCGGGCTCCTTCTCGAGCAGCGCCTTGGCCGTCATGAGGATGCCCGGCGTGCAGTAGCCGCACTGCGCGCCGCCGAGGTCCGCGAACGCCGCCTGCAGCGGGTGCAACGCCGATCCGTTCGCAAGCCCTTCCACGGTCTCGATCGCGCGGCCCTCGCATTCGAGGGCAAGCTCGAGGCACGAGAGCAGCGGCTGTCCGTCGACCAATACGGCGCAGGCGCCGCATTCGCCGAGCTCGCAGCCGTGCTTGGTGCCGGTGAGGTTCATATCCTCGCGCAAGACTTCGAGCAGGGTCTTGTAGGGCGCGAAGGAGACCTCTTGCGCCTCGCCGTTCACTTGCAAGGTCAGGTGCACGCGTTGCATCGCCAGCCTCTCCAAAAAGCTATCCGGCTCTTGTGCCGTAGAGCATGGTTACGTTGACCCGACGGTTCTCGTAGCCCTCGCGAAAGCGGAAGGCGTCGGTCTCGTGGAACAAATCCGAGTCGAAGATCACCGCGCGGTTCGCGCGGTAGGGCACCTCGATCTTCTTCGCGCCGACCGATTCGAGGTAGCGGTAGATCCGCTCGTGGTCGTGGTTGAAGTACTTGAAACTCCAGTCGCGCGGCGCATCGTGCGAATAGACGATGAGCCCGCCCGAATCCGGCTCGAGGTTGGCCTCGTCGGGCGTGAGCCAGAAATTGACGTTGATTGCGGCGGCGTCGCCATGCACGCCGATGCCTGAGTAATTCGAGTCGTACTTGTAGCCCCACATGGTCTGCAGCGCGTGGTCGCGGATCGTCCGCGGCATCTTCACGCGCAGTTCGGAGGCGATGCGCAGCAGCAGGCGGCCAGCAAAGCCATCCTGCATGTACGCGCCGAGATAGCCGCCCTTGAGCTCGTTCCAGATCGTGCTCTCGAGGCAGAACGCGCGCAGCGCCTGGAGCGCCGCCGGCGTGAGCAGGTCGTCGATGTACACGCAATTGGGCTTCGAGTCGAAGTAGCGTTCCTCGATCTGCTTCCAGTCGAGTTCCGGATTCACCACGGGGCCGGCCGGCGGCTCCGGATCCGGCGCGTGGACCGGCTGCTTGTAGGTGCGCGTGAGCACCGGATGGCGCAAGGGATCGAGCGCCACGATGCGGTTGGTGTCCACGGCCAGTGTCGGGTCCGCGAGCGCTGTCCGGTAGGCGGCGATCACAGGCTCGATCTCGGGACCGAAGACTCCGCGATCGCGCAGGTACTCGAACTGCTCGATGTCATGGACCAGCTTGTAGCGCGCGCTGGCCCAGTCCGGGTCCGCGATATTCGGGGCCTCGTTCACCGTAAGCCGTGCCGGCGTTTCGGCTTTTGTCCACGGCGCGCCACGCCTGACCGCCCGGGCACCGAGAAAGAGGTTCGCGGCCTCGTCGATGCGGCTCTGGTCCAGCCGCAGCAGCCCGAGGTTGAACTGCGCAAAGGCCGAGCGCGGGTCGAGCTCGATCGCCTTCGACAGGAGCCGGTCGGCCAGCGCGCCCTCGCCGGTGTCCCGGGCGCAATCGCCGGCCACGCACAAGGCGTCCACGTTTTCCGGCTCGGCTTCAACCGCCTGCAGGTAGGCGCGCAGCGCGTCGCCCGGACGCGCGAGATCCTGGTAAACGGCGCCGAGGGGCAACAGGATCGAAACGCGGGGCCCGAATCTCGAAGCCAGCGCCTCGAGTTTCGTGATCGCGGTCGAAGGATCGCCGGAGGCTACAAATGCGCGCGCCTCCTCGAGCAGCGGTGCGAGCGCATCCGGGTCGATCGCCTGCCAGTGCCTGCTCAATTCGAGCCGGATCGCGTGCGCGTTCAGCCTGCGCGCGTTCTCGAGCGCCAGCGGCATGACCTTGAGCGCTTTCTCCGGGCGCTCGCCGGTCATCAGCGCACGGACGAGCACCAGGCCGGTCTGGGGCTCGAGCGGACCGAGCGCGAATGCACGCTCCGCATGCAGCATCGCTTCGTCGAGGTCGCCCGCCTCATAGAGGAGCTCCGCGCGCGCCATGCACACGGCCGCATTCGCCGGCCTCGCGGCGCAAGCCCGCTCGAGGAGCGCGAGGCCGCCTTCGCCGGCTTGCTTCGCCCTTTCGACGAGCGCGGCATCGGTGGCCTTGCCTGTGAGCCACTCCAGCATCAATTCCTTGTCGGCGTCGCTAAGCGGCGGCAGCACCCGCTCGCGCCCGCCGGAGAGCGTGTCGACGCGCCGCTCCAGCTTTTCCTTGAGTTTCCCGAGGTGCCGGCGAAAGGCGGTCAGCATGCTTTTCCCCGCTGCTTATCGCGCGGCAAGGCAAGCCGCGCCAGGCCGCGCACGAGATACTCCGGGAGCGCCTGCGCGATCTGCGCAACCGTCTGCGGGCCGTCGGGCCGGTACCAGCGCGCGGTCCAGTTCACCGCCCCGAGCATCGCCCTCGTGACCAGCGCCGCATCGCAGGGGGCGAACTCACCGAGCTTCACGCCCTTGCTCACCAACGCCCGCACCGAGCGCTCGTAGGCATCGCGCTTTTCCACGATCTGGCCGCGCAACGGCTCCGGCAGCGCCTCGACCTCGAGGTGGGCGGTGGCGCCTTCGAGCTCATCGAGCGTGCAATGCAGGTGCGCGGACAACACCGACCGCAATTGCTCCGAGACCGGCGCATTGGTCGAGCGCGCCGCTTCGACCGCGGTGTGCATCTGCTCGAGCGTGCGGTGCTGGCAGAAGAACAGCAGCTCGTCCTTGCCCTTGAAGTAGTAGTAAAGGTTGCCCGGCGAGAGGTCGGCTTCGTCGGCGATGTCGCGCATGCCGGCGGCCGCAATGCCGCGGCGGCGGAACACCCTTGCCGCGGCGCGGAGGATTTCGAGGCGGCGCGCCTCGCTCTTGCGACGCGCGCGGTCGGACCCGCTGTCCGCGGAACGGAGCGGCGAATCCGAACGAAGATTCAGAATTTGAACCATTGTTCGAATTCTAAGCCGACCCGTGCGGGCCGGCAAATGACGCAAGTCACGCTCCGGGACAGAGGCCCTTTTCGCCCACCACGGGGTTGCCCAGGATGCCGATCGCCTCGTTGACGACCTCGACCAGGTCGCCCGGCTCGAGCGCAGGCACGGTCGGCCCGTCGCATCCGAACCAAACCACGTCCCCGGGGTACAGCGTCATGTAGCGCGAGATGCGCGCGAGGTAGTGCGCGACGCCAAAGATCATTGCGCTGGTGTTGTAGCTCGAGACCGTGCGCCCGTTGATGCGCACTTCGATCTCCTGGTTCATGGGGTCGATGCCGTCGGCGATCCACGGCCCCATCGGCTTGAAAGTGTCCGAGTTCTTGGCCCGCCACAACGTGCGGTCGCTGCGTTGCCAGGTGCGCTCGCTCACGTCGTTGCCGAGCGTGTACCCGGCCACACAGTCGAGCGCGTTGGCCTCGGTCAGGTTGCGGGCGCGCGTGCCGATGACCGCGACGAGCTCGCCTTCGAACTCGACCGGGCCGGTGGAGTCGGCCGGGATCTGAATCGCGTCGCCATGGCCTATGAGCGCATTGTTGGAACGGTAACCGATGTCCGCCTGTGTGGGCACCTTGTAGCTGGTGCCCAGATGCCCGTTCGCCCACTCGATGTGCGCGCGAAAATTGAGCCCCGCGGCGTAGAAGTTGTGGGGCACCACGGGCGGCAGCAGCTTCGCGCCCGCGAGGGGAAAGCGCCGTCCGCCGTGCGCTACGACCTCGTCGCGGTCAAGCCGCACGTCGATCGCGTGGCCCTCGAGCTCGATGCGTCCCCGTTTCATGCGAGTCACTCCGCAGAACCGGTAGTCTCAGCGATGTCCAATGCAAGCAACAGGACGAGCGCCCATGTGCCCCGTGTTCCCGATCCCCAATTCATCTTCTCCTCCTTACCAGCGTTTCCTTCCTCCGATGTAAGGTACCTCATCTCACCGTCAGGCAACCAGCGCGGGCAGCGTCTCGCCTATCGGTTTGTGCAGCACGGCATCGGCGATGCGATCGAACTGTGTCGATGCCGCGTTGACGATCACCAGGCGCGCGCCGGCCGCCTTGGCTGTGGGCACCACGCCGGCCACGGGATACACCTGCAGCGTGGAGCCCACTGCAAGCAGCAGGTCAGCCTCGATCGCCGCCGCGGTTGCGCGCTCCATCACGCCGGGGCCGAGGCCTTCGCCGAACAGGACCGTTGCGCTCTTGAGGATTCCGCCGCATTCGGTGCAGGCCGGATCCTCCTCGCCCGCGCGCACGCGCTCGAGCGTCGGCAGCATCGGGCCGCGGATGCCGCAGTCCCAGCACAGGACCTCGTGCATCGTGCCGTGGACCTCGATGATGCGCTCGGCGCAATTGCCGGCCTTCTGGTGCAGCCCGTCGATGTTCTGCGTGATGAGCGCGTGCAGCTTGCCGCGCCGCTCGAGTTCGACGATCGCCTTGTGCCCGGCATTCGGCTGCGCGGTCCACCCGGGATTGGTGAGGCGCTTTTGCCACGCCTTCCTGCGCACGTCGGGATCTGCGATGTAGTAGCTGATGTCCGAGAGCTTCTCGGCCTCGGGATCGCGCGTCCATAACCCATTGGGCCCGCGGAAATCCGGGATGCCGGATTCGGTCGAAATGCCGGCGCCGGTAAGCACGACAATGCGATCTGCGTCGGCGATCCAGGCGCGGATGGTTTCGGTGTCCGGGTGCATGGGCGACATCTTAATCAATTGCCCCTCTCACAGCTCTGTACGCAAACGGACAGTGCGCCTCGCTTCGGGCAGTCACGCTCGATACACTCTC
>CAZZDV010000048.1:8741-19790 GCA_964652785.1 uncultured Bordetella sp.
CCGGGCGATGGATCAACCGCCGCGCGAGTTGCGCACCATCCACGAAACCACTTTCGGGGCCTGCGCGGGGTCCGCGGATTTCAGCGCGAGCTGGAACACCTTGGCGGCCGCTTCCTTGTCGCCGGCGCTGCGCATGTAGCGCGCGAGCTCGCCGAGCGCTTCGGTGCGCTGCTTGGCAACCTCGCTGCGGACCGTGGGGTCAGCCGATTTCGTCGCGATGGAGTTCGCCGACTTGAGCGCCACCAGGAACGCCTGCTTGGCCTTGGCTTTCTCGCCCTTGCCTGCAATGCGCTTGGCCGCGGCCGCAAGCGTTTCTACACGCGCCCTCGTCGCGATCGCAACCAGCGACTCGCGCACGGGTTCGGCCGCAACCTCGGAGAGTTTCGCCGCCCGGGCCAGCAACGCGTTGACCTCTTCGGTCTCGCCTTCGTATTCCGCGCGGGTGCGCGCGTACGTGCCGATCGCCCTGGCGAGCAGGAAAGGATCGGTGATCTGGTCGAGGTCCTTGCCGGCGCGCACGAGCACCGGTTTGGCGTTGCCGGCGGTGGCGTCCGTCGAAAGCATGAACGTCGCCACTTCGCACGTCGCCTGCACGCGCCGCAGGAGGATTTCGCTCGCCAGCGTCGGATCCTGCTTCGCCAGCGTGGCCACGCTCAGCGCTTTTTCGAACCCGCGCTCGGCGGCGCCCTCGATCTCGTTGGTCGACTGCGCCATCTGGCGCGCGACGTCCGAGATTGCAAGCGCGCGCGCGCGCGGATCGGGCAGCGCTTCGGCCGCCTTCATCGCGTCCATGAACAGAATCGTCGCCCCGCTGTAGTCGCCGGTGTCGGCGCGCACTTTTGCGGTGGTGCTGCGTGCCGTAACGAGATCGCTCGCGCTGGTGACTTCGGACGCCGCGGTCAGCGCCTTGGCGAAGGACTTGTCGGCGGCGCGCCAGTCGCCACTGGCCGCTTTCTCGCGCGCGTTCTGGCTGTGGACTTCGAGCTGCACCGCGGCCACGGCACTGACGGCCTCGGCGCGCTGCGGACCTTCCTTGATCTGCTTGGCGCTCTGCATGGAAACAGCCAGCGCACGCTCTGCGTCTTCGGGACTCCCGCCGGACTCGACGAAAGCCTTCGAAGCCGAGGCGAGGCCCTCAGCGCGATCGATCCCGCTGAGCGAGTCGTTGCTCCCCGCGCCGCCCGCCTGCACGGCTTCCAGTCCTTCGGTGAGCTCGGCGTCCTTCCCGCCCTGGTTGAACAGGGCCTGCTGGAACTGGGCCGCCGCACCGCTTGCCTGCGCGGCCTTCTTCGAGCCCTGGATGAGGTTGCCGACCATGTTCTGCATCTGGGCGGCTTGCTGCTTGGCCTGGACCTGCTGCTGCTTTGCCAGGTCTTCCGAAGTGATGGATCTCGGGCCGATGAGGTCGCGGCCATAAACGCCAGCCAGCACCAGGACGGCCAGCACGGTGCCGCCAATGGCCGTGCGGGCGAAAGTGGGCCCGACCCCCGTGCCACCCAGCCAGCCGCCGCGCGCCTTCTTGTTGACCCCCATCTCCTCCTCGATGCGCTTGCGCACCGCATCGATTTCGGCCTGCTCGGCCGCTTCGCGCGCCTCCTTGTCTTCCTTCATCTTGCGAAAGCCGTGGATCTTCTCGAGCTTCTCCTTTTCGCGCAGGTAGACCTCGTCCTTCTTCTGCTTGTCGAGGAACTTGCCTGCGAAGACGCCGCACTTGCCGCACTGGTCGCTGTCGGTCTTCGGCTCCTGCTCGTGACCGCACGACGGGCACTTGAACAGGTTGCTCACCGGCTTGGCTTCGACCACCACGTCGATCAGGCCCAGGGACTGCTTGCTGGTCGTCGCGACGCCCGCGGTCTCCCAGGTGCGCTTGAGCTGGTCGAGGCGCTCGCGGGTCACGGCTTTTTCGATCGTGACCGGCCCCTTCTCCGCCAAGTGCTTGAGCACCGCCCCGATTTTCTCCGGCTTGGCGCCGAGCGCAGCGGCGAGCGTCGTCTCGATCACCGCCGGGTCGGTGCCCGGATTGGGCTTGACGACAATGAAATCGAACCTGCTTTGGTCACTCATGAAGCTCCCCTGTAAGACTTTAGCCTTCGACAGGGTAGTGGCGGGGACGCATTGAGTCCAGACCCGGCTTTCAGCCCGGACAGTTTTTCACGCCCGCAGCTTGAATCGCTGGATCTTTCCGGTTGCGGTCTTGGGCAACTCGGCCACGAATTCCACCCACCGCGGGTACTTGTACGAGGCGAGTGTTGATTTGACGTGGGCCTTTAGCTCGTCCTCCGAGGCCCGGGCCCCGGGCTTGAGCACCACGAACGCCTTGGGCTTCACGAGCTTGTCCGCATCCTCGTGCCCGACCACCGCGCATTCGAGCACCGCGGCATGCGAAACGAGCGCCGCCTCGACCTCCGCCGGCGAGACGTAGATCCCGCCGACCTTCAGCATGTCGTCCGAGCGCCCGCCGTAGGCGTAGTAGCCGCCCTCGACCAAGGTGTACTTGTCGCCGCTCCTGGTCCACGGCCCCTGGAACGTGTTCTTGGTCTTCTCGCGCTGGTTCCAGTACATGATCGCCGAGGTCGGGCCGGAGATCTGCAATTCGCCCAGCTCGCCGTCCTTCACCTCGGCCCCGTTCTCGTCGACCAGGCGCAACTGGTAGCCAGGCACCGCCTTGCCGGTGGTTCCCGGCTTCACGTCGCCGGGACGGTTGGAAATGAAGATATGCAGCATCTCGGTCGAGCCGATGCCATCGAGCAGCTCGACCCCCGTGCGCTCGGCAAAGCGCTTGAGGATTTCGGGCGGCAGCGCCTCACCCGCCGACGTTCCGACCCGCAGCGCGAGCTGCTCCTTCGCCGGAAAATTCGGGCTCACGAGCATGCCGGCGAAGAGCGTCGGCACGCCGTAGAAGATCGTTGGCCGTAGTTCTTTCGGACCATCCACCAGGCGCTTGAACACCGCATCCGGTGTGGGACGCTCGGCCATGAGGATCGTGGTCGCGCCGACCGCGAGCGGAAACGTGAGCGCATTGCCCAGGCCATAGGCAAAGAACAGCTTCGCGGCCGAGAACACCACGTCCGACTCGCGGATGCCCAGCACCGGCTTGGCATAAAGCTCGGCCGTGAGGATGAGGTGCGAGTGCAGGTGCACTGTGCCCTTGGGCGCACCGGTCGAGCCCGAGGAGTACAGCCAGAAGCAGAGGTCGTCGGCCAGCGTCGGCGCCGCTTTGAACTCCTTGCCGCCCTTGGCGAGCAGGTCCGAAAAGCGCAAGTGGCCCTGCGCATCCTTGCCGGAGACGATCACATGCTCGAGGTCGGGGAGTTTGTCGCGCAGTCTTTCAAAGAGCGGCAGGAAAGCCTTGAGCAGCGGCTCGGACACGACCAGCGCTTTGGCGCGGCTGTCCTTGAGCATGTATTCGTAGTCGGGCGTGGTGAGCAGCGTATTCAGCGCCACCGGCACGATGCCGGCCCTGATCGCGCCGAGGAAAGCCGCCGGGAAATCGATGCTGTCCACCAGCGCGAGCGCGATGCGCTCCTCGCGCCGGAGGCCGAGCGAAACCAGCGCGTTCGCCGAGCGGTTCACGCGCTCGGCCAGTTCGGCGTAGGTGTACCTGCCCGCATCGTCGATATACGCGACCTTGCCCGAGCGCCCGGCTTTCAGATTGCGCTCGACGAGGTCCACCGCGGCGTTGTACTCGCGAGGGATATCTGTCGCTGCCATGTTTGCTCCGCTTTTTTTCGACCGGACGGCATTGTTCGCGTCGCGTGTGGCAGCCGTCAAGCGCGCAAGAATGGTGCTGTCCCGGGAGCCGTGCTGGATGCGGTATCCGCTGCTTTATGTATATCGTAAATTGAATTGCCAATTTGCATAACACCCAGCACTCTCTGGCCTGGTCAAGGCGCCAAAGCTCTATTTCTACGATAGCGGCCTCGCGGCGTGGCTTGCGGGCGTGCAGTCGCCGGGCGAACTCGGCCGCGGCGCGATGCGCGGCCCGCTGTTCGAGACATGGGCGGTCGCGGAATTCGTCAAATACCGCGCCAATCGCGCGCTCGGCCCGCCGCTCTACTTCTGGCGCGACAGCAACGGCAACGAGATCGATCTCGTGCTCGACCGGGGGGAGCTGCTGTACCCGGTCGAGTTCAAGGCCGGGCAGACCATTGCCGGCGACTGGTTCGAACCGCTGAGGAAGTTTCTTGGCCTGGCGAAAGGCAGTGAAGGCGCCTTGCTCTACGGCGGGGAAAAGCGACAGGTGCGGGAGGGCGTGGCGATTTATGGCTGGGCCGAGGTCGAGGCCATGGCTGACAGGGCGTTCGGCGCAAGTGCTTAACGAGGAACAGCGCGGACATACTGGACCGCGTACTACACCCTGAGCGAAGACGTTACAGACGCAAGAGGGACGCGAGGCGGCAATGACCCTGTCAGCCGCGGCGTGCAACGCGCTTCGTCCGCCGCCGCGCCGCTTTCGCCTCGGCCAGGAGCGCATTCCAGTCCTCCGGCGGATGTCCGCCTTCCAGCATGCGGCGGAACGTGAGGTAGGCATCGTCACGGCTCTGATAGGCGCGTTTGGTGTCTGCGTCGTTGACCCACGCGTACACGATAATCCGCGACGCCAGGTGGTAGCGAAAAAACAGGCGGTACTGTTCGAAAAACTTCGCCCTGAACCAGTGCCTGCGAGCCGGGCCCAGCGCTTCGCCCTGGCGGTACTCTGCGCGAGTCGGATCCTGCGGGATCACCTCCAGGGCGAGCTTGACGATCGCCGCAAGCCGTTTGGCCGCGTTCTTGTTCCGATAGCCTGCCGGGTCTCGCGCCTGCAGGCGCTCGACTTCGGCGGCGAGCTTCTCGATCTGATCCAGAAACAGCGGGTGGGCGAACAGCCCCCAGCCGTTTACGACGAGCGGCGCCTCTTCAGGTTGCCCTGCGAGGGCGGCGGTGCGCGCGGGCGCGCGTCCGCGCGTCATTCGTTGCCGGGAGCGAGAGGCTCGTCGAGCTTGATGCGGACGCCTTTGACCAGGGAACGAAGGCGCTTTGACAGCTTCCTGTCCAGCGCCCGGATCCTGTCCGGGCGCGAGGCCATGTCGGCGGCCAGAAACTGCAGGAAGCGCGCGAGCACCGGATCGTCTTCGTCCATCCCGCCGCCGCGGGTCAACTGCACGGTGCCGTCGGCCTGCACCAGGTAATGGATCTTGTCGCGCTTGCCGAGGCGCAGCGCCTGCCGCACCGAATCAGGCACCGTGGTCTGGTAGCGGTCGGTCAGCGTGGATTCGAACTTTAGCGTGCTGTTCATGGGGGCAGGTAAGGAAACGCGCGAAGCCTCGATGGTAATGCAATCGCATTACCAAGGGCAAGGTTCGGTCCTCCCCAATCTTTCCTCGATGCAGCGACTCAAGATTTCGTTCGCCCCTCAAGGGCGCATGAATCCTGGCAAGGTGCTGTAGCTTCCATTGCTGCCGCTCTTATCTTAGAGGCCAGTCCTGTAGCAGGATTTAGGTCGAATTGCCGCCATTAGTCCTGGAAAGAATGGCGCCGCGAAGAATCCATCTGTCGAGAGCAGCAGCCCTCTCAATCGAGCGTGATCTTCGCCTTCCGGATGATGTCCCCGAGCCGCTTTTCCTCGCTCGCGCGATAGGCCGAGATTTCGGCCGGACTTGACCACCACGCAGTGGCGCCTAGGCCGCAACCGTAACGCGCTCGCGAACCTCCGCAATCCACTCTCCCGCCCACTCCTCGGCCTTCTCTTCCGGCAGCACGCCCGAGGACGCATCGTGCTGGATGCGATCGCCGACGCGTTGCGCGCCGAGCTCCCCAAGCACCTCATCGAAACGCTTGCCGCCGAAATTGAAGGTTTCGGCATACGTGCGGTCCCCAAGACCAAACACGCCATAGCGCACGTGCGACAAGTCGGGCTTGCCGGCCTGGAGCTCTGCGTAGAGTTTTTTCGCGTTGTCGGGCACATCCCCCTGCCCGTACGTCGACGTGCAGATGAGGAACACACCTTCGCGCTCGAAAACCGAGGCGTCGAGATCGTCCATCAGCAGCGTTTCGACGGCCACGTCGTCGCCATCCCAGATGAGCTCGAGCTCCTGCGCCACGAGCTGCGCGGTACCCGTCATGGTGCCGACGAGGATGTTGATCTTGAGTTTGTTCATGGCAGGACCCGGGATCGGTTGACAGACATTATAATGCAGTCCATAATTAATTCAAGCACTATATTTCATACCCCATTTTTCATACCGCACCTGAGCCCCATGAACAGTACCGCAGCCGCCCATTCCGACCAGTCCGGGGACGACGCCTTCCTCGCCCTGCTGGGGGAGCGCGTGCGCGCGTGGCGGGACAGCCGCAAGATCACGCGCAAAGCGCTGGCGCTTGCCTCGGGCGTGTCCGAGCGGTACCTCGCCCAGCTCGAATCCGGGCAAGGAAACATGTCGATCCTTCTGCTGCGCCAGGTCGCCCAGGCGATGCAGGTGCCGGTGGAGGAACTCGTGCGTGAATCCACAGGCGTCCCGAGGCGCGACCGCATCGCTCTGGTGGGCCTGCGTGGCGCGGGCAAATCCTCGCTCGGCGCCAAGCTGGCCGCCGAGCTCGGCATGCCGTTCATCGAGCTGGACCGCGAGATCGAGCGCGAGGCAGGGGTGCAACTCGCTGAGCTCTTCGGCATGTACGGGCAGGAAGGCTATCGGCGCTTCGAGCGCCGGGCGCTGGAGCGCGTGCTTGCGGAAAACGAGCGCTGCGTGATCGCAACCGGCGGCAGCCTGGTCACGGCGCCCGATACTTACGCGCGCCTCCTGGCGGCCTGCAAGACGATCTGGCTCAAGGCCGACCCGGAAGAGCACATGTCGCGCGTGATCGCGCAGGGCGACATGCGGCCGATCCGCGGCCACGCCGCGGCCATGGACGACCTCAAGCAACTGCTGATCGAACGCACCCACCTTTACGCGCAGGCGGACGCGTCGGTCGATACCGCCGGCCGCACCGTGCGCCAAAGCCTCGTTGAACTCAAGAGACGACTCCAGGACCCCCGATGATCACTTTCGACACCAGCCCCGAAAAGTACAACCACTGGAAGCTCACGATCGCGCCGCCCGTGGCGACGCTCACGCTCGACATCCAGGAAGACAAGGGCCTGTTCCCGACTTACAAGCTCAAGCTCAACTCGTACGACCTCGGCGTCGACATCGAGCTGAACGATGCGCTGAATCGCATCCGTTTCGAGCATCCTGAAGTGAAAAGCGTGGTGGTGACCTCGGGCAAGCCGCGCATGTTCTGCTCGGGCGCCAACATCTACATGCTCGGCCAGAGCACGCACGCGTGGAAAGTGAATTTCTGCAAGTTCACCAACGAAACGAGGAACGGCATCGAGGACTCCAGCCGCAATTCGGGGCTCAAGTTCCTCGCCGCGCTGAACGGCGCGACCGCCGGCGGCGGCTACGAGATGGCCCTCGCCTGCGACGAAATCGCAATGATCGACGATCGGTCCTCCGCGGTGAGCCTGCCGGAAGTACCGCTGCTCGGCGTGCTTCCGGGCACCGGCGGCCTCACGCGCCTCGTGGACAAGCGCAAGATGCGCCGCGACCTCGCCGACGTTTTTTGCACCACATCGGAGGGCGTGCGCGCCGATCGCGCGAAAGAATGGCGGCTGGTGGACCATGTCGCCAAGCCGCAGGCGTTTACCGAGATGGTCCAGGCCCGCGCCATGGAAATGGCGAGCCAATCCGATCGCCCCGAAGGCGCGAAAGGCGTGGCGCTGACCCCGCTCAAGCGAATCCTCGACGACAAGGGCTACCACTACAACAACGTCGACGTGCAAATCGACCGCACCGCGCGCAACGCGACCATCACCGTCGAGGGTCCACAGGGCGCGCAACCCTCAACAATCGAGGCGATCCTCGCGCAAGGCGACCAATGGTGGCCGCTGGCGATGGCGCGCGAGCTCGACGATGCGGTGCTGCTCCTGCGCACCAACGACGCCGAAGTCGGCACCTGGGTGCTGAAGACCGAAGGCTCGGTCGACGCGGTGCTCGCGTCCGACAAGGTGCTCGCCGCGAACGCCGGCCACTGGTTCGTGCGCGAGACGCTCGGCTTCATCCGCCGCACCTTCTCGCGCATCGACGTGGCCTCGAGGTCGCTGATCGCGCTCATCGACGCGGGATCGTGCTTCGCAGGCACGCTGGCCGAGCTCGCGCTTGCCGCGGACCGCAGCTACATGCTCGCGCTGCCCGACGACGCCGCCAAGGCGCCGAAGATCGCGCTTTCGTCGCTCAACTTCGGCCACTACGAGATGGCCAACCACCGCACGCGCATTGCGACGCGATTCTGCGACGAGGAGACGCCGATCGAGCGGTGCAAGTCGGCCATCGGCGAGCCGCTCGACGCGGATGCGGCAAGCGAGCTGGGCCTGGTGACGATCACGCCCGATGACCTCGACTGGGATGATGAGATCCGCCTCGCGATCGAGGAGCGCGCCAGCCAGTCGCCGGATGCGCTCACGGCGATGGAAGCTAGCCTGCGGTTCGCGGGCAGCGAGACGATGGAAACGCGCATCTTCGGCAGGCTCACCGCGTGGCAGAACTGGGTGTTCAACCGCCCCAACGCCGTCGGCGAGCAGGGCGCACTCAAGGTGTATGGAACCGGCAGCAAAGCGAAATTCAACTGGGAACGAGTGTAACCATGGCCATCGACTACGCAGAAAAAATCCCGAACAACGTCAACCTCGCCAACGACAAGACGCTGCAGCGGGCGCTGGAGCATTGGCAGCCGAGCTTCCTCAACTGGTGGCAGGAGATGGGGCCGAGCGACTTCAAAGGCTCGGAGGTGTACCTGCGCACCGCGGTCTCGGTCGATGCCGACGGCTGGGCCCAGTACGGCGCGGTCAAGATGCCGGATTACCGCTGGGGTATTTTCCTCGCCGACCAGGTGCCGGACCGCAAGATCGGCTTCGGCGACGCAATGGGCCAGCCGGTCTGGCAGCAGGTGCCGGGCGAGTACCGCTCGATCCTGCGCCGGCTCATCGTCACGCAGGGCGATACGGAGCCCGCGTCGGTCGAACAGCAGAGGATGCTCGGCCATACCTGTCCCTCGCTCTACGATCTTCGCAACCTCTTCCAGATCAACGTCGAGGAAGGCCGCCACCTCTGGGCGATGGTGTACCTCTTGCATGCGTACTTCGGCCGCGACGGGCGCGAGGAAGCCGAGGAACTCCTGGCGCGCCACTCGGGCGACACGGACAAGCCCCGGATCCTGTCGACCTTCAACGAACCGATCACCGACTGGCTTTCGCTGTACTGCTTCACCTACTTCACGGACCGGGACGGCAAATACCAGCTCAAGAGCCTTGCCGAATCCGGATTCGACCCGCTGTCGCGCACCTGCCGCTTCATGCTGACCGAAGAGGCGCACCACATGTTCGTCGGCGAGACGGGCCTGGGTCGCGTGATCAAGCGCACGCTCGAAGTGATGAAGGAGCTCGGCACCGACGATCCCGCGGCGATCCGCCGTGCGGGCGCGGTCGACCTGCCGCTCTTGCAGAAGTACATCAACTTCTGGTGCTCGTCGTCGCTCGACCTGTTCGGCAACGAGATCTCCTCCAACTCGGCCTCCAACTTCGCCAACGGGCTCAAGGGGCGCCCGGACGAGTCGAGCTACACCGACCATGTGCTGCGGGATTCGACGATGAAGCTGCAGACGCCCGAAGGCGAGAAGGACGTGCCCATGCTCAACGCACTCAACGAGGTGATGCGCGAGTCCTACCTCAAGGACTGCGAGATCGGCATGCGGCGCTGGAACCGCGCCATCGAGCGCGCCGGGCACGAGTTCCGCCTCACCCTGCCGAACATCCGCTTCCGCCGCTCGATCGGCGCGTGGACCGGGCTGCCCGTGGACCCGAAAGGCAACCTGATGCCCAAGGAGGAGTACGAGCGCAGGAAGGAGGAGTGGGTGCCCTCGGATGCAGACCGCGCTTTTGTGAAAAGCCTGATGCAGAAAGTAACCACGCCGGGCAAGATGGCCGGCTGGATCGCACCGCCGGAACGCGGCATCAACAACCTGGCGGTCGACTACGAGTACGTCCACCTGAACTGAGGACCTCACATGACTGACTGGCAGCCCGCGCAACGCTATCCCGACCCGGCTGTCGTTTCGGTCGATCCCTCGTTCGACAAGTACCGCATCGGCCTGGCCAAGGTCGAGCGGATCGCCACCGGCTGCCGCTGGGCCGAAGGCCCGGTGTGGCTGGGCGACACACGCTCGCTGCTCTGGAGCGACATTCCCAACAACCGCGTCCTGCGCTGGGATGAGGAAACCGGCAAGGTCAGCCACTTCCGCAAGCCTTCCAACAACGCCAACGGCCTCACGCGCGACCGCCAGGGGCGCATCGTCACCTGCGAGCACGGCGGGCGGCGCGTCACGCGCACCGAGTACGACGGGACGATCACGATCGTTGCCGACGCCTTCAACGGCAAGCGCCTGAATTCCCCGAACGACGTGGTGGTGAAGTCCGACGGCTCGATCTGGTTTACCGACCCGACTTTCGGCGTCCTCGGCTGGTACGAGGGTGGCAAGGCCGAACCGGAGTCGCCGATGAACGTCTACCGCGTCGATCCGTCCGGCACCATCGAAGTCGCCGCGGAAGGCATCAACCAGCCCAACGGCCTTGCGTTTTCACCCGACGAGAAACTGCTCTACATCGTCGAGTCGCGCTCGGTGCCGCGCAAGATCCTCGCTTGCAAGGTCAATGCGAACGGCAGATCCCTTGGCGAGCGCAGCGTATTGATCGAGGCCGGGCCGGGCACGCCGGACGGGTTTCGCGTCGACGTTGACGGCAACCTCTGGTGCGGCTGGGGCATGGGCAGCGAGGGCCTCGACGGCGTTCATGTCTTCAACCCGCGGGGAAAACTCATCGGCCGCATCGACCTGCCCGAGCGCTGCGCGAACCTGTGCTTCGGCGGCCTGCGGCGCAACCGCCTCTTCATGGCCGCGAGCACGTCGATCTACTCGCTGTACGTCAATACGCAGGGCGCCGGCTGCTGCTGAGCCCACAAAAAAAAGGGGGCCTCCGGAGAG
>CAZZDV010000049.1:0-12100 GCA_964652785.1 uncultured Bordetella sp.
TCAAGGCAAACGCTAGTAAAGCTGGGCCTTGTAGCGCTCGACCATCTGCTCCTGCGTTTCGGCCGTGGTCTCGCCGCCGGTCTGGTCGCGGATCATCTCGCCAAGCGAGGGCAGCACTCTCCTCGGCACCTGCGATTCGGGCTTCCACAGTCCCGATCTCATGATCGCCTTGGCGCAGTGCAGGTAGGCCTCGCGCACTTTCACGCTGACCACCACCTTCGCGGGCTTGCCGCGCTCGACGCACTGGGCGGTCAGCGCCTCGTCGGTGCGCAGTTCGGCGGTGCCGTTGATGCGCAGCATTTCGTCGACACCCGGAACGAAGAAGAGCAGGCCGATGCGTCCGGTGCCGATGATGTTCTGGAAGCTGTCGAGCCGGTTGTTGCCCGGGCGATCGGGCAGCAGCAGCGTACGGTCCTCGGCCACCTTGCAGAATCCCGGCTCGCCTCCGCGCGGCGACGCATCGAGGTTGCCTTCCGCATCCGAAGTGCACAGCACGACGTAGGGCGAAAGCGCGATAAAACTGCGGCAGTGGGGGTCGATATGCGCGAGCTGCTTCTTCACAACACGCTCGGTGGGTTGCGCATACAGGCCGCGCAGCTGCTCGATCGATTGGATGGCGGGCATGGCGGTTCCTTTGCTCAGAGTCCGAGGGCTTCGGCGGTGAGCTTTCTCAGCTCCTTCTTCACCGCTTCGCGCTCCTTGGCCACCGCCGGATCGGCAGCGAGGTTTTTCATCTCGTAGGGGTCTTTCTCCAGATCGTACATCTCGGCCATGCCCTGGTGGTGGGTCCAGTGGATGTACTTGTAGCGCTCGGTGCGCACGGCCTTGTAGCCCATGCCGACGATCCACGGCCACGCGCCCTCGCTCCAGTATTCGCACAGGAAGGACTGGCGCCACTTCCCGGTCCGGCCTTTCATCAGCGGCACCAGCGATTTTCCCTGCACCGTGTCGCCCGGCTTGCCGCCGGCCAGCTCGATCATGGTCGGCGCGATGTCGATGGCGAGGATCATCTGGTCGAACTTCGTACCCGCTTCGATCCGCTTCGGGTAGCGCACGTAGAAGACAGTGCGGATGCCCTCCTCGTAAGCGAATCGCCGCTCGACCGTGAGGCCGTGCTCACCGAAGAAGAACCCGTTGTCGCCGAGGAAGACGATGCAGGTGTTGTCGAGCTGCTTCGTGGCCTCAAGAGCCTCGAGCAGCTGGCCGACGCCCTCGTCGACCGAGGCCATCATCGCCGCGCGCTTGCGGATCTCCTCCTGCGTGCCCCCATCCATGGCCGCGAGGATGTCGCGCGAGACCGGCTCGGCGCGCGCCTCGAACAGCATCTTGAGCGCGGGCTTGTCCTTGGCTACTTCCTCCAGCGGCAGCATGTTCGGCCGCTTCGGGTAGGTCATGCCCTTGTAAAGATCCTTGTGGCGCTCGGGCAGCGTGTAGCCGCCGATGCTCGAGGCGTCGATGCCGCCGCTGGCGTTCTGGTGCAGGTCCGGATGCACCGCCTTGTGCGCGAAGAAGAGCGCAAACGGCGCCTTGCGCTTCTTCTTCACGAACTCCACTGCTCGCGAATTGAGGAGGTCGGTCATGTAGCCCTCGACCTGGTGCTCGCCGCCGTCCTCCCAGAGGATCGGGTTGCTGAGCTGGCCCTGGCCCTTGAAGCTGACCCAGTGGTCGTAGCCCGGACGCGGGCTCGCGTCGTTGCCCATGTGCCACTTGCCGATGTGCGCCGTCTCGTAGCCGAGCGCCTTGAGCGCAACATGGTAGTTGTCGAGGCGATGGCTCGCGATGTCGCGGCCGACGTTGTCGATGATGCCGTGGCGCGAGGCGTACTGCCCGGTCAGGATCGATGCGCGGTTCGGCGAGCACAGCGGCGTGGTGTGGAAAGCGTTCTCGAACATCGCGCCTTCGCGCGCGATGCGGTCGATGTTCGGCGTCTTCATGTACGGGTGGCCCGAGGCGCTCGTTTCATCGAAGCGCAGGTCGTCGACCAGGATCACGATCAGGTTGGGCTTTCTGGCCATGCGGTGCTCCGGTTCTTTTCGAATCACGCAGTTTAGCCGCAACCCTCCGCCACCGGCGCGGCTTGGTACACTTAGGCCACCATGAGTGACCTAGCGAAAACCAGTTCCGACCCCGACCTCGGCCCGCTGCGCGAGGCGATCGCGCTTTCCGAAGAAGCGCGCAAGCGCGGCAACATGCCCTTCGGCGCGGTGCTCGTTGCGCCCGACGGCACCGTGCTCTCGCGTGGCGAGAACGCGATCGCGACCGAGCGCGATATCACGTCGCATGCCGAGATCAATGCGATCCGCGCCGCGTCGAAGCACTGCACGCCGCAGCAGATCGCCGCGGCCACGATGTACGCGAGCGGCGAGCCGTGCCCGATGTGCTCCGGCGCGATGATCCGCACCGGCGTGCGGCGCGTGGTCTTCGGCATCCGCGCCACGGTGGCGACGCCTTACCTGCCCGGCGCGGCCGGCGCGATGGTCGGCAGCGTCGACTGCCGCAAGGTCTTCGCTGTTGCCCCCACGCCAGTCGAAATCCGCGGGCCGGTGCTGGAGGACGAGGCCAGGGCCCCTTTCGAAGCGTTCGCGGCGCGCGGGGCCGGCTGAAACGCGAAGAGCGGGCCGCTCCACGGCGCCGCCCCATTGCGACAGGACCGAATGCGGACTAAATTCGGTCCTGTCCGATTCCGCCATGGAGTGCACCATGAAGTATTCGACCCGCATCAAACCGATCAGCTACCTCAAGGCCAACGCCGCGGAGATCGTGCGCACCATGGCCGAAGAACGCAGTCCGCTGGTCATCACCCAGAACGGTGAGGCCAAGGCCGTGATGCAGGACGTGGCCAGCTATGAGCAGGCCCAGGAGACCATGGCGTTGCTCAAGATCCTTGCGCTCGGGAACCGGCAGATCGAGGAAGGCAAGGTCGT
The DNA here is from genome assembly GCA_964652785.1 of uncultured Bordetella sp. Lineage (GTDB taxonomy): Bacteria > Pseudomonadota > Gammaproteobacteria > Burkholderiales > SG8-39 > SZAS-79. Next base: position 2,925 of record CAZZDV010000049.1, read on the forward strand.
ACCTGCGCGCGAGGCGATCCGCGACCTGCGGGCGAAACTCGCGCGCTGATGCGCTATGAGGTCCTGCTGACGGCCGGGGCACGGGACGACCTGCAGGAGATCGTCGACTTCATCGCCACCCACGACAGCCCCGCGAGTGCCGGGCGCGTACTCGACCGGCTGGAGGAGTCACTCGCGGGATTGGCCGGGCTTCCCGATCGCGGTTCGCATCCGAAAGAACTGCTCGAACTGGGAATGCGCGAGTACCGGCAGGTGTTCTTCAAGCCCTATCGCCTGATTTACCGGGTGGTCGAGCGAAAGGTGTATGTCCATCTCATCGTCGACGGGCGGCGTGACATGCAGGGACTGCTTTCGCGCAGGTTGCTGGGGTCGTGAAGCCGTACCGACATGGAATAAGGGACAATTGCATTGCGCCGACCGCTGACTCGGGCGGGCAGAATCATCCATTGGAACTATTGCGCGAATATCCGGCACGAGGAGCCCATCGATGAACGCACGATTGCATTCCAGCCTTCGATTCGCCGAAGCGCGGGTGCTGGTGGAAAAGCGCAGCGATGGCTCGACGATCCTGAGCTCGCCACAGCCCTTGGGCCCGTACCCCCGCGCGCTGGGCGAGTGGCTGGTGCACTGGGCCGAAAAAGCACCCGAGCGGGTTTTCCTCTCGGAACGCGCGGGCGACGGCTGGCGCCGCGTGAGCTACGCCGAAGCCCATGACGCAGCGAGGCGCATCGGCGAATCCCTTCTCGCGCGCGGGCTGTCGGCCGCGCAGCCGGTGGCGATCCTGTCCGACAACTCGGTCGATCACGCGCTGCTCGCGCTGGGCGCCATGCACGCCGGCATCCCGGTCGCGCCGGTCTCGCCGGCCTATTCGCTGATGTCGAAGGACCACGCCAAGCTCAAGGCGATCTTCGAGCTGCTGAAGCCCGGCCTCGTCTTCGCGCAGGACGCCGCGAAGTTCGCACCCGCGCTGGCGGCCGTCGGCGCGAGCGCCACGCCGATCGAGGAACTGCTGTCGGCCAAGGCTGGCTCGAGGATCGACACTGCCTATGCCAAGGTCGGCCCCGACACGGTGGCGAAGATCCTCTTCACCTCCGGATCCACAGGCGCGCCCAAGGGCGTGATCAACACGCACCGAATGCTGTGCTCGAACCAGCAGGCGTGGGCGCAGCTGTGGCCTTTCGTCGAGGATATCCCGCCGGTCCTGTGCGAATGGCTGCCGTGGAACCACACGTTCGGCGGCAACGCGACCTTCAACATGGTGCTGAGAAACGGCGGCACGCTGTATGTCGACGGCGGCAAGCCCGCGCCCGGCCTCGTGGAGATCACCGCCAGGAACCTGCGCGAAGTCTCGCCGACGATGTACTTCAACGTGCCGCGCGGCTTCGACCTGTTGCTGCCTTTCCTCGAATCCGACGCGGAACTGCGCAGGAACTTCTTTCGCAACCTCGAAGTGATTTTCTACGCCGGCGCGGCGCTGCCGCAGAACCTGTGGGAAAGGCTGGAAGCGCTCGCCGTCGGCGAGAAAGGCGGCCGGCTCTCGATGCTCTCGGCCTGGGGCTCGACCGAAACTTCGCCGATGGCCGCGTGCGTGCACTACCACATCGAGCGCGCCGGGGTGGTCGGCAACCCGGCGCCGGGCACCGAGCTGAAGCTCGTTGCCTCGGGCGGCAAATTCGAGGTGCGCGTGCGCGGGCCCAATGTGACGCCGGGTTATTACGGCCGCGACGACCTGACCAAGGCTGCGTTCGACGAAGAGGGGTTCTACCGCATCGGCGACGCGATGAAATTCGCCGACGAGCAGGACCCTGCAAGGGGCATCGCTTTCGATGGCCGTGTGGCCGAAGACTTCAAGCTCATGTCAGGCACGTGGGTGCATGTGGGCGCCGTGCGCGTGAAGCTGATCGCCGCGTGCGACCCGCTGGTGCAGGACGCGGTCATCACCGGCCACGACCTCGAGGAGATGGGCGCGCTGGTATTCGTCAATCCCGCGGCGGTGAAGGCGCTCGGGCTCGATGCCGCGGGCGTGCGCGAGCGCCTGCAGGCGGCGCTGGATCGATTGCACGCGGCCTCGACCGGCAGCTCGACCGCGCCCGCACGGCTGCTGGTGCTCGAGGAGCCGCCCTCGATCGACGCGAACGAGATCACCGACAAGGGCTATATCAACCAGCGCGCTGTGCTGGACAGGCGCGCGACGCTCGTGGGGAAGCTGCATTCGGCTTCGCCTGAAGCGATCGTGGCGGGCCGCCGGTGATCAGAACGCTAAAGTATAAATACTGCCATTTTTCGGGCAGAGTCCGCTCTGCACGCGTGTCTCCTGTCGAAATGCTGCCATCCAGATGAGCAACGAACTGTTCCGCCTGACCGCCACTGAAGCGGTCGCGCGCCTGCGCCGCCGCGAGATCTCGCCCCTCGACCTGATCGACGCCGCCGCGGCGCGGATCGAAGCGGTCGATGGCAAGGTGAACGCGCTGCCGATCCGTTTCTTCGAGATCGCGCGCGCCAATGCGCGCAAGTTCATGGGGCGCAAGCCCCCGGCCGATCCGCCGCCGGGGTGGCTCGCCGGGCTGCCGCTGGTCGCCAAGGACTACAACGACGTCGGCGGGCAACCGACCACGTTCGGCTCGCCGATCTTCGCGAAGTCGATTGCGCCAGCCAACGATTACACCGTCGACACGCTCGAAGCGAGCGGCGGCATCTTCATGGCGAAGTCGAACGTGCCGGAATTCGCCGGCTCGAATACCTTCAACCCGGTGTTCGGGGCGACGCGCAACCCGTGGAACCTGAAGATGACCGCCGGCGGCTCTTCCGGCGGTGCCGCGGCGGGGCTCGCCAGCGGGACGCAGTGGCTTGCGATGGGCAGCGACCTCGGCGGCAGCCTGCGGATTCCCGCAAGCTACTGCTCGATCGTCGGACTGCGCCCTTCGCCCGGCCGGGTGCCGCGCGGCGCGGGCCTGCCGCCTTTCGATTCGCTCTGGGTCGAAGGCCCCATGGCGCGCAACGTACCGGACCTCGCGTTGATGCTGGACGCGCTTTCGGTGCAGCACCCGCGGGATCCGCTCTCGATGCCGGCGCCGCGGTCGTCTTTTGCCTCCAAAGTGCGCGAACCCCGTCCCCCCCGCCGCGTGGCGTTCTCGGCCAACCTCGGCCTGTCGAACGTCGATCCGGAGATCGCCGGGATCTGCCGGGCCGCCGCCTGGCGCTTCGAGGATTTCGGCACCGTGGTCGAGGAGCGCGCCCCCGACTTCTCCAATTCGATCGACACCTTCCAGGCGCAACGGGGCCTGCTGTTCGCGGCATTGCGCGGCGAGCTTCTCGCAAAGGAACGCGCTCGCATCTGCGATTCGATCATCTGGAACATCCAGAAGGGCCTCGACCTCACAAACGAAGAGATCATCCGCGCCGAGCGGGAACGCAATGCGCTGTATCACCGCACGGCCGCCTTCTTCGGCGACTTCGACCTCCTGCTGTGTCCCGTGGTGGCCGTCCCGCCTTATCCCGTGGAGCAGCCCTACCCGACCCGCATCGGCGACCAGCACCTCACCAGCTACATCGACTGGATGTTCCTCACCTTCGTGATCACGCTGACCGGCTGCCCGGCGCTCTCGCTGCCCTGCGGCTTCACCAGGGACGGATTGCCGGTCGGCCTGCAGATCGTCGGCCCGACCCACGGCGATGCAGCCGTGCTCGCGGCAGGCGCGCTGTTGGAGCAGGCTTTCGGCATCGCCGGCCGCCTGCCGATCGACCCGGCCGGCTGACAGGGTTTCCATTTAACCGGGCCGGATATTGCCCGGGGCGCGCATGCGCTTTTCGGTAACATAGCCACTTGGTCAACAGGGGAGTCACAGAATGAAACGCGTCGCCTTTGCCTTGTGGCTGCCCCGGGTTTCACAATAGGACCCGTCCCGATGCCCCACTCCAATCCACCTCCCATGCCGCAACTCATCCCACGCAACACCGCCCGCCTGCGCCGCTATATCCAGGACATGACCCGACTCGTCGGGGAGCCTGGCGCCGATGAAGCCCGCATGCTCTCCGAGGGCGAGAAGCTCCTCAAGGACCTCATCGGCCACGACGACTGGCTGCCGGACGAGTTTGCGCAGCCTTCGCCGGATTCGTACCGCCAGTACCTGCTTCACTGCGACCCGCTCGAGCGCTTCAGCGTGGTGAGCTTCGTGTGGGGCCCGGGCCAGAAAACGCCGGTGCATGACCACACGGTGTGGGGCCTCGTCGGCGTGATGCGCGGGGCGGAGGTTTGCGAGGAATTCGCGGGCGTCACCGCCGGGCAGCCTTTCCGCGCGAGCGGCAAGCATCGCATCGAGCCCGGTGAAGTCGACCGGCTGTCGCCGACGATCGGCGACATCCATGTCGTGTCCAATGCCTACGCGGACCGGCCGTCGGTGAGTATCCATGTGTACGGCGCGAACATCGGCGCAGTGCACAGGCACGTGTTCGATGCCGCAAGCGGCGCACCGCGCGATTTCGTTTCCGGCTATCACAACACCGTGACCCCGAACCTCTGGGACTGCTCGCAGGAAGCCCGATGAGCGACCCTTCCCCGGCCAAGCGGTCCGCTCCGGGCACCGGCGGCTCGCCAGGCGCGGCACCGGCCAACGGCGGCAAGCACTTGCGCTTCAATAACACCTACGCACGCCTGCCGGCCGAATTCTTCACGCGCCTGCAGCCCACACTGCTGCCGGAGCCCTACCTGGTTGCTTTCAACCCAACGGCGGCCGCGCTGATCGGCCTCGACCCGGCCTTTGCGCGCACGCCGGAATTCGTCGAGATCTTCAGCGGCAACCGCGTTCCCAAAGGCGCGGAGCCCCTCGCGGCGATCTATGCCGGCCACCAGTTCGGCGTCTTCGTGCCGCAGCTCGGCGACGGGCGCGCGATCCTGCTTGGCGAAGCCCTCGGGCCCGACGATCGCCGCTGGGACCTGCAGCTCAAGGGCGCCGGGCGCACGCCCTATTCGCGCATGGGCGACGGGCGCGCGGTGCTGCGCTCGACCATCCGCGAATACCTTTGCTCCGAGGCCATGCATGGCTTGGGCATCCCGACCACGCGCGCGCTTGCGATAACCGGCAGCGATGCGCCGGTGGTCCGCGAAACCGTCGAGACTTCCGCCGTGCTCACGCGCATGGCGCCTTGCCACGTGCGCTTCGGCTCGTTCGAGCTGTTCTATCACCGCAAGCAGTACGAGCAGGTGCGCACCCTCGCCGACTACGTGCTGCGCGAGCATTTCCCCGAGCTGCTTGCCGCGGAGAAACCGCACCTTTCGCTGCTCTCGGAGGTCGTGCACCGCACCGCCGAGCTGGTCGCGCGCTGGCAGGCGGTCGGCTTCTGCCATGGCGTCATGAACACCGACAACCTCTCGATCCTCGGCCTCACGATCGACTACGGCCCCTACGGGTTCCTCGACGGCTTCGACTGGAACCATGTCTGCAATCACTCGGACGACGGCGGGCGGTATGCCTACAACCGCCAGCCCGGCATCGCCCACTGGAACCTGTATTGCCTCGGGCAGGCGCTGCTGCCGCTCATGGAGATGGAAGAAGCCGAGGCCGCGCTGCAGAGATTCGAGCCGGCTTTCGACGCCGCCTACACGACGCTCATGCGCGCCAAGCTCGGGCTGCGCGCCAGCCACGAGGGCGACGCCAAGCTCGTTGAGGACGTCCTCGGCCTCATGCAGGCGAGCCGCACCGATTTCACGATCTTCTTTCGCGGCCTGTCGTTGTTCGACACGGACCCCGGCGCGCGAAACGAGAGGATGCGCGACCAGTTCGTCGAGCGCGAAGCGTTCGACGCCTGGGCGAAAAGGTATCGCGAAAGGCTCGTGCAGGAAGGCTCGGTGGACGCGGAGCGTCGCGACCGCATGGACCTTGCCAATCCCGCCTATGTGCTGCGCAACTGGATGGCGGAAGAAGCGATCGTGCGGGCGCGCGACCAGCGCGACTTCACGCTCATCGAAGAGCTCCGCGTGCTGCTTTCGGACCCGTTCAGCGAGCAGGCCGGCATGGAGCGTTACGCGGGACACCCGCCGGGATGGGCCGGCGGGATTTCGGTCAGCTGCTCGTCCTGAGAGCCGCGCGCGCGACGCAAGCGCGAACGGCGTCGCGCATTTGAACTCATTTGCACTCCACGGGTCAGACGCGGTGTGCAGATGCGGCGCAGCAAAATCCGGCCGATAATGGCGTCTCGCTCCGATCCCCCTGCTGCGCACAAGGAGAAATAATTGAAATCCGGCAAGACCGACGCTGACTGGAAGACCGAGCTGACGCCGATGCAATTCAACGTCACGCGCAAGCACGGCACCGAACCCGCCTTTACCGGCGAGTACACCGACAACCACGACAAGGGCCTCTACCGCTGCATCTGTTGTGGCGCCGAGGCGTTCTCCTCCCAGCACAAGTTCGATTCGGGTTCGGGCTGGCCGAGCTACTGGCAGCCCTCGCGCCCCGAAAACGTCGCCACCGAGACCGACAGCAGCTATTCGATGAACCGCACCGAGGTGCATTGCGCCGCCTGCAATGCGCATTTCGGCCACGTGTTCGACGACGGCCCGCAACCCACGGGGCTGCGCTATTGCATCAATTCGGCTTCTCTCAGGTTCGAGAAGAAGTAGCCCCCCAGGGCTCGCACAGGGGGCAAAGCGCCCCAGAATGGTAAAATCCACGGCTCATGAAATTCCTTTTCGACCTCTTCCCGGTCATCCTCTTTTTCGTCGCTTTCAAGTTCGCCGGCATCTACGTGGCCACGGCAGTCGCCATGACCGCGACGGTCGGCCAGATCGCGTGGGTGTGGTTCCGCCACCGCAAGGTGGAGCCGATGCTGTGGGTGAGCTTCGGCGTGATCGCGGTGTTCGGCAGCGCCACTCTGCTGCTGCAGGACCCGACCTTCATCAAGTGGAAACCCACGGTGCTCTACTGGCTGTTCGGCGGCTCGCTTGCGGTCGCGCACCTGGCCTTCGGCAAGAACCTCATCCGCGCCATGATGGGCAAGCAGCTCCAGTTGCCGGATCCGGCATGGACGAAGCTGATGTGGAGCTGGGTCGGGTTTTTCGCCTGCATGGGCGTGATCAACCTCTATGTCGCGTACAACTATTCCGAGAACGTCTGGGTCAACTTCAAGCTGTTTGGCGGCATGGGGCTGATGTTCGCCTTCGTGATCGGCCAGGCCGTCTACCTCTCGCGCTTCAGCCCGGAGGACACGCCGGGAGAGGACGTTTCCGAAGGCAGGAAGCCTTGAACCTCGAGCCGGTCATGCGCGAGCGGCTCGGCGCGCTCCATCCCGAATCGCTCGAGATCACCGACGACAGCGCCGCCCATGCCGGGCATGCGGGCGCCGCGCCCGGCGGCAACACGCACTGGAGCGTGGCCATCGTGTCCCGCTCCTTCGAGGGCAAGCCCACCGTGGCGCGCCATCGCATGGTGTACGCTGCACTCGGCGACCTCATGAACAATCCCATCCACGCCCTGCAGATCCAGGCGCGTGCACCGGATGAGGCCTGAAAAGGCCCGCAGTACGCACCAGCAACGCGAAACCAACCGAAAGAGGACGCAGATGAACTTCCGCCCAACCGCTCTCGCCGCCGCCACGGCCGCGGCGCTGCTCGCAGCCTTCCCCGCGCTCGTCCAGGCGCAGGCCAAGCCGGCCCCGCCCGTGCCGTCGGCAATCACCGTGGCCCCCAGCGGCCCGGTAGCGACCGTCAACGGCGTCGCCATCCCGCAGCAGCGCGGCGAGCTGCTGTTGCGCGAGCGCGCCCAGCAAGGCCAGCCCGACAGCCCGCAGCTGCGCGCCGCGGTCCGCGACGAGCTCGTCAACCGCGAAATCATTTCGCAGGAGGCGGTGAAGGGCGGCCTCACCAAGAAAGCCGAGATCGTGAACGAGCTCGAGCTCGTGCGCCAGACCGTGATCGTGCAGGCCTACCTGCGCGAGTACATCCGCACGCACCCGATCACGGATGCCGAGATGCAGAAGGAATACGACCGCGTCAAGGCCGAGCTCGGCGAGCGCGAGTACAAGGCGCGCCACATCCTCGTGGGCACCGAGGACGAGGCGAAAACCGTCATTGCAGACCTGAAGAAGGGCGCCAAGTTCGACGAGCTCGCGCGCAAGGTCTCGAAGGACGACGGCTCGAAGACCAAGGGCGGCGACCTCGAGTGGCAGTCGCCGGGCACGTTCGACAAGGATTTCGCAAACGCGATGGTCAAGCTCACCAAGGGCCGCTACACCGAGGCGCCCGTCAAGTCGCGCTTCGGGTTCCACGTGATCCAGCTCGACGATTCGCGCAATGCGCAGCATCCGCCGCTCGCCGAGGTCAAGCCCAACATCTCGCAGCGCCTGCAGCGCGCGCGCATCGAAAGCCTCATTGCCGAGCTTCGCGCAAAGGCGAAGGTCGAGTAGCCGGGCCAAACGCAACGCTTCCGGGGGATCGCCATGAATGTCGAAAAGATCAAGGTCCGCATCACCGATACCGGCAAGACCATGGACGTGGCGGTCCTCAACAAGCGCGTCGAGTTCATCGAAGTCGTCCTCGGCGAAGGCATCCACAGCGTGAAGTGCCAGCTCACGCCGACCCGCAACGCGATGGCCTATGCGGGCTCGGCGATGGGCCGCGAGATCGTCTATGAGCGCAGCCGCGAACAGGTCAAGGCGGAGATCGAGCTGTTCAATCCCGCGATCCCGAAGGGGCGCCCGCGCTAGCTGGCGCCGTGCCGGCCGCCCCGGGCCGGCGATTCGCCGCTACGACTTCTTCGCCGGCGCCGGCTCGGCCGAGGGCATCCTGCAGCCGGTGTAGCTGACTGTCGGCCCGTCGGTCAGGCTGGTTTCTTCCGCGGTCACCGTAAGCACTGCCCTGCCGTTTCCATAGCGTGTCGCGTCGCCCGCCACGCGGTCGAGGCGGAACTCGCGCTCGGGCAGGATCACCCACGCGGCCGCGCCGCTCTCCAGCGTGCGCAGGTAGAAGCGCTTGCCGCCGGCGCACTGGTAAGTCACCGAATTCGCCGGGACGCGCGAGCGCTCCATGTTCTTGTCGTCACTGAATGGCCACAGGCTGCTGGGCATGCTGACCGAGCCGCACCCGGCCGCGGCGAGCGAAAAAAGAACGGGCGCCGCGAATGCGGCAAACGAACGATTGATTTTCATGGTGTCCTGAGGAAGGGGGTACGGGGGAACCATAG
>CAZZDV010000049.1:12200-18658 GCA_964652785.1 uncultured Bordetella sp.
TACGGGGGAACCATAGGTTCACCTGTGCCTGAGGGAGGGGGTACGGGGGAACCATAGATACGGGGGAACCGCAGGTTCACCTGTGCCTAGCTCAATCCGGCGAGCACGCGCAGGTGCTGCACGGTGCTGCGCCCGAGAGCGGACAAGTCGTAGCCGCCCTCGAGCATCGAAACGATCCTGCCGCCGGTGTGGCGATCGGTCGCGGCCTTGACCTGCTGGGTGACCCACGCGTAGTCGGCGTCCTGGAAAGCGAGCATGGCCATGTCGTCGTCGACATGCGCGTCGAACCCGGCCGAAAAGACGACGAGTTGCGGCGCGAACGCTTCCAGGGCCGGCAGCCAGTCACGCGTCACGGCTTCGCGGAATGCCTTGCTGCCCGCGCCCGCGGGCAGCGGCACGTTGATCATGTTGTCTGCGCCGGGCTCGGTGCCGCTGTAGGGATAGAACGGATGCTGGAAGATCGAGGCCATGAGCACATGCGCATCGCCCGTGAAGATGTCTTCGGTGCCGTTGCCGTGATGCACGTCGAAATCGATGATCGCCACCCGCTCGAGCCCATGCTCGTGGATCGCGTGGCGCGCCGCGATCGCGACATTGTTGAAAATGCAGAAGCCCATCGGCCGCGTGCGCGTCGCATGATGGCCCGGCGGGCGCACGCTGCAGAACGCGTTCTCGACCTTGCCCTCGAGGACGAGATCGGTTGCGAGCACCCCCGCGCCGGCGGCATGCAGGGCTGCCAACAGGCTGTGCGGGTTCATCGCGGTGTCCGGATCGAGATGCACGGTGCCGCTCTTGGGCGCGGCTTCGCGAATCGCGCGCACGTATTCGGGCGGATGCACGCGCGCGATCTGGGCGTCGGTCGCCTGCGGGGCTTCGTACCTCGACAGGTACTGGCCGATGCCCGAGGCGATCATCTGGTCCTCGATCGCCGCTAGGCGCGCCGGGCACTCGGGATGGTGCGCACCCATATCGTGCCTGGCGCAATCGGCGTGCGTGATGAAAGCGGTGGTCATGTCCGGTGCGGATATTCGTGAATTTGTTTGCGAATCATAGCGTAATCGCCGGTCCTTCCCCGCTCGCGGGTAGCCGCCGCGCACCCCGAGACCGTACAATTCGCCCATGCTCCTCAAACCCAAATTCCAGTCCGCCTCGCCCGCCCATCGCGTCATCGAGGCGGCCGGCCAGATCATCCTCGGCAAGGAAGCGCAGATCCGCCTTGCGCTTGCCTGCATCCTCGCGCGCGGGCACCTGCTCATCGAGGACCTGCCCGGCGTGGGCAAGACGACCCTCGCGCACGTGCTCGCCCGCTCGCTCGGGCTGGATTTCCACCGCATCCAGTTCACCAGCGACATGCTGCCGGCGGACATCATCGGCGTGTCGGTGTACGAGCGCGACAGCGGCGCGTTCAAGTTCCATCCCGGCCCGATCTTCGCGCAGGTGATCCTCGCCGACGAGATCAACCGCGCGACGCCCAAGACGCAAAGCGCATTGCTCGAGGCAATGGAAGAGCACCAGGTGACGGCCGAAGGCGAGACACGCCGCCTGCCCGAACCGTTCTTCGTCATTGCGACACAGAATCCCTCGGAGCAGGTCGGCACTTTCCCGCTCCCCGAATCGCAGCTCGACCGCTTCCTCATGCGCATCGAGCTCGGCTATCCGGACCGCGATGCCGAGCGCGCGCTGCTCGCGGGCGCGGATCGGCGAGACATGCTCGCCGTCCTCGAGCCCTCGCTCAAGCCGTCGGAATTGGTCGTGCTGCAGGACGAGGCCGGCCGGGTGCACGTGGCGCCCGCCCTGCTCGACTATGTGCAGGCGATCATCGAGCACACGCGGCGCTCGGCCAACTATGTTTCGGGCCTCTCCCCGCGCGCGGCGCTTGCGCTGGTGCACTCGGCGCGCGCATGGGCGTACCTCGAAGGCCGCGACAAGGTGATTCCCGAAGACGTCCAGGCCGTGCTGCCCGGCGTGGCCGCGCACCGCCTGCGGCCTGCGCACGACACCAACCGCCGCGTGGACGTGGCCGCGCAACTGCTCGCCGCCGTCCCGATTCCGTAACGCCCCCGGCTCCCGATCCCGGTGGGCGAGATCGCTGAGGACGAACCAGCCCAGACCGCGGCGCCCCCCGGCCGCTGGCTCGCAACACGGGCCGGCTTGCTCACCCTTGCGGGAATCGTTGCGCTGTTGCTTTTCTCGATCGGCGCGTGGACCTATCACACGGTCGAAACGTCCCTGCGCGAATTGCGCTCCGACAGCATGCGGGGACTGCTCGATGCGCAGGTCAACAGCCTGCGCGTCTGGATCGCGGAGGAGATCGCGGATGCCGAACGCATTGCACGCGATCCCGCGGTGCGCGAGGCGGTGCTCGCCCTCGTCGATAAAGCGGCTCAAGCGGGCGGCGACTCCTCGAAAATCTGCGCCAGCCCGGAACGCGCGCGGGTAAATGAGATCCTGCGGCCCCTTCTCGCAGACGAAGGCAGCGCCGGGCATAACGTGATCGGTCCCGACGGCCGGCTGCTGTCGACACGCTACCCGGACTACTGCGGCCTCAGCGTGCATCCCCGCCGGTTTGCTCCGTTGCTCGAAGAAGTGTTCCGCGGGAAGTCGAAATTCGTGCGCCCGGTGCGCGATACCGATCGCGTCGAATTGCCGCCGAGCCTGCGCGCCGGCGGCCCGCTTGCCTGGATGGAGACGCCGGTGCGCGACGAAACCGGACAGGTGCGTGCAGTCCTGGGGATCGCCGAACCCGCCGAAGCGGGCTTCTCGGCGATTCTCGCCGCTGCGCGTCCAGGCCAGACCGGCGAGGTCTACGCATTCGACGCGGAAGGCTACATGCTCTCGGAGAGCCGCTTCCCCGCCGAGCTCCAACGCATGCACTTGCTGCCCCACGGGACCGGCGCGCTGCTGAATACGCAGATTCGCGAATCCGGACCGCAAACGCCGGACGCGCCACCTGCGGCCGATCGCCCATTTACGCGCCTGGCTACCGCGGCGCTCGCCGGCCGCGCCGCCAGCAGGCCTGAAGCACAGCGCGGGGTGCTGCTCGACCCCTATCCGGGATATCACGGCTCGCCGGTCGTCGGGGCGTGGCGCTGGCTTCCCGAACTCGACGTGGCCGTGGCCTTCGAGATCGGCGCCGAGGAAGCGTATGCCCCGCTGCGCTTTTTAAAGGTCGCCTACGCGGCAGTACTGATCGCGCTGTTCGTCGCGGTCGTCGCGGCGATGGGCGCCGGCGTGATCGCCGCGGGCTTCAAGCGCCGTTTCGGCAGCGCCAACAAGGCCGGCGACTACGTCATCGAGCGCGAGATCGGTTCCGGCGGAATGGCCAGCGTGTACCTCGCACGCCACGCGCTGCTCAAGCGCCCGACCGCGGTGAAGATCCTCAAGCGCCTGCGCGCCAGCGACGAAATGATCGCCCGCTTCGAGCGCGAGGTGCAGCTCGCCAGCCAGCTCTCGCATCCGAACACGGTCGAGATTTTCGACTATGGCCGCACGCGCGATGGCTTGCTCTATTACGCGATGGAATACCTCGACGGCATCACGCTCGCCCAGATGGTCGCGCAAGACGGCCCCGCGCCGGTTGCAAGGACCGTGCACATCCTTCGCCAGCTCTGCGCTGGCCTTGCAGAGGCGCATGCCAAAGGCCTCGTGCATCGCGACATCAAGCCGGAAAACATCATGGTCTGCAGGCGAGGCATCGAGCTGGACGTGGTGAAGATCCTGGATTTCGGGCTGGTTAAGAACGTGGCGGGCCCGCACACCCGCGATCTCACGCATGGCCTGCGCATCCTCGGCACGCCCCTCTACATGGCGCCCGAGCGCATCCGCTCGCCGGGCGACGTGGACGCGCGAGCCGACGTCTATTCGGTGGGGGTGGTGGCTTTCTACCTGCTCACGGGGAGGAAGCTGTTCGAAAGCGAGGATGACCTGGAGCTTGCGCAGCGCGTCCTGAACGAACCGCCGCCACGCGCTTCGAGCATTGCCGATGGCGTCCCGGTCGCGCTCGACGACTTCATACTGGCCTGCCTGGCAAAACGGCGCGAAGACCGGCCGCGCGATGCAGCGGCCATGCTCGAGATCGTGGAGCCGCTCTCGAGCGAGTACCGATGGACCCAGGACCAGGCAGCGCGGGCCTGGGCGTCGAAACGCTAGGCGGGGAAGATCCCCGCGATCGTCGACTGGATGGATTCCGCCGCGGCGCGGGGGTCCGGCGCCTCGCGGATCGGGCGACCGACCACGATGTAGTCCGAGCCGTTAGCGAAGGCCTGCGCCACATCGACGGTGCGCTTCTGGTCGTCGGCCGGCTTGGCCTGCGCCGCGGACACCGGCCGGATGCCCGGGGTCACGATCGTCAGCCGGCTGCCAAACGCGGCCTTGATCTGCGGCGCCTCGAGGCCCGAAGAAATCACGCCGTCGCATCCGCATTCGAGCGCACCCCGCGCGCGGGAGAGGACGAGCTGCCCGACTTCCCCGGCCGCGCCCATTTCCGCGAGATCGCTCTTGTCGAAGCTCGTGAGCACGGTGACGGCGAGGATGCGCACGCCGCTCTTCGCCGACACCGCCGCCTCCATGACCGAGCGATGGCCATGCACCGTCACGAAGGTCGCGCCGCTGCCCTTGAGGTTCAAGACCGCCCGCCGGACCGTCTCGGGGATGTCGAAGAACTTGAGGTCGGCGAACACCTTCTTGTCGCGGGCCGCGAGCCATTCGAGCAGCTCGAAATACCCGCCGGAAGTGAAGAGCTCCAGGCCGATCTTGTAGAACCTCACCGAGTCGCCAAGCGATTCGACCAGTTGCCGGGCTTGCGCGGCGGAGGGCACGTCCAGGGCGACAATAAGCCGCTCCCGGCGGTCGATCGGGTTTTCGGCGGCGGCCCTGGCGGGCATCGGGGCGGTCATCGAGGGTCCTCGTGATGGGTTCTCGGGCGCGATTGTACCGGCGCCGGAACCTGAATCCCCGTCCACGCCATCGTACTGGGGCAGCACCGCCGTGATGGTGGCCCCGATCACGACCACCACCCACGAGATATAGACCCACAGCAGGAAGATCGGGATCACCGCGAACGCGCCGTAGATCATCGTGTACGTGGGGAAATAGCGGATGTACGTCGCAAAGCCGAGCTTGGCCAGCTCGAAGGCAAGGCCCGCGATCAGGCCGCCGGCGATCGCATGCCTCAGATCGACCTTGCGGTTCGGCAGCAGGTAGTAGACCAGCGTAAACGCGATGCAGGTAAACGCGTACGGCACAAAGCGCAGCACGCCCAGCGACACCCAGTCGGGCTGGCCGAGGTAGCCGAGCGATTGCCCGACGATCCACGAGGTGATCGACACGCTCGCCCCGATCAGCAGGGGCGCCACTGCAAGCGCGGCGAGGTAGATCAGCACGCGCTTGATCAAGCCCCTGGGCTGCTGCACGCGGAAGAGCCGGTTGAACGTCTCGTCGATGCTCAGCATCAGCGAAAGCGAGGTGATGCCGAGGAAGACCAGCCCGATCGCGGTGAGCTGCGCGGCCTTGCCCGCGAATTCCATGAGCTGGGTGTTGATCAGCCGGCGGCCGGTGTCGGGCAGGAAGTTGCGCATGACGAACTGCTGGAGCGCATCGATCCACTGCTGGAAGGCGGGAAACGCCGTGGAGACCGAAAGCACCACCGCGAACAGCGGCACGAGCGCAAGCAGCGTGGTGAACGTCAGGCCCGCCGCCACCTGGAAGCAGCGGTCCTCGTCGACCCTGCGCACCATGGTCGCGCTGAACGCGGCAACTACGCGGCCGGTGGAAGGGGCAGTACTCGACATGGTCGACCCTATAATACCGTCCCCTTCGAAGCAGCCTTCATAAAACCGCCTCGCGCGGTTGCGATCCGATGCCAGCTCAGTCCTCAGCGCAGTCCTCCCACATCCTCGTCCTCTACTACACCCAAGGCGGATCGATCCGGCGCATGGCCGAGCTCGTGGCCGAGGGCATCGAGCGCGTCGCCGGAGCAAGCGCGAGATTGCGCACGGTGCCCAAGGTCGCGGCAGTCACGAGCGTGGCGGCGCCGGCCATCCCGGACGCGGGCGCGCCCTATTGCGAATTGAAGGATCTCGAGGAATGCGCGGGGCTTGCGCTCGGCAGCCCGACGCGATTCGGCAACATGGCCGCGCCGATGAAATACTTCCTCGACGGTACCTCCGGCCTCTGGCTTTCGGGCGCGCTCTCGGGCAAGCCCGCTTGCGTGTTCACTTCCACCGCAAGCATGCACGGCGGACAGGAGACGACGCTCGTTTCGATGATGCTGCCGCTCCTGCATCACGGCATGCTGATCGTCGGGCTGCCGTATACCGAGCCCCTGCTGTCATCGACGCAGGGTGGAGGCACGCCCTACGGACCGAGCCACGTGGCCGGCGTGTCCGACGACCACCCAGTGAGCGACGCGGAACGCGCGCTTTGCATCGCGCAGGGCAAGCGGCTCGCGCAGGCCGCCC
>CAZZDV010000050.1:0-16817 GCA_964652785.1 uncultured Bordetella sp.
GTCCCCATGCCTTCGCCGGTTTCCAGCGCGCCGTTCTTCTCGATGTCGCGCCCGTAGTAGCGAGCGAAGCTCACCCAGTCGCCGCCGTCCGATCCCAGGCCGGTCTGGATCTTCCAGAAATTCTCGAGGTCGTCCGCGTTGATCAGCGTGGCGGGCGAGTTGACGAGGTTGTAATAGGCCAACGCACGGCGATAGATCGGCTCGGGCGCGCCCTTGAGGCGGAAGTGCCAGATCTCGGTGAGCGTCTTGTTCACGCCAAGCGGCCGCACCGCGCGCAGCTGCTGCAGCGGCGACTGCACCGAAAGGCCCGGGTAAATCAGCACGTGGTGGATGTTGGTCGAGAGGATCTCTTCCTTCCTCTTCTCGCCGTAGGCGCGGGTCAATGTCTTCTCGTAGGCGAGCGTGTCGGGGTCCTGCGGGCGCAGGCCCATGTAGCCGGTGAGGATGCAGTGGCCGTACGGGTAGTTGATGGTCTGGAAGTTGTCCCACTTGTCGATCGTTACCGTCGCGAATGCCGAAAGCATGTGGTACGAGAGCGGGATCTTGCCGGTCTTCTTCTCGATCTCGACCTCGACCTCGCGTGCAGCACGACCCGTGGACTGGTGAGTGACCGAGGGGTGCAGCGCGTCGAGCTGGTTCTCGAGGAAGATCTTCCAGTTGGAGTTCTGGATCACGCGAAAGCACGTCGGCACCACTTCGACCTCCCCAGCGGGCGCGCGGTCGCAGATGTCGTCGAACGCGATCTTCGAGGGGCCGAGGAATTCGAGGAGCGAAGGACCGTCTTCGGCGAGGCTCGCGAACACGAAGCCGCGGTAGTTCTCCACGCGCGCGGCCTTCTTCATGTTGGTGTCGGGGTTGTCGCGCGTCCAGCGCGTGTCCTTGTAGCCCGACTCCATCATCGGGATGTTCTTGAGCTTGCCGTCGTGGTTGAAGGTCCACGCGTGATAAGAGCAGCGGAAGAACTCGCCGGTGTTGCCGCTGCGGTCGCCGCAGATCATCGAGCCGCGATGCGGGCAGCGGTTGTAGAGCACGTTCACGGTCCCGTCCGCCCCGCGCACCATGATCATCGGCTGGCGGCCGATCTGCACCGTGTAGTAGTCGCCGGGCTTCTTCACCTGCGTCTCGTGGCCGCAGTAGATCCACACGCGCTCGTGGATGCGCTCCATCTCCATGTTGAAGAGCTGCTCGTCGGTGTAGACCGACTTGTGCACGCGGTCGGGCTCGACCAGCCTGGCGACATTGGGAATGGATTCCTGAAGCATTGCTCCCTCCTGCTTGCGTTACGAATTGGACGCGGGAAAAGGGGAAAAGGGGCCAGGCTCAAACCTGACGAAGTTCCACGTTGTCAGGTTTGAGCCTGGCCCCTTTTCCCGCAAGTTCCGTGTCGAGATTGGCCTGCATGCGCTGCAGCGTCCAGCGCATGAGGTCCGCGGCGCCTTCGGGCAAGCCGGCAAGCGCTGCAATGTTGAGTTCTTCCACCGCCGGCCATACGCGCGCAAAGAGTTTCTCGCCGGAAGCGGTCGGGGCAAGGCGCGTCACGCGCATGTCGTCGGCATCCGACAGGCGCGTGACCCAGCCCGCCTGCTGCATGCGGTCCACGATGCGCGTAAGCGTCGAGCGCTCGATCGACGCGAGGTCCGCAAGCTCGCTCATCGAGCAGCGCTGGCGCGCGTGAAGCGTCGCAAGGACACGCCACTCCGGCGCGCGCAGTCGGTGGCCGTCGAGCGCTTCGGCCAGGCGTCGGTCGCGGCTGGCGATCACCTGCGTCAACCAGAAGAAAGCGTGCTTCTCGAGCTCGAACGAGGCCATGTGGACAAGCTACGCCGCATTGGTTGCGTTTGCAAGGAACATCTGCCGCATCTCCTGATGCGCCGCACAACCGGAAACGCCAGCCCACAGGCTGCTCAATCCAGTTCGCGTTCAACCCTCGGTTCCCGCTCGCACCAGAATTGCTCCTATATGCACGTAAAGCGGACCTCCGGCTCACCCGGTGAAACAGGGCATGGATTCGCTTGCCTGCTTGCGGCACTGCCCGCACCATCGACGCGTGCCGCCTGCCCCGCCCCCCGCTTCAGATCCCTTGGTCGACCTTCGCATCCGGCGCGCCGGCCTCGAGCCCTCCGGTCCGTGGATCGAGATCGACATCGATGGCCATGCCACCAAAGCGCTCGAGGGTGAAAGCCTCGCGGCCACGCTGACGGCTGCGGGGCAGCTTGCGCTGCGGCGAAACGTCCAAGGCGAACCTCGCGGGCTTTATTGCGGCATGGGTGTCTGCTTCGATTGCCGCGTCAGCGTGAACGGCCGGCCCGGAGAGCGGGCCTGCCTGACCACGGTCCAAGCCGGAATGCGCGTCTGCACCGGCGCGGCCGCCGACCTGGCCGACGCGGTGCCGCGCGTGGAGCGCACATCGAGGTCGGAAGTCACTCAGGTGGTCGTGCTCGGTGGCGGTCCCGCGGGCCTTGCGGCGGCCGAGGCGATCGCTTCGAGCGGGCTTTTGGTGATCATCCTCGACGAGCGGCCCGCGCCCGGCGGGCAGTACTACAAGCCGGTCGCGAAAAGCCACCGGATGCAGGGCGGTGGAACGGGGAACGCAGGCACGGGAGCGCAACCGGATTCCCAATTCTCGGCCGGTGCGAAGCTGGTGGCACGCGTACGCGAACTCGGTGCGCGCATCTACAGCCAGTGCACCGTGTGGGATGCAAAAGCGAATAGCGACGGCGGCGTGACGCTGCAGGCAATCGACGCCAACGGCCCGCTCGAAGTGACCGCGGCCAGGCTGGTTGTCGCCTCCGGCGCATACGAGCGGTCGTGGCCCGTCCCGGGATGGACGCTGCCGGGCGTCATGAACACGGGCGCCGCGCAAACGCTGGCGCGCGCCTACCAGGTGGCGGCGGGGCATCGCGTGCTGATCGCCGGCAACGGCCCGCTCAACCTGCAGGTCGCGGCCGACCTTGCGCGCAATGGCGTGGAGGTCGTCGCGGTCGCGGAGGCCGCGCGCTCGCCGTTTCGCGCAAAGGCGGCGGACCTGCTCGCGCTCGCGAGCAAGCGGTTCGACCTGCTGCGCGACGGCTTGGGCTATCTCAAGGCCTTGCGCTCACATGGCGTGCCCGTGCTGCATGAGCACGTGCTGATCCGGGTCGAGGGCGAGGGCCGTGCAGAGCGCGCGGTCGTCGCCGGCATCGCAGCGAATGGGACACTGGTTGACGGCAGCGAAAAGAGCTTTGCGGTCGATGTCGTCTGCACCGGCTATGGCTTTGCGCCTTCGACGGAGCTGACTCGCCTCATAGGCTGCCGTCACGAGGTGGACGAGCGAAATCCGTCCGTGCTGGCGGCCTCGCGCGATGCGGATTGCCGCACGTCCATCCGCGACGTGTTCGTGGCCGGCGATGCAGGCGGTCCCTGGGGCGCGCATGCAGCGCTCAACCAGGGCCGCATCGCGGGGCTGGCTGCTGTTCGCGATCTTGCCGGGGACGATGCGGATCGCTCACACCAGGCGAGCGTGGCCCAGACCGCGCTCGCGCGCGAGAGCGCATTCCAGCGCAGCCTGTGGCGGGTCTTTGCGGCGCCCGATTGCGGCACGCGCCTTGCGCAGGACGCCACGGTGCTCTGCCGCTGCGAAAACGTTGCTTTCGGCCCCGTGCGCAAGGAAATCGCGGCCGGCGCGCTCGACCTCGCGACGATCAAGCGGGCAACGCGCTGCGGCATGGGTCACTGCCAGGGGCGTTACTGCTCGCCGACCATCGCGCGCATGCTCGCCGAGGCCGGCGGTGCGCCACTCACCGAAGCCACGTACTTCCGCGCGCAGGCACCGCTTCGCCCCGTGCCGATGGATGCGCTTGCACGGACGCAGCCCGACATCAGCGCATTTGCAGAACTCGAAGAGCCGCCCACCGCCAGCCGTGAACAAGGCGCGACGCTCGATTCGGTGGACACGGTGATCATCGGTGCCGGCATCATCGGCCTGTGCACGGCGCGCGAGCTTGCGCGCGCGGGACAGGTGATCGCGGTGCTCGAGCGCAACCGGCCGCATGCCGAAGCTTCCGGGGCGAATGCGGGTAGCCTGCATGTGCAGTTCCAGACCTTCGGGTTCGCGGACCTGACAGTGGAATCGGCGATCCGCGCGCCGGTCTCGACGCTCGCGATGCAGAAGGATTCGGTCTACCTGTGGGACGAATTTGCAGCCGAGACCGATACCGACATCGAAGTCGAGATCGAAGGCGGGCTCACCATAGCCGATGACGAGGCAAGCCTCACCCACCTGCGCCGCAAGGTCGCGTGGGAGCGCAATGCGGGCCTCAGCATGGAGATGCTTTCGGGCGAGGAGGCGCGCTCCCTTGCGCCCTATCTCTCCCCGCGGGTGATCGCGGCATCGCTGTCGCGCGACGAAGGCAAGATCAATCCGCTCAAGGCCGCACCCGCGGTGCTCGCTTCGGCGCTCGCCGCCGGGGTCAGGCTGCATGCCCAAACGCGGGTGCTCTCGATCGTCAAGACCCCGGACGGGTTCCAGGTCGCCACGGATCGCGGCGTCGTTGCCGCGAAGCGCGTGGTGAACGCAGCGGGTGCGTGGGCAGGGGCCGTCGGTGCTCTCGCGGGAGACGCGCTGCCGGTGCGCCCGAATCCGATCCAGATGCTGGTGACCGAGGCGCTGCCGCCGACGATTCCCTATCACCTTGCGCATTCGACCCGGCGGCTTACACTCAAGCAGGCGGCCAGCGGTAACCTGATCATCGGCGGCGGCTGGCGCGCTGCGTGGGACCCGCAGGCGCGGCGCATGCGTCCGTCGATGCAGGGCATCTCCGGCAACCTCGCGGTGGTCACCCGGATGTTGCCGGGGCTGGGCGCGCTGCTGGTGATCCGGTCATGGACCGGCACGGCGTTCGTCGCGCAACCGGTCATCGGCGAATCGGCGAAAGTGCCGGGCCTTTTTCATGCGGTCACGCAGAATGGAATGACGCTCGGCCCCGCGGCCGGGCGCCTGTGCGCGGACCTGATCCTTGGACGGCCGACACGATGGGATGCGCGGCCGTTCTCACCCGCGAGATTTTCTTGAGAGGGAGTTACGAATGCCTGGTACACAAACAATAGTGCGCGGCTTCGCCATCGCGGTGGCCTCGCGACCCAGTAAGGCACGCAGTGACGCATCTTGAAACCGACGTGCTCGTCATAGGCGCGGGCGGCGCAGGCATGTATGCCGCGATCGAGGCGGCGCGCGGCGGCGCCAAGGTGATCCTCGCGGATCGCAGCCTCATCGGGCGCGGCGGCGCGACGATCATGGCGCAGATGACCGTCGCGGTTGCGCTCGGTGAGCAGGAACCCGATGACTGGGAGCATCACTACGCCGACACGCTTGCCGCGGGCCGCGGCCTGTGCGACCCGGCGCTCGCGCGGCTGCTGTGCGAGGAAGGGCCCGAGGTCATCCGCGAAATGGATGACTGGGGCGTGGGCTGGGCACGGCAGGATGGGTCGAAGCGCGGCCCGATGAAGCAGGCTTTCGCGCCGGGCCACGACCGGCCGCGCTGCGTGTATGTGGATTTCCTCAATACCGGACCGGCGGTTTCGAAAACGCTACGCACGCGCTTGATCCGCACGCCGGAAATCCGCCGCGTCGGCGACCTCCTGGTCAGCGAGCTCGTGATGCGCGATGGCGAATGCGTCGGCGCCGTGGCGCTGCATCTCGCCACCGGTCAGCCTGTGACGATTTCCGCCGCATCCACCGTGGTTGCGACGGGCGGCCTGACGCGTCTCTATCAACGCAACAGCGCCTCGGCCAACATGAGCGGCGACGGCTACGCGCTGTGCCTCGCGGCGGGTGCGGAGCTGGTCGACATGGAGTTCGTGCAGTTCTTCCCGATCGGCCACCTCGCGCCGCGCCTCATCGGCATGGACCCGATCATGTGGGACCCGTTCCGCTACAAGCTCGGCGGGCGGCTGCTCAACGGCGAGCGCGAGGAGTTCGTGCACAACTACGGCGCGAGCGACGATGGCAAGTACGTGGTTACGCGCGACCTCGCGACCTACGCCATCGTCAAGGAAGTCGAGGCCGGGCGCGGTTCGCCGCATGGCGGCGCGTGGCTGTCGTTCGAGCATTGCAGCGAGGCGCAGCTGCGTGCCGCGGCAGGGCCAGTGATCGACCGCCTGGCGAAGAACGGCATCGATCTCACGAAACAGGCGATCGAGGTCGCGCCAATTGCGCACTACCACATGGGTGGTGTAAAGGCCGACGCCTCGATGGCGACGCGTGTCGCGGGCCTTTTCGCCGCAGGCGAAGCCGTTGGTGGGGCGAACGGGGCAAACCGGCTCTCGGGCAATGCGATCACCGAGGCGTTGGTGTTCGGGCGCAAGGCGGGGCGCAGCGCAGTGGATCGGGCATCGCGGCAGGGTGCCGTGCGTGCGGATGCTTCGGTATTCGATGTCGCTGCCGCGCGTCTCCTGCGGGGAAAGTCAGTACGCGAGTCCAATCCCGCGGCGTTGATCGAGGAACTGCAGTCGCTCATGCAAAAGGAAGTCGGCCCGTTTCGAACCGGCGCGGGCCTCGGGAGAGCACTTGGCCGCATCGAGGCGATACAGGGCGAACTTCCGGGGATGAAGCCTCCGGCGGGCAAGCCCTACGACACCGAACTCGCCGACTGGCTCGACCTGTCCACGATGCTTTGCGTAGCGCGCTGCGTGGCGGGCTCGGCGCTGTCCCGGACCGAGAGCCGCGGCGCGCACCAGCGGGAGGACTTTCCCGGCATGGACGCGGCGTGGCAGACAAACCAGGTGATCGCATGAGCTCGGTCGCAATTCTGAATATCAAGCGCGGCGGGGCGGGTGAAGCGCAGTATCACGAGATTCACGAAGTACCGTTCGAGCCCGGCCAGTCGGTGCTCGATGCGCTGCGCTGGATCCGCTCGCACCTCGATCCGTCGCTCGCGATCCGTTATTCCTGCACCAGCGCGAACAGTTGCAAGGAGTGCATGGTCATGCTGGATGGCAAGACGGTGTACGCCTGCACCGCGCGCCTGGAAGGACGCGAGATGCTTGTCGAGCCGCTCCCGAACAAGACGCTGATCCGCGATCTCGTGACCGAAATAGCGCCGCCGGACGAGCGGTTGTAGGGGCAGCCGCGCAAGCCATAGCAATGGTGAAGCGCGGCATCCCCGCGGGCGCCTTTGGCTCGCTCACCCGGGCACTGGGCCTTTCAGCCGGGGAGTTGGCCAAGGCGGCGGGGATCGCTCAGCGCACCATCGCGCGCCGCGCCGGCGAGGCGAGGCTCAAGGCGGGGGAATCGAACAGCCTGTACCGCATCGCCAGTGTGACCGCCCTTGCCGAAGAAGTGTTCGGCGGCATCGAGGCGGCGCGCGCATGGCTGCGGCAGCCGAACCGGGCGCTGGGCGGCGCGACGCCACTGGCCATGATCGAAACCGACATCGGCAACGAGGAGGTGAGGAACGTCCTCGGGCGCATCGGTCACGGCGTGACCAGCTGATGCGGGTCTGGCGAATCTGCGCACGGCGCCACGCCGGCAGCATGGATGGCGAGGGCGCGCGGCGTTTCGGCGGGCGCTGGAGTTCACGCGGCATTGCCGTGGTCTACGCGTCAGAGTCGATCGCGCTTGCCACGCTGGAGGCCTTCGTGCACTTCGACAGCAACACCATCGCGCCGGGATTGGTGCTGGTGGCCATTGATCTCCCGGCCGGCGTGCGGATCGCCGATTTGCCCAAACGGCCCGGTCTGCCCAAGGACTGGCGCAGCTATCCTGCCCCGGCCGCATTGAAGCCGAGCGGCGACGCCTGGGCAAGGGCAGGCAGAACCGCGGTGCTGCGCGTAGCGTCGGTAATCATTCCGGAGAGTTTCAACTATCTCGCCAATCCCGCGCATCCGGACGCGGCGAAAATCAGGCGCGCGGTGCAACGCCCATTCGTATTCGATACGCGCATGTTGGGATAACGGGAAAATCCCCGCGTTCTTTTGTGGTCCGCGCGATCCGTCTGCACGAAAAAAAGCCCGTTCGGACCGCGAACGGGCTGTTGCTTGCAGAAGCTGCCGCGCACCTAGCCGTGCTTGTTCTTGTTCTTGTGCTTGCCCTTGCCGCGGTGGTGACCGCCGCCATCGTGCTTGGCGTGGTGCTTGGCCTTCTTGACCTTGACCTTCGCGGAACGGAAATCCCCGTCGCGCGTCCAGCGCCCGGTCTGGCGATAGTAGTTGCCGTCGCGGTTTTCCCAGCGGTCGGGATCCCAGCGATAGCCGGTGCGCTGCGCGATCGGCCGGCCGCGGACCCAGACATAGCGGTCCCCGTTCAAGCCCCAGTAGCCCGGGGCCCAGGTCTGGTCAGGCGCGAGCGCCGGCACCGTTTCGAACTGAGGTGCCGGCGGCGCGAGGCTGATGTTGACATTCAATTGCGCGAGCGCCGTGCCCGCCGTGGAGGCCGCGGCAAACAACGCCGCCAGCAGGAGGCTGCGAATGGCGCTCGTTTTCTTCATGGTCTTACTTGATGCGCATGTCGTTTTTGACAGCCGTCACGCCCTTGATGTCGCGGGCGAGGCGAACTGCTTCGTTCATCGCCATTTCCGAGCTCACGAAGCCGCTGAGCTGGACCTGGCCCTTGAACGTCTCGACGTTGACTTCCCTTGCCTTGACCACGGGGCTCTCGACGAGCGTGGCTTTCACTTTCGTGGTGATCCACGAGTCGGACACGACTTCGCCCGGGCCGCTGCGGTCGTCGATGTGGGCGCAACCTGCGACTGCCATAACGATGGCGGCGAAAAACAATGCGGTGAAACGCTTGATTTGGGTCATTTGATCTCTCCAGTTGGTAAAAACAGCAACACGGATTGTGAAGAGGTCGGCAAAAAGGGTCTGTGCGTTGGCGTACCAATGGGCCGGGAGGGCGCGGCGGGCCAGCTAGAATCCTTCATGGCCGCGCCCCTGACCCGAAGCGTACGCACCCCGCTCCTCGAGATCGGCTATCTGGAATCGGGCCCCCCGGGCGGGTTCCCGGTCGTGCTGCTCCATGGCTGGCCGTCGGACGTCCATGACTGGGACGCCGTCGCCGGCGGCTTGGCCGAGGCGGGCTATCGCGTTCTGGTGCCCTGGCTGCGCGGCTTCGGGCCCACGCGCTTTCTCGATCCGAAAACACCGCGCTCCGGCCAGCAGGCCGCGGTCGGCGCGGACCTGCGCGATTTCCTGGATGCGCTTGGGCTGCAGGAGGCGCTGGTGGCCGGCTACGACTGGGGCGGGCGGGCAGCCTGCGTGGTGGCCGCTTTATGGCCCGAGCGAGTTCGCGGCCTCGTCACGATCAACGGGTACGCGATCCAGGACATTCGCGGCTCGGTCGCGCCTGCCGATCCATTGCAGGAGCAGCGTTACTGGTACCAGTGGTACTTCCATACAGCCCGCGGACGGGAAGGTCTCGTGCGCGACCGCGGCGGCATCGCGAAACTGCTGTGGAAGCTCTGGTCGCCGAACTGGGCATTCACCGATGCCGAGTTCGACCTGACCGCCGGGAGTTTCGACAACCCGGATTTCATCGACATCACGCTCCAGTCGTATCGCCACCGTTACGGGAATGCCCCGGGCGATCCTGCTTATGACGACCTGGAGAGACTGCTCTCAGAGCAACCGTCGATTCCGGTGCCGACCATAGTGCTTCACGGGGAATGCGATGGCGTTGGAGCGCCGGCGCAATCAGCAAACGCGGCCCGACATTTCAGCGGCGCGTTCGAACGGCGCGTCATCCCGGTCGCCGGCCACTTCCTGTCGCGCGAAAATCCCGAAGCAGTAATAAGCGCGGTGCGCTCGCTCGGAAAGCCCTAACCGCGGTTCTTTGCGGGACCGGCGGTGCTGCCGCGGTTCACCAGCTCGAAGGGCAGCGTCTGGAAGGCTTCGTGGTCGCGGCCTTCGAGGCGCGCGATCACCTGCTCGGCGGCTGCGCGGCCGACCTCGACGATCGGCGTGCGGATGCTCGTGAGCCCCGGCGTCTGCGTGGCGCCGAGGTCGGTGTTGTCGACCCCCGTAATGGAGATGTCTTCAGGAATGCGCACTCCGGCCTCGCGGCACGCAATCATTGCGCCGACGGCGAACACGTCGTTGGTGCAAAAGGATGGCCTGGGGCGGCGAGTTCATGCGCGATGGCGTGCCCCGCTGCAATGTATGGCGTGGCGGGTTTCCGAACGCACCTGCCGAAGGCTGGAACCCTGCACCGGCGCCGGCCGAATCGAACGAGCCGAATGGGTTCGGCCTCTACAATGTCTGCGGCAACGTGTGGGAGTGGTGCGAGGATTGGTTCAGTCCAGCCTGTCACACGGAGACGGCACCGCGCGATCCGGTCCTTTCACATCCGACCGGAAGGCGCTCCATGCGGGGCGGATCGTTCCTCTGCCACGATTCGTACTGCAACCGCTACCGGGTCGCGGCGCGCAGCTCGAACACGCCCGAAAGCGCTTCGAGCAACCTGGGGTTTCGCCTCGCGGCGTAGGATGAGAGGACCGCACGGATTTTCGAAAGACCCTGTGCCGGTGGACGGCCAAGTACGCGCGACCGGCGCGAAAGCCACGCCGCAAGGGTTTTGATGCCTCGACGGAACCGCAAAATCGTTAAAACTGAATTTGTAGATCGGGCGGCTCTGTGAGCGGCTGTCCGGTCAATTTTTGTATCGGTACCGATACATTTTTTTGACAGGGTCAGTCGTGCGGTATCAGGGCCGCACTCATGAGCGCTTCAGTTCGCGGTAGAAATTCTCGTGCGAGCCGAGCAGCAAGAGCAGCCGCGTGGCGGGGTCGTATTCGTAGGCCAGCAGCGCGAGCTGGCCGTTACATTTGAACTTGTGGACGAAGACGCCGGCGAGGTTGCCTTTCTTGGGTTCGCCGGTTTCCGGGTGGGTGACGATAACCTGCACGGCTTCGTCGACATCGGCCTTCTGGTTCGGATGCAGGCGCTTGTAGGAGCGGCGGAAGGCGGCGGTCTGGAGGACCTCAATGCTCGACATCGTCAGTCGCGCTTGCCTTCGGCAGTGAAGCGTGTCGCCAGTGTCGGGCCCTCGGCACGGGCAATCAGCAGTTCGCGGATAAAATCCACGTGCAGGTCAGGGTTATCGAGCGCTGCCTTGCCGACCATCGCCCAGAACTCGATCTGTCCGGCGATGGTGCGGCGCTCGGCACGTGCCTGGGCGCGGGCTTGTTCGTAGAGAGTGTCGTCGATGCGGACGGGCATACCCATGGCTTCACCTCGAATTAATACGCTACAAAAGTAGCAAATGGGGTGACTATAGCCGCAATGCCGCCGTGCCGCCAGCGCCTACCCGACGGTACGTGAGTCCATTGCGGAGCCAGCTCAGCCGGCCACGGCCTCTTTCCGGCGCACGCTTTCCAGCACGAATCCTTCGTAGCCATTGAGCGCCACTTCGTCGCAGCGCTTCTTGTACCGGTGCACGCCGCCGACATAGGGCATGAACACGCGCGGCTTGCCCGGGATGTTGGCGCCCATGTACCAGGAGTTTGCCAGCGGATAGAGCGTGGCGTTGGCGATCTCGTTCACATGCTCGACCCAGGCGGCCTGGGCTTGGTCGCTCGCGCCGATCCGGTTCAGCCCCCGCTCCTGCATGTACTTCAGGCAATCGACGATCCAGTCGGTGTGCTGCTCGATGGAGAGGATCATCTGGCTCTTCACGCCGGGGCTGCCCGGGCCGGTAACGAGGAATAGATTGGGGAAGCCCGCGACCATGAGGCCCAGGTAGGTGCGCGGGCCGCTCGACCATTCCTCGCGCAGTGTCGTTCCCGCGCCCGTGCGCACGTCGATCTCGGCCAGCGCGCCGGTCATCGCATCGAATCCCGTGGCGAAAACGATGGCGTCGAATTGGTAGTGCGCTTCGCGCGTGCGCAGTCCGCCGGGCAGGATCTCCTCGACTGGGGTACGGCGCGCGTCGACCAGCGTGACGTTCCGCTGGTTGTAGACCTCGTAGTAGTTG
This sequence comes from uncultured Bordetella sp., assembly GCA_964652785.1. Taxonomy (GTDB): domain Bacteria; phylum Pseudomonadota; class Gammaproteobacteria; order Burkholderiales; family SG8-39; genus SZAS-79. The sequence continues at coordinate 11,945 of CAZZDV010000050.1, forward strand.
GTATCCAGGCACAGGCGCTTGGTGCCGATCGGATGGTCCTTGGGCGCCAGCAGCTCGGCCACGGCCTGATCGCGCACGATGCTGCGGATCTTCTGCCGCACGAACTCGGCGGCGGTCTCGTTCGATTCGCGGCTTAGCAGCAGGTCGTTGTATGCATACAGGAAGCTGATGCTGCCGCCCGCCTCCCACCTGGCCGCGTAAGTCCGCTGCCGCTCCTCGGGTGTGGCTTCCAGCGCCGACTTGACCGGCGGGGGGTAGCCGCCGATACCGAAAGGCGTATCGAACGCCGCGCGCCTGCGTTCGGCGTACTCGGATTTGTGCAGGCGCTCCGTGCCGGGATCGAGCGGCGCGTTCTTGGCCGGCAGGATGAAATTCGCGGTGCGCTGGAAGACGTGCAGCGTCTTCGCTTGCCGCGCCACGTGGGGGATCAGCTGCACGCCGGAAGAACCGGTTCCGATCACAGCAACGCGCTGCCCGGTGAAATCCACGCTTTCGTGCGGCCACAGACCCGAGTGGTACCACTTGCCCTTGAAACCTTCCAGACCCTTGAAGTCCGGCAGGCGCGGTGTCGACAGGTTGCCCGTGGCCATGATGCAGAACGGTGCGTTGGCGACATCGCCCTTGTCCGTGGTCAGTGTCCAGCGGTTGCGCTCCGGATCGAACTGCGCCGAGACCACGCGTGTGTCGAGCACGACGTCGCGCAGGAGGTCGAAACGCTGCGCGACGTGGTTGATGTAGCGCAGGATCTCGGGCTGCGTGCCGTAGCGCTCGGGCCACTTCCACTCCTGCTGGAGCGCCTCCGAAAACGAGAACGAGTACTCCAGGCTCTCGATGTCGCAGCGCGCGCCGGGATAGCGGTTCCAGAACCAGGTGCCGCCGACACCGCTGCCCGCCTCGTAGACGCGTACGCGCATTCCCATGCCGCGCAGGCGGTGCAGCGCATACAGCCCGGCCAGGCCGCCGCCCACGATGAGGGCATCGAAGGACGAGTCCCCGTTTTCCGGTTGCAGAGTCGTTGCGTCCAAGGCGCCTCCTTGCTCCAAGGCCTCAATCCTACGCCGCCATCGCGGCCAGCATGCGCTCGTCGATGATTCCCACCGCGCGCATCCAGCCGGCCGAGGCGCCGCGGATCTTGTGGGGAAAGCACGAAACGATGAAGCCGTCGGGTGGCAGTGCCTCGAGGTTGTGCAGCTTCTCGAGGTGGCAGTAGCCCATGCCGCAACCGGCGCTCACGTAGTCGTCGTGGCCGTAGCGCGAGCCCGCGCGCGTGTTGACGACCACGATCCACCGCCCATGCCGCGCCGTCGGGGAGATCCTCTTTCTTCAGGCCCGGGAAGAAGGGCGCCATCTGCCCGAAGGTGGAGTTGTGGTCCATGTAAGTGATCTTTGGGCCGAAGGGCGGCGGGTCGGAGATCACGTCGTTCTCGAGGTAGATCGACAGGTCGATGATCCTGCGGGTCATGGCGGTCCTCCCGGATTCAGGCCACGAACCGCGGCACGAAGCCGCCTTGCGTGTGGTCGATGTGGCAGGCGAAAGGCGCGCCGAAATGCGCGGGCAGCAGCAACGCGCCCCCGGCGCATTCTTCGAGCACGCGCTTGCGGCTCTCTCGCGCGTTCGTGGCGTCGGCGCACGCGAAGCTGTTCCAGTGCGGGCGGTAGACCTGCAGCGCGTGATGCAGGATGTCGCCGCAGAAGATGGCGCGCTCGCCGCGCGACTCGAACTTGATCGCGATGGTGCCGGGCGTATGGCCGGGCGCTGGCTCGACCTTCAGATGCTCGTCGAGCGCGAACGCACCGGTCACCATCTGCGCGAGACCCGCCTCGACCACCGGCAGCACCGAATCGCGGAACGAGCCCAGGTTGGCCGGGCCTCTTTGCGGATCGAGGTCCACCGCGAGGTAGTGGTTGTAGTCCTCGCGGCTGAACACGTAGCGCGCATTCGGGAAAGTCGGCACCCAGCGTCCGTTCTCCAGTCGCGTGTTCCAGCCGACGTGGTCGACGTGCAGGTGCGTGCACATCACCATGTCGATGTCCTCGGGCTTCGCGCCGGCGGCGGCGAGGCGATCGAGGTAGCGGGTGTCCTGCATGTGCCACATCGGCCGCGCCGCGCGCGGCTTGTGGTTGCCGACGCAGGCGTCGATGAGGATGCGCTTTCCCCCTATCGTGATCAGCCAGCTGTGCACGCTGAGCTTGAGGAATCCGGAGGCCGCGTCGTAGTGCGCGGGGGAGAGCCAGCTGCCGTGCTCTTGCAGCACCGCGGGGTCCCAGTCGGGGAAGAACTTCACCGCGTTGAAATTCGGCTCGTACGATTCCTCTATGCGCGCCGCAGTGGCGGCGCCGATTCTCACTTGCGTCATGGGGTGGCAACCAGTCGAAAACGTCGGGAAATTGTATCCCCTGCCCGTCGCTCGCTGATTTCAGACTGGAAGTTAAGTTTGCCGATGGCACCAAGGGAATTGTGGATATGGCGCAATTCCTGGCGCGCGGATGCGGCGTATTCTCGCCGCTGCGAGAAGCGGCGCTATTCGACCAGGCTTACGCGGACAATGGTGCGGTCACTTGGCCCGGTGATTTGGATCTGGCGCCAGACAGAATGCATGAAGAATTGAGGAAGGCCGATGTCTACGTGATGAAGTAAGCCATTTCTGGGCCGATCCTGATGGCAGCAATTCGCCCGCCAGCCCGCGCCAGTGCTAGGGCTTGGTAAAAAAATGGCAGTAATAGCGGGATCGAACTATCTCACGGGTCGGTGAATGGCCCTATCCTGGCGTGTGCGAAAGCCGGCCGTGCCTGGATCGACGTCCACCATTCGGTCACCCGCGGATGGAATTTCGAAGTGACCTGCCCGGGCGCGATCTCCTCCTCGATGCGCTTCACGAAAGGCACGACGGCGATGTCGGCGATCGTGTAGCGCGATCCCGCCAGCCATGCCGACTGCTTGAGCGTTCCCTCCATGCGGTCGAGCAGCTCGACGAGCTTGGCCCTCGCGCCGGCCCGCTCCTCTTCGGTGTAGGGCCGCCGCGCGACGCGCAGCCACGCCTCCTGCCTTTCCTTGCTCGGGATCTTCTTCAGGTGCGCGGCGAGCTCGTTGTCGGTCCACTTTTCGGCGACCTTCTGAAGCTGGTGCCGCCAGTTGAAGATGATGAGGTTGCCGATGCGTTCGTCGACATGCCGGATCCAGTTGCGCATCGAGGCGCGGTCATAGGCGTTGTCCGGGCTGAGCGGCGGGTCGGGGAAGACCTCGTCCAGGTACTCGCAGATCGTGCCGCTCTCGTACAGCGGCCGGCCGTCGTGGATCAGCGCGGGGATCACGCCGTTGGGGTTGATCTTCAGGTACTCGGGCGAGTGGTGCTCCATCGCCTCCAGGTTGACCACGCGGCCTTCGTATTCGAGGCCCTTTTCTTCGAGGCACAGGCGCACGCGGCGCGATGCGCTCGAGCGCCAGGCGTGGTGCAGGACCAGCATGGCCCGCTAGTCCTGGCTGTAAGGCCGCGTCACGCTGAGCCTGACCGTCAGGCCCGTCCTGAGCGCGATGCGGACCAGCGCCTCGAGGCTGAACGCCTGCGCGCTGCCGTTCACGAGCTGGTGAAGGCGCGAGCGCGACAGGCCGAGGTACTCGGCGAGTTCACCCTGCTTCAGGTCGAAATGCCGCAGCCGCGCCCGGATGGCGGCGAGGGTCTGCTTGCGCAATGCGAGGACGGGATCGGCGGCCATGCGGGCTCCTTGGGGCGGAATGTACCGGTAACGATACACCAATTGGCCGGAGAGGCGCCCTGGCGCTGGGGTTGGACAACTGAAAGTACCCAAATCGGAAGTTCCGGCGGTCACCCGCCTCCTGCGATATGCAGCGCGGCGATGTACCCGAAGGTGAGCGCCGGACCGATCGTGATCCCGGCTCCCGGATACTTGCCGCCCATCACGCTCGCCTGGTCGTTGCCCACTGCGTAGAGTCCCGGCACCGGCCGCTCGTTGACGTCGAGCACTCTTGCATGCTGGTCGGTGGCCAGACCGATGAAGGTGCCGAGGTCGCCCGGCACGAGGCGCACCGCATAGAACGGCCCGGTGACGATCGGCGCGATGTTTGGATTGGGCTTGTGCAACGGATCCCCGCCGAAACGGTGGTAGGCGTTGGTGCCTTTGCCGAAGTCGGGGTCCTCGCCGCGCGCTGCGAACTCGTTGTAACGCGCGAGCGTGCGCTCGAAACTGGCCGCGTCGATGCCGAGCGACTTGGCGAGCGCCGGGGGCGAACTCGCGCGGACCAGGTAGCCGGAGTCCAGGTGCGCGCCGATCGGCAACGGCGACGGCGGCACGACGCCCAGCCCGTAACGTCGCAGCGCCCGGTGATCGCACACCAGCCAGGCTTCCACGGTGTCGTCTGCCTCGCAGGCAGCGAACATGCGCTGCACGAAATCGTGATACGACTCGGCCTCGTTGGCGAAGCGCCGGCCGCGCCGGTCCACGGCGATGTAGCCGGGCTTGCAGCGGTCGATGAAGTGTGGGTAGGGCACGCTCGATCCGTCGGCTTGCGGCACCAGCGAAACCGGCGTCCACGCGGCGGCCTGGTCCTGCTCGACATGCAGCATGCCGCCCACTTCGCGCGCCGCGCGCGCGCCGTCGCCGGTATTGCCGGCCGGCGCGAGCGGGACGTGGTTCTTGCCGGCGGCGACGTGGCGGTAATAGCGGCTGCGCATTTCCGCGTTGCCGGGAAAACCGCCGCTTGCGAGCACGACTGCGCGCCGGGCGACGACCTCGATCTCCTTTCCTTCGCGTTTCACGATGGCGCCCGTGACGCGCTCGCCCGATTGCGTGAGCCGCACGAGCGGGCTCTCCAGCCAGAGCGCGACGCGCTTCTCGAAGGCGCTTTTCGCCAGCC
>CAZZDV010000050.1:16917-18631 GCA_964652785.1 uncultured Bordetella sp.
CCGGATGGTAATCGGACCAAGTCCCCATCAGCAGGTAGCGAACATGCGTTTCCCGCTCGAAGAAGGCCAGCATCTGCGCGGCCTGCGCGACGAAAGCCTCCGCCTTGGGCCGGTCGAGGAAGGCGCCGACCTCCGCCTCCAGATAGCGCAGCGCTTCGGCGCCGGAGTCGGCAATGCCTGCGGCCACGGACGCCTCGCTCACCGGGACCCAGATCACGCCCGCGGAATACGCCGTGGTGCCGCCGAACAGCGGCTCCTTTTCCACCATCAGCACGTCGAGGCCCTGGTGCGCGGCCGTGATCGCCGCCGAGAAACCGCCGGCCCCGCTGCCGGCCACCAGCACATCGCATTCGTGGCGATCCATCATCCCGCCTTCGTGCGGATCTCCTCGAGGAGCGGCCTCAGGTAGCCGAGGAACGCGTCCGGGTGCTCGCTCATCGGGAAGTGCCCGAGGCCTTTCATGATCGTCACCCGCGCACCCTTGATGCGCGCCGCCGCGGCCTCGGTGTCCTTGGGCGAGGCGGAGTAGTCGTACTCGCCGGTGAGCATGTAGAGAGGGCAGACGCCGGTATCGATCGCGCCGATGCGTTCGCGGATATCGCCTTCGACCTGGTAGAAGAAGAGATCGCCGGTGAAAACGCCCGGGCCCCCTTGCATGTAATGCCACACCGTCTCCCAGCGGTGCGCGTCGGGGCTGAGCGGCGACATGAGGCCATAGGCGATTGCGCCGCAGGCCTGCCCGCCATGCACTTCGGCATGGTTGAGCCATGCGGACTCGTAATAGCGCTCGACGAAGGCCGCGGACTGCAGCCCGATCAGCGCGCGCAACTCAGCGGCGTGTTCCAGGGCGAGGTTGAGCACGATGCGCCCGCCGATCGAGCACCCCATGACCACCGGCCGGTCCAGGCCGAGGGCTTTCGCGACCGCCATGATCTGGCGCGTGTACGCGCCGGTGGTGAGCCGGTAGTCCTCCGCTTGCCAGCCCTCGGGCGGCGACGACTTGCCGTGCCAGGGCATGTCGAACGCGATGACGCGGTAGTGCCGGGTGATCTCCGGGTCGTTGAGCACCGCGCGAAACTGGCGGCCGTCCGACCCGGCGGTATGCAGGCAGACGAGCGGGATGCCCTGGCCGGCCTCCTCGAAATAAAGACGATGCGTCTTGCCCTCGATCTCGATGTGCGCGTAGCGGCCGGTGATTGCCTCGAGGCGGGCGCTCATGCGGCCAGCCTCCGCGGCGCGGCCAGCACCAGCTTAAGATACATAAGGTGGGCCATCAGAATGCGCTGGTCGCCTTCGAACACGACATCGCCCCGGCGCAGCAGCGCGAACAGGTCGTGCCAGCCCGGCGCCGGCACCTTCTGCCAGAACTTCTCCCAGCATTCGGACTTTGCGCGGATCGCGAAGCGCCACGGGCGCATGACGAATGGGCCTTTGCTCACCGAATCGACGCGCCCCTCGCGCACCGTCAACAGGTACTGCTGTGCGCCGACCTCGACCATGAACGTTTCGTTAAAGTGCCGCCCCCAGCGCACGATGGCCGGGTCGTCATTTACCAGTTCGGGGATGCGTTCAATCATGGACTGGTGGTTGGCTTGCGCCGCAGACAGGGTCTTCATGGTTCGTTCGCTATTGTGGTCATTGGGCGCTGCTCAGGCCGTCCTTCGCCGCGGCGAAGCAGAGTGCGTACATCGGCGACTTGTTCGAATTGTAGAGA
>CAZZDV010000051.1:0-7984 GCA_964652785.1 uncultured Bordetella sp.
TCCTCGAGCGCTACGCGAGCATCGAGCAGCTGCGCCTTGGCGAGCGCCTGCGCGTGGTGTGGGAGATCGACAATGCGCCGCAGGACGCACTGTTGCCGCCACTGGTCTTGCAGCCGCTGCTCGAGAATGCGGTCTACCACGGCGTCGAGCCGGGCACCGAGGCGGGCGAGGTCCTCGTGCGGATCGAGGGGCGCGCGGAGCGCGTGTTCGTGCGCATGGTCAACCCGATCCATCCGGGCTCGACGCATCGTCCCGGCAACCACATGGCGCTGGATAACCTGCGCGAGCGGCTCATGCTCTTCTTCGATGCCGAGGCGAAGGTCAGCACGCGCGAAGCCGATGGACGCTACCAGGTCGATATCGAGTTCCCCCAGATCACCGCAAAACCGGCCGGACAGGTGGAAACACGATGAGCGCGAGGCCGCTGCGCCTGTTCGTCGCCGACGACGAGCCCCCGGCGCGCAGCCGCCTGCGGGAATTGCTGGAGGACCTGCGCGCCGAGTGCCCGGCCGAGGTCGTCGGTGAAGCCGGCAATGGTCTCGAAGTGCTCGACCGCCTGCCCGAAAGCGGCGCCGAAGTGCTGCTCTTGGACATCAACATGCCGGGCCTCTCGGGGCTGGAAGTCGCGCGTCACCTGTCGGGGCTCGAAAACGGCCCGGCCATCGTGTTCGTAACGGCGCACGACGCCCACGCGGTCGAAGCTTTCGAGCTGAACGCGCTCGACTACCTGCTCAAGCCGGTCAGGGCGGCCCGCCTCGCGGCCGCCTTGCGCAAGGCGCGGCACACCGGGGCGCCGCTGCCCGCATCCCTGGAAAGGGCGCAGGCCGGGCCGCGAACGCATTTCTCGATCGTCGAGCGCAATCGCATCCACCTCGTGCCGGTCGCGGGGGTGCTGTATTTCAAGGCGGAGCTCAAGTACGTCACGCTTCGCGCGCGCGACCGGGAGCACCTCATCGAGGAATCGCTGGTCTCGCTGGAAAAGGAGTTCGCGACCCACTTTATCCGCATCCACCGCAATTGCCTGGTGGCCCGCGTCGCGATCAGCGGCTTCGAGCGCGCGGCCGGCGGCGCCGAGGACGAGGCGCACTGGGAGGTCCTCCTCGAGGGCGTGCCCGACCGGTTGCCGGTGAGCCGACGGCAGTGGTCCGAAGTGCGTGACATCCTCGGGGAGCGCGGAAGGGGCTGATAGAATCGCGCCTCTTTCAGCATGTCTTCCCCCTCGACTTCCTCGCAGGACGCAGCACCCGGGCGCATAGTCATAGCCACGCGCAAGAGCCCTCTCGCGCTCTGGCAGGCCGAGCATGTGCAGGCGCGGCTGGCGGCCCTGTATCCGGACAGCCGCGTGGGGCTGCTGCCGATGACCACGCGCGGCGACGAGCTCCAGGAGGCCAGGCTCGCCCTCGAGGGCGGCAAGGGCCTGTTCATCAAGGAACTCGAGCTGGCGCTGGCCGATGGCCGCGCGGATCTTGCCGTGCATTCGATGAAGGATGTGCCGGTGGAGCTGCCATCGGGGTTCATGCTCGCCGCGATCACCGAGCGCGAGGATCCGCGCGATGCGTTCGTGTCGAACGATTACGCGGGCCTCGAGGACCTGCCGGCCGGCGCGGTGATCGGGACCTCCAGCCTGCGGCGCGGCGCGCAGATCGCCGAGCGCTTTCCCGCGCTCGAGATCCGTCCCGTGCGCGGCAACGTCAATACGCGCCTGGCCAAGCTCGATCGCGGCGACTACGCGGCGCTCGTGCTCGCGGCCTCCGGCCTTAAGCGCCTCGGCATGCAATCGCGCATCCGCGACTACCTCTCGATCGAGCAGAGCCTGCCCGCGGCCGGGCAGGGCGCGCTCGGCATCGAATGCAGCGCGCTTCGCTTGGACCTTATCGCCGCGATCGCGCCGCTGGCGCATCGCGGCAGCACGTTGTGCCTGGCCGCTGAACGCGCGGTGAACCGGGCCCTGGGCGGCAATTGCAGCATCCCGCTGGGCGCCTATGCGGAAATCTGGGGCGAGACGCTGCGCCTGCGCGCCCTGGTCGCGGCGCCGGACGCAAGGCGCGTCGCGCGCGCCGAGGCGACCGGCACGGCGGATGCGCCCGAGGCGCTTGGCATGGCAGTCGCCGAACTGCTGCGCCAACGCGGTGCCGCAGAGATCCTCGCCGCGCTGACCTCGTGAAGCCGCGTCCGCTCGACGGGCGTGCGATCGTTGTCACACGGCCCGAGCGCCAGGCAGGCGGCCTCGCTGGCCTCATCGAAGCGGCAGGCGGGCGGGCGCTCCTGTATCCGGCCATCGCGATCGAACCGGTGCGCACCGCACATCTCGATTTACTTCTTCGCGCGCTCGGCGAATACGATCTTGCGATCTTCATCAGCCGCAACGCTGCGGAGCAGGGACTCGCGCGGGCAACTGAACTCGATACCGGGCGCGCCTGGCCGTCCGTCGCGGCGCTGGGTTCGGGAACCCGAAAGGCCCTCGAGGCGGGCGGCCTCCAGGGGGTCATGGCGCCCGAAGGGCCGGCCGACAGCGAGGCGCTGCTGCGGCTTCCCGCATTCGGGAAAGTTGCGGGAAAGCGAATCCTGATTTTTCGCGGCACCGGCGGGCGGGAACTGCTGGCCTCGGCGCTGCGCGCGCGTGGGGCGACCGTGGACTACGCCGAATGCTATCGGCGAACGGCGCCTGCGACCGACGTGCGCCCGCTCATCGAGGCATGGTCGCGCGGCGAGGTCCATGGGGTTGCGATTTCAAGCGGGGAGGGCCTCAGGAACTTCGCCGGCCTCTTGGGCGATCCCGCGATGGAGAAGGTGCGCGCCACGCCGGTATTCGTACCTCACCCGCGCGTGGCCGGGGAAGCGCGCGGCCTGGGCATCCGCGAAGTCATCGAGGCCGGCTCGGCCGATGACGAGGTGCTCGGGGCGCTGGTTGCCTATTTTGGCCGCGCAGGCTAAAACAAGGCCTCATGCGAGCGTTGAATTGAACGAACCCGTCGTCCCCCAGGTCGTGGACGCCCCATTGCAGGCCAGGCGCCGGCGGCGCATGGTCACGCTCGCGCTCATCGCTGCGCTGGTGCTCGCCGGCGCGTACGGCTGGTATGACGCACGCTCCCGCATCGGGGCCACGCAGGATGAAATCGCGCGCCGCCTGCGCGATATCGAGGCCGAAAGCCGCGAGGCCAAGCTGCTGGCCAAGCAGGCACAGGAGCAGATGCGCGAGGCGCAGTCGAAAATCTCGGTGATCGAAAGCAAGCTCGCCGAGTCGCAGAGCCAGCAGCTCGCGCTCGAGTCGCTCTACCAGGAGCTCTCGCGCAATCGCGACGAGTGGGCGCTCGCCGAGATCGAGCAGGTGCTCACCATCGCCGCGCAGCAGCTGCAGCTCTCTTCCAACGTGCGCGCGGCGCTCCTCGCCCTGCAACTGGCCGAGTCGCGCCTCGCACGCTCGGACCGGCCGCAGTTCATCCCGATCCGCAAGGCCGTGGCCCGCGACATCGAGCGACTTCGCGCGGTGCCTTCGATCGACGTGGCCGGCGTGTCGCTGAAACTCGACGCTCTGGTGGCCGCGGTCGATGCCTTGCCGCTCGCCTTCGACGAGCGCACCGCCGATCCCGCCAAGGGCGCCAAGCCCGCGGCGCGCGCCGAGGCGCAGGAGGGATTCCTCTACCGGTTCGGGTCCGAGGTCTGGGGCGAATTGAAGAGCCTCATCCGCATCCGCTCGATGGAGGCGCCCGAGCCGCCGCTGCTCGCGCCCTCGCAGGCTTATTTCCTGCGCGAGAACCTGAAACTGCGCCTGCTGAACGCGAGGCTGGCGCTTGCGATGCGAGACGAGGCAGGGTTCCGCGAGGACATGCGCGTTGCGCAGGCCTGGGTCAACCGCTATTTCGACGCGCGCTCCAAGCCCGCGGCGGCTTTCTCCGTCCAGCTCAAGCAGCTCGGCTCGACCTCGTTCATGTTCGAGCTGCCCACGCTCGCCGAAAGCCTCGAAGCCGTGCGCGGCTTCAAGGCGCGGCGCGAACGCGGCACGCCTTGAGCGCGACCGCCTTGGCATGAAGGCGCTTTTCTGGCTGCTGGTGGTGTTCGCGTGCGCGGTGTCGCTCGCGATCATCGGCCGCGGCAACGACGGCTATGCGCTGTTCGTCTACCCGCCGTGGCGCGTCGAGCTTTCGCTGATCTTCTTTTTCGTGCTGTTCGCGGCCTCTTTCGGCGTGGTCTACGCGCTGGCGCGGCTGCTGCATCACACCTTCGAGCTTCCGGTCCATGTGCGCTCGTATCGCGAGCGCGTGCGTGCGGCCAAGGCGCGCGATGCCCTGCTCGGTTCGGCGCAGGCCTACCTCGAAGGCCGCTTCGCCCGCGCCGAGAGCGACGCAAAGCAGGCGTTCGAGGGCGGCGAGTCGCGCTCGCTCGCGGCATTGCTCGCCGCGCGCGCAGCGCACCAGCTGCGGGCGCGCGAGCGGCGGGACAGGTGGCTCGAAAGGTCCGCCGAGTCCGGCGACCCCCTTCATGTGGCGAGACTCGTGACGCGCGCCGAGCTGCTGCTGGAGGATCGCGACTTTGTCGGCGCGCGCGTGGTGCTCAGGGACCTGCATGGCTCCGGCCCGAAGCACATTGCGACTTTGCGCCTGCTGCTGCGCGCGGAGTTCGGCGCGCGCAACTGGGAGGAGGTGCTGCGGCTCACCGGGATCCTCGCCAAGCGCGACGCGATCTCAACCGCGCTGCAGGACGAGTACAAGAGCCAGTCGCTGGCCGAGCTGCTGGCCGGCCTCGCGCAGGATCCCGCAGCGCTCGAGGCGCGCTGGCGCAAGCTTCCGGCGCGTGACCAGGCCATCCCCCGGGTCGCGGCCGCCGCGGCCCTGCATGCCGCGGCGGCGGGCCGCGCAGCGCTCGCGCGCGACATCCTCGAGCGCGCCCTCGCACAGGAATGGAGTCCCGCGCTGGTCGACCTCTATGGTGCGAACGCAACGGAGGACATGAGGCAGCGCATCGAGAAGGCCGAGCGCTGGCTGCCGGAGCATCCGGGCGACGCGCGGCTGCTGCTTGCGCTGGGCCGCCTGTGCGTGCGCGCGGAGCTCTGGGGCAAGGCGCAGAACTACCTGGATGCGAGCCTGTCTTTCGATCCCAGCCGCGAATCCCACCTGGCGCTTGCGCGCCTTTTCGAGCGGCTCGAGAAACCGCAGGACGCGAACCGCCACTACCGGATGGCGGCCGAGGCGAAGAGCTAGTCCTGGAGCTTGATTTCGGAACTTTTAGTGTTCTAGGTCGAGCGTTGGAGCGGCTCTCCCGTCAGTTCTTGTATCGGTACCGGTACACTCAAGCGCGAGCGGCGGGTCAGGCCCAGTCGCGGGCGACAAGGAAATCCGAGTACAGCCGCGCCTCGGGCGAACCGGGTTCCGGCGTCCAGTCGTACTGCCAGCGCACGATCGGCGGCAAGGACATGAGGATCGATTCGGTGCGCCCGCCCGACTGCAGGCCGAACAGCGTGCCGCGATCCCAGACGAGGTTGAACTCGACATAGCGGCCGCGGCGGTAGGCCTGGAAATTCCTTTCGCGCTCGGTGTATTGCAGGCCCTTGCGGCGCTCGAGGATCGGCAGGTACGCACCGAGGAACGCATCGCCGACGCTGCGCAGGAGCGCAAACGAGGATTCGAAATCGCGCGCGACGAAATCGTCGAAGAAGATCCCGCCGATGCCGCGCGGCTCCTGGCGGTGCCTGAGGAAGAAATAGTCGTCGCACCATTTCTTGAAGCGCGGGTGGTAGGCGGCATCAAAAGGATCGAGGGCCGCTTTGCACGCCGCATGGAAATGGCGCGCGTCCTCCTCGAACCCGTAGTAAGGCGTGAGGTCCATGCCGCCGCCGAACCACCACACGGGCTCGGCGCCTTCTTTCGTCGCCACGAAACAGCGCACGTTCATGTGCACGGTCGGGCAGTACGGGTTGCGCGGATGCAGGACGAGCGACACGCCCATCGCCTCGAACCCGCGCCCGGCGAGCTCGGGCCGGCTGGCCGAGGCCGTCGGCGGCAGGCTCGCGCCCTGTACCCTGGAGAAGCCCACGCCGGCGCGCTCGAATACTTTGCCTTCTTCGAGAATGCGGGTCAGCCCGCCGCCGCCTTCCGGGCGATCCCATGCATCGCCGCGGAAGGTGCCGCCATCCACAGCTTCGAGCGCGGTGACGATGCGGTCCTGCAGTCCGGCGAGGTAGGCGTGGACGGCCGCGGAGTCCACGCCGGGCTACTTCTTCGTCGCGCGGGTCGCGCCGGTCTCGCGAACCGCGCGGAATCCGATGTCCCGCCGGAACTGCATGCCGGCGAACCGGATCGGCTCGAGCGCTTCGTACGCGCGCCGCTGCGCCATCTTCACGCTGTCGCCAAGCGCGGTCACGCAAAGGATGCGCCCGCCGCTGGTGAGGACGTTGCGCCCCTCGAGCTTCGTGCCCGCATGGAACACATGGCTGTCGGCGCTGGGCTCGGGACTGGCAAGTGCGAGACCTTCGATCGCATCGCCGTTCCTCGGGTCGCCCGGGTAGCCTTCGGCGGCCATCACCACGCCGAGCGCGCAGCGGCGATCCCATTGGGCTTCCACCTTGTCGAGCGTGCCGGCCACCGCGTGCTCAACGAGGTCCAGCAGGTCCGACTTCAGTCGCAGGATGATGGGCTGCGTTTCGGGGTCGCCCATGCGGCAGTTGAATTCGAGCGTCTTCGCGTTGCCCGCCTTGTCGATCATGAGGCCGGCGTAAAGGAAGCCCGTGTACGGCAGCCCGTCTTCCGCCATGCCGGCGACCGCCGGCAGGATGATCTCGCGCATGACGCGGGAGTGGATCTTTGGCGTGACGACCGGCGCCGGCGAATAGGCGCCCATGCCGCCGGTGTTCGGACCCGCGTCCGCATCCAGCAGCCGCTTGTGATCCTGGCTGGTGGCTAGCGCCAGCACATTCGCGCCGTCGCACATCACGATGAAGCTGGCCTCCTCGCCCTCGAGGCATTCCTCGATGACGACGCGCGCGCCGGCTTCGCCCAGCCGCTTGTCGCCGAGCATCATCGCCACCGCGGCCTTCGCTTCGTCCACGGTTGTCGCGACGACCACCCCTTTACCCGCGGCCAGGCCGTCGGCCTTGATGACGATGGGCGCGCCCTGTTCGTCGATATAACGCAGGGCCTTGTCCGGATCCGTGAAGGTCGCGTAGCGCGCCGTCGGGATCGAGTGCCGCGCCATGAACTGCTTGGCGAAATCCTTGGAGGCTTCGAGCCGCGCGGCCGCCTTGGTGGGCCCGAAAATCTTCAGGCCCCTGGAGCGGAACTCGTCGACGATGCCGGCCGCAAGCGGTGCTTCGGGGCCGACGACGGTGATATGGATGCCTTCGCGCGCCGCAAACGCGGCCAGCGCCTTGATGTCGGTGAGCGGCACGTTCTCGAGGCCCGGCTCGGCGGCGGTGCCCGCGTTGCCGGGTGCGACGAACACTTTCTGCACGCGCGGGCTCATGGCGAGCTTCCAGGCCAGCGCATGCTCGCGCCCCCCGCCGCCGACGACAAGCAGCTTCACCGTCAGTGCCTGAAGTGGCGCGTGGCCGTGAACACCATGGCGATCCCGCGCTCGTTGGCGGCCCCGATCACCTCGTCGTCGCGCAGGCTGCCGCCGGGCTGGATGACCGCGGTGGCGCCCCCGTCGATCACCACGTCCAGGCCGTCGCGAAACGGGAAGAAGGCGTCCGAGGCCGCGCAACTTCCCGATAGCGAGAGGCCCGCGTTTTTTGCCTTGATCGAGGCCATTCGCGCGCTGTCGACGCGGCTCATCTGTCCCGCGCCGACGCCCAGGGTCATGAGGTCCTTGCAGTACACGATCGCGTTCGACTTCACGAATTTCGCCACGCGCCAGGCAAAGAGCAGGTCGCGCATCTCGGCCTGCGTGGGTGCTTTCTTCGTGACGACCTCGAGTTCGGAGGCTTCGACGTTCTTCGCGTCCGGGCTTTGCACGAGCATCACCCCCTCGCGATCGCCTATCCCCTCGAGCT
>CAZZDV010000051.1:7994-18573 GCA_964652785.1 uncultured Bordetella sp.
AGCAGGCCGCCGCCGACGCGCTTGAGATCGAAGCTCATCGTCGCATGCGCCACCGGCACTTCGAGCACACGCAGGTTCGCCTTCGCCGCGAAGGCCTGCCGGGCCTCGGGATCCAGGCGCGGCGCGATGATGACTTCGGCGAATTGCCTGCCCACAGCCTCGGCGGTCGCGCGGTCGATGGCCCGGTTGAAAGCGATGATCCCGCCAAACGCGGAAGTCGGGTCCGTCGAGAGCGCCTTGGTGTAGGCGGCGAGCGGGTTCTCGCCGATCGCGACGCCGCAGGGGTTCGCGTGCTTGATGATCACGCAGGCCGGCTCGGTGAAGCTCTTCACGCACTCCCACGCTGCGTCCGCATCGGCGATGTTGTTGTAGGAGAGCTCTTTGCCCTGGATCTGGCGGAAGCGCGCAAGGCCTCCGTCGACCGGCCGCTGGTCGCGGTAGAAAGCGGCCGTCTGGTGCGGGTTCTCGCCGTAGCGCAGGTCCTGCAGCTTGGTGAACTGCAGGTTGAGTATGTCCGGATAGGGCATGCGCGTCTCGTCCGGGCCGAGCGAATAGAGGTAGTTCGCGATCGCCCCGTCGTAGGCGGCGGTGTGCGCGAAGACTTTCTTGGCCAGCGCAAAGCGCGTCGCCGGCGCGACTTCGCCGCCGGCGCGAATCTCCTCGAGCACCATGCCATAGTCGGTGGGATCGACCACCACGGCCACGCTGCCGTAGTTCTTGGCCGCGGCGCGGATCATCGCCGGTCCGCCGATGTCGATGTTCTCGACCGCGTCATCGAGCAGGCAATCCGGGTCGGCCACCGTGGCCTGGAAAGGGTAGAGGTTGACGACGACGAGGTCGATCGGCTCGATGTCCGCGCCGCGGATCGCGGCCATGTGCTCGCGCGAATCGCGACGCGCAAGGATGCCGCCATGGATCTTCGGGTGCAGCGTCTTGACGCGGCCGTCGAGCATTTCCGGGAAGCCCGTGTGCGACGAGACCTCGGTGGCCGCAATGCCTGATTTCTCCAGCAGCCTGGCCGTGCCGCCGGTCGAAAGGATCTTTACGCCGAGGTCGGTGAGCGCCTGTGCGAATTCCACCAGGCCGGTCTTGTCGGACACGCTGATCAGCGCCTGGCGGATCTTGTTCATGGTGTCGGCGGCTTGCGCCGCGCGTCCGGGGTGAGTCGGGCGGGTCAGCCCTTGATGCGATACAGCTGCATTTTCTTGCGCAGCGTGTTGCGGTCGATGCCGAGCATGGTGGCGGCCTGGGTGAGGTTGCCTTCGGCCTGGCCGAGCACCAGCTCGATCATCGGCTTCTCGACGTTCTTCAGCACCATGTCGTAGATCGACGTGGGCTTCTCGCCGTCCATGTCCTTGAAATAGCGTTCCAGCGAACGCTTGACCGCGTCGTGCAGTTCGTTGTTGCGGCTCATGCTGCGAGTCTCTCCGTTTCTCTGGTGGCCCCGTCGCCACAATCTGCGTAACCCCGCTCGGCGTAACGAAGGCGCTCACCTGTGCCGGCGAGTTGCGCGAAATATGCGGATACCGCGGCGACCTGCGCCCCGGCGGCCTCGATCCTGTTCATCTCCCGGCGGAATGCTTCGCCGCCCGGCAAGCCCTGCATGTACCAGCCGATATGCTTGCGCGAGACGCGCAGGCCCTGCTCTTCGCCGTAGAACTCATGCAGCGCCCGCACGTGCGCCACCAGCACATCCCGGATCTCGGCCACGCGCGGCGGAGCGAGCCGCCGGCCGGTCGCCAGGTAATGTGCGATCTCGCGGAAGATCCAGGGCCGGCCCTGCGCGGCGCGGCCGATCATGATGCCGTCGGCGCCGGTGCGGCTCAGAACGGCGCCGGCTTCTTCCGGCGTGCGGATGTCCCCGTTGGCAATGACCGGGATGGCCACTGCGGATTTGACTTCGGCGATCGTGTCGTACTCGGCGTGGCCCGTAAATCCACAGGCGCGCGTGCGCCCATGCACCGTGAGGAGGCGAATGCCGGCCGACTGCGCGGTGCGGGCGATGCGGACCGCGTTCTTCGTGGCGCGATCCGGACCTGTGCGGATCTTGAGCGTGACCGGCACGTCAACCGCGCGCACGACGGCATCGAGGATGGCGGCTACCAGCGCCTCGTTGCCAAGCAGCGCGGAGCCGGCGGCGACGTTGCAGACCTTCTTGGCCGGGCATCCCATGTTGATGTCGATGATCTGCGCGCCCAGCCCGACGTTGTATCTCGCCGCATCGGCCATGGCGGCCGGGTCGGCGCCCGCGATCTGGACCGAGATCGGGTCGACTTCACCCGCGTGGTCGGTGCGCAGGCGCGACTTGCGCGTCGCGCGGAGCCCGGGCTTGGAAGACACCATCTCGGAGACCGCGAGTCCCGCGCCGAAGTGCTTGCACAGCTGGCGGAACGGCCGGTCTGTGACACCCGCCATCGGAGCAACGAACAAAGCATTGCGCAATATGTGCGCGCCAAGCTGCATCGGTGGGTTGTCTGGTGTGGGAATGCGAAGGGAAGCGCATTCTATACGCTCCCGTGCAAAAGATAATCGCACCCGCGCTGATTGTCTCGTCCACGCAACATCAGAATAGGCATCGCAACGCACCAAAGAAGTGAATGAAAATAAAGTGGCGCGCGGACTTCCGCAACGCTTGACAACCGTGTGGTGGTGCGTGAAGAAGCGGGCGCGCTGGTGCGCGCGGCGAAAGCGTGCTACCAGGCTGAAGCGCCGTAGATCATGCGCCGCGCGAAGGCACGGCGTGCCGGCGCAAAGAGGTCGAGCGCGGTCAGCGCGGCACCGCGCAGCATCGCAGAGAGCGGATCGCGGCGCACGTAAAGCGTGGCGAGCAGATCGGTCGCGCGGATCGTGGCGCGCGCATCGAGCTTGCGCGCGCGCGCGAATCGTTGCGCGAACGCCGGCGAGCCAAGCGCCTCGGGCGGCGAAGCACGAATCAGTCCGGCGAGGTCCCAGGCATCGCGCAGGCCGAGGTTGAGTCCCTGTCCGGCCACCGGATGCAGCGTCTGGGCCGCATTGCCTATATGGATCCCGTCCGCAGCGCCGCCCGCCGTGCGATACCGAAGGACCAGCGGGGTCGCGGAACGCTCGCCGGCCCGCACGAAGCGTCCCGCGCGACGGCCGAAAGCGGATTGCAGCTCGGCTAGAAATCCCGCATCGTCCATCGCCATGAGTTCGAGGGCGGCATCGCTCGCCCGGCTCCACACCACGCCATAGCCCCTTCGGTGAGGCAGCAGCGCGAGCGGCCCCTCTGCGGCAAACCGCTCCCACGCGATGTCGCCCGCGGGTCGATCGCAGTCGACCGTGGTCACGATTGCGGTCTGCCCATAGTCTTTCGAGGTCGCTTCGTGGGCGGCCGCGCCTTCGGCATGGACTACGAGCCGCGCGGCGGGCTTCGAGGAACTCACTGGCCAATCGACTGAAGGATCCACTGCGCTGGCGAGATGGGCCGCAACCTCGGCGTATCCAGTCACGTACCCCAGGGCGGGAACGCCGGCATCGGCGCTCGAAAATCTTGTGCGGCCAAATCCGCCCGCCTGCGTAACGTGGATCTGCCCGATCGGCGTGGTGGCCAGGCCTTCCCAGGCGGCGAGCCTTTCGAGGATGAGCCGGCTGGCGTACGAAAGCGCCAGCGGGCGGAACGCGCGGACGGCGGGCTGTGCCGCCGGGTCCGCGCGCGTGCGACCCACCAGTGCGATGCGAAGCCCGGATCCCTGCAGTGCAAGCGCCAGCGCGCAACCGACCGGACCCGCGCCGAGGATTGCCACATCGACGCGTTCGGCAGAGTCGTCCATCAGGCCGCGGTTGAATCCCGCATCAGCGCTTCGATGTCGTCGATCGACTTCGGCGTCTCGTGCGTGATGACTTCGCAGTCGCCACTGGTCACGAGCACGTCGTCCTCGATGCGCACGCCGATGTTCCAGTAAGCCTCCGGCACGCCTTCGCCCGGACGCACGTAGAGGCCGGGCTCGACGGTGAGGACCATGCCGGGTACGAGCGGGCGCCATTCGCCGTTGATCTTGTAGTCGCCTGCGTCGTGGACATCGAGCCCGAGCCAGTGCCCCGTGCGATGCATGTAGAAGCGCCGGTAGGTTTCGTTCGCGAGCGCTTCGTCCAGCGATCCGCAGAGCAGGCCCAGGTCGAGCATTCCCTGCGTCAGCGTCTTCACCGCCGCGTCATGCGGCTCGTTCCAGTTTCTTCCGGCGCGCGTCTGGCTCATCGCGGCCTTCTGGGCTTCGAGGACGAGGCCGTAGATCTCGCGCTGCGGGCCGGAGAAGCGGCCATTCACCGGGAAGGTGCGCGTGATGTCGGAGGCATAACCGTCGAGCTCGCAACCCGCATCGATGAGCAGCAGCTCGCCGTCGGCCATGCGGGCATCGTTGCCGACATAGTGGAGCACGCATGCGTTGGCGCCCGAGGCGACGATCGGGGTATAGGCCGGGAACTGCGCGCCCTGGCGGCGAAACGCGTAGAGCAGCTCCGCTTCGATCTCATATTCGAAGCGGCCGGGTCGCGTGGCGCGCATCGCGCGCCGGTGCGCGTCGGCGGAAATGCCGGCCGCGCGCCGCATCGTTGCGAGCTCGGCTTCATCCTTGAGCAGGCGCATCTCGTCCAGCGGCACGCGCAGGTCGCCGATGTTCGCGGGCGCCCTGATGCCCAGCCGCACTTTCTCGCGCACTGCATTTAGCCAGCCGATCACGCGCGTATCCCAAGCGGCGTCCGCGCCGGGGGCGTAATGAAGCATTTCCTGGTTGGCCAGGAGGTCGGGCATGCGCGCGTCGAGCTCGGCGATCGGATAAGCCTCGTCGAGGCCGAACTTCGCGCGCGCGCCCGCAGGCCCGTGCCGGAAGCCATCCCAAATCTCGCGCTCCTCGTTCTTTTCCCGGCAAAAGAGGATCGAGCGCGGCGTGTCCCCGGCAACGATCACCAGCACGGCTTCGGGCTCGATGAAGCCGGTCAGGTAATAAAAGTAGCTGTCGAAGCGATACGGGTAGTGCGCATCGCGATTGCGGATGTGCTCGGGCGCCGTGGGGAGCACTGCGATGCCCTTGCGGATCGCCGTGGCCAGCCGCTGGCGGCGATGCGCATGGGTGCTGACTGGAACTGCTGAATCGTTCATGAGGCCTTTGTCCGGTTGAGTTCGGCCAGCCGCTCCGGCGTGCCGACATCGTTCCAAAATCCTGCGTGCACTTCGCCGCCCAGCTGGCCGTTCACCGCCGCTTCGAGCAGGAGCGGCGCCAGGGACGCCCTGGCGCCCGCAGGCACGCTTCGCACGATCTGCGGATCGAGCACCCCGATCCCGGAATAAGTGTAGCGCGGCGAATCGAGGTTGCCGACCTTTCCGCGCTCGAGCGAAAAGTCGCCCTTCGGCCGGAAGGGCGGATTTGGCACCATGACTATGTGGCCAAGCAGCCCGGCCATTTCCACCTTGCCAAGCGAGCCCAGAGGGTAGTCGCAATAGACGTCCGCGTTGACCAGGAGAAAGGGCGACTCGCCCAGCAGCGCGCGGGCGCAGGCAATGCCCCCGGCGGTTTCCAAAGCCGTTTCCTCCCGCGACCACGCGATCGACACGCCCCACCGGCTGCCATCGCCGAGCGCCCGCACGATCTGCTCGCCCAGGTGCGAGACGTTGATCACGACCTCACGGATTCCTGCGGCCGCAAGGTTTTCCAGATGCCACTCGACGAGCGGCTTGCCGCGCACCTCGATCAGTGGCTTGGGTACGCGATCGGTCAGCGGCCGCAGCCTGTCGCCGCGGCCCGCAGCCAGGATCATTGCCCGCATCAGAACGTGTAGCCCGTCGTCAGGTCGCGCTCGTGCAGGTGGTCGAGCAACCCGGCCAGCGGACCGAGTTCGCGATACCTGGCGCAGGCCCGCTGCAGGTACTCGAGGACGAGCGGCAGGTCGGCGAGATAGCGCTCCTTGCCATCGCGGTGGAACAGGCGGGCGAAGATGCCGGCCACCTTGAGATGCCGCTGCACGCCCATCCATTCGAAGTCGCGGTAGAACGCGGAGAAGTCCGCGGGCACCGGCAGCCCGGCCTTGCGGGCTTTCTCCCAATAGCGCACGCACCAGTCGATCACCCGGTCCTCTTCCCAGGACACGTAGGCGTCCTTCAGCAGGGACGCGAGGTCGTAGGTGATCGGACCGTACACGGCGTCCTGGAAGTCGAGCACTCCGGGCAGCGGGTTGCAGGCCATGAGGTTGCGCGAGTGATAGTCACGATGAACGTACACCCGCGGCTGCGCGAGATTGTTCGCGAGCACGAGCTCGAAGGCTTTGGCGAGGACTTCGGCCTCATTGGGCGCCAGTTCGACGCGCAAATGGCGCGCGACGTACCAGTCCGGGAACAGGTGCAGCTCGCGCCGCAGGAGGGCGTCGTCGTAAGGGGGGAGTTCCGTGGGGGTGCTTGCAAGCTGGATCGCAACCAGCGTGTCGATCGCCGCGAGGTAGAGCCCGGCGGCCGCCGTCGAGCGTGCGTCGCCCTCGTTCAGACGCTCGAGATAGGTCGAAGCGCCAAGGTCCTCCAGGAGCAGGAAGCCCTGCGCGAGGTTCGAGGCATGCACCTTGGGCACATGCACGCCCGCGCCTTCGAGCAGCTGGGCGACGTGCAGGAAGGGGCGGCAGTTTTCCTTCTCGGGTGGCGCATCCATTACCACAAGGGAATCGCGCGCGTCCGCGAACGTGACGCGGAAATAGCGGCGGAAGCTCGCGTCCTCCGATGCGGGCGCGAGCGAGAACTGCGGGCTTGCGCGCAGTTCTCGAAACTGCGAAGTCAGCCAGCCCTGCAGTTCAACGAGGCGGGAGTCAGGGTTCATGAGCGAGTGCCGGGCGAAGCGCGACAGGTGCCGCGGCACATTGCCGCAACTCATTGCTATTGGCCGCGAATTGTGCGATTTTAGCAGCCCGGTTTTCGTCTCCGTCAGCCTTCTCATGCAGCTCTTCCCGGCGCGCCTGGCGGCGCTCCCTGCGGTGTGTTTCGCCGCGTGGTGCGCAGCCTTCTCCGGCGCCTTGCTGGCGCAAGCGGTCCTGCAATCCGCGCCACCGAAGCAAAAAGGCCCGACCACCATCGATGCGCAGCGCATCGACGGCGTAATGGACATCGAGGTCTCGGCCAGCGGCAACGCGGAGCTCAAGCAGGACGACACCTCGATCTTCGGCGAGCACATCAAGTTCAACCAGGAGTTCAACCGCATCGACGCGGAGGGCGGGGTCCGCCTGCAGCAGGGCGTCGACCGGTTCACCGGTTCGCGGCTGCGGTTCGATTCGGCCACGGAAATCGGCGTGATCGAGGATTCGACCTTCTCGATCCGCAGCGGCGAGAAGCCGGCGCGCGGAAAAGCCAGCCGCATCGAGTTCCTGGGAAAGGACCGGTACGCCATCCGCAACGGCTCGTTCACGACCTGCGAACCCGGCCGCGACGACTGGAGCATCGAGGCGGCCGCGCTCGAGCTCGACTACGAAGAACAGTCGGCCACCGTGCGCAACGCGAGGCTGCGCTTCCTCGACACCACGATCGCGGTGCTGCCGTGGATGACTTTCCCGCTCGAGAAGGGCCGCAAGACCGGTTTTCTAGCCCCCGGCTACACCCAGTCCACGCGCAGCGGCCTCGAGGTGAGAACGCCCTTCTACTTGAACATCTCGCCGGAGATGGACGCGACCATCACGCCGCGCTATCTCAGCAAGCGCGGTGTGCAGATGCAGAGCGAGTTGCGCTACCTCAATCCGAAATACTCGGGCAGCGCGAGCCTCGAATACCTGCCCGACGACCGGCTTGCGGGCTTCAACCGGTACGGGATGTCGCTGTATCACCAGCACACGTTCTCGCCGAACTTTTTCGGCCGGCTCGACCTCAACAAGGTGTCCGACAGCAGGTACTTCGTCGACCTCTTTTCCAAGGTCCGCCAGACCTCGCAGGCCTCGATCCAGCGGGAAGGGTTCCTCCAGTACAACGCCGACAACTACTGGGTGCAGGGCCGCATCCAGCGGTTCCAGACGCTGCAGGACCCGCTTGCGCCGATCGTGAGCCCGTACCATCGCGTGCCGCAGGTCTCCTTCGGCACCTGGAAGAACGGGATCGCCGGTTTCGCGGACATGGCGCTGCCGGCGGAGTTCGCGCGGTTTTCCCACGCCACGCTGGTGGAAGGCACGCGGATCATGGCGCGGCCGACTTTCTCGGCCCCGTTCCTTACGCCTGGCTTTTTCTTCACGCCCAAGATCGGCGTGCATACCGCGGGCTACAACCTCGACCGCACGGCGGTCGGGCAGCCGGATCGCCAGAACGTGACGGTGCCCTGGGTGAGCATGGACACCGGCCTGATCTTCGAGAAACCGCTGAAACTGGCCGGCCGCGACTACACGCAAACGATCGAGCCGCGCCTGTACTACGTGCGCGCACCGTATCGCAACCAGGACCGGGTGCCGCTGTTCGACACGGCGCTCGCGGATTTCAACTACACGCAGCTCTTCAGCGAAAACCGCTTTGCTGGCGGCGACCGGTTCGGCGACGCGAACCAGCTCACGATCGCCGCGACCTCGCGCCTGCTGTTCCCGAACGGGCAGGAGTTCCTGCGCGCCACGATCGGCCAGCGGTTCTACTTCGAGGACGAACGCGTCGGCCTGAAGACGCCGGGGTTGCCCGCAGTTCCACCCACGCTGCCGCCCACGGCACTGCGCACGTTCGGCAGCTCGGATGTGCTGGCCTCGGTCGGCGCACGCGTCTCCCAGCACTGGAATTTCGACACCACTGTCCAGTACAACACCCGCCTGGAGCGCACGGAACGCACCGGCGTGAATCTTCGCTATTCGCCGGAATTCGCCAAGTTCATCAACTTCGGCTACCGGTTTACGCGCGATGCGCTCAACCCCATCGACCAGGTCGACATTTCGGGCCAATGGCCGATCAGGCAGGGGTGGTTTGCGGTCGGCCGCTACAACTATTCGTTCCAGGACGGGCGCCTGCTGGAGGGGGTTGGCGGCCTGGAATATAATGCCGGCTGCTGGGTGGTGCGCTTCGTGGTCCAGCGCCTCCAGGTGGCGACACAGCTGGCGTCGACTTCCTACTACGTGCAGCTCGAATTGAACGATCTGGCCCAGATCGGGTCCGATCCGTTCGATCTGTTGAAGCGCGCGATCCCGGGCTACACGGCAACCAACACGCGCACCGACCAGCCGCTGCCGGCGACTTTGCAGCGCAGACTCCCCTTCGAGCAGGTGTATTGAACCGATGAACCGACGTTTGGCGCCCCTCTGGGCTTTTGCCGCGGTCCTCTGCCTTTGTGCGGGACCCGTGGCGGCGCAGCGCATCAGCCTGGTCGACCGGATCGTGGCCGTGGTCAACAGCGAAGTCGTGACGATGTCCGAGCTCGGCGAGCGCATCGCGGTAGTGGAGCGCCAGATGAAGCGGCAGAACACGCCGATGCCCGAACCGCGCCAGCTCGAGCGCCAGGTGCTCGAGCGGCTGATCCTCGAGAAGGCGCAGCTGCAGCTGGCGAAGGAAACCGGCCTGCGCGCCGACGAGATCCAGCTCGACCGCGCGATTGGCCGGATTGCCGAAAACAACAAGATGACGCTTTCGAGCTTCCGCCAGACGCTCGAGAAGGACGGCCTCAACTTCGGCCGTTTTCGCGAGGAGATCCGCAACGAGATCATGGTCACGCGCCTGCGCGAGCGCGAGGTCGACGACAAGATCCAGATCAGCGACAGCGAGATCGACCTGTACATCGCCGAGGCGCAAGGGCCCGGCGCCCCGCTCGGCGATGTCGAGTACAACTTCGCGCACGTGCTCCTGCGCCTGCCCGAGCAGGCCTCGCCCGAGAGCATCCAGGCCGCCCGTGCCCGGGCCGACAAGGTCATCGCCGACGCCAAGGCGGGCACTGACTTCGCGCGCCTTGCCGCGAGCTACTCGGACGCCCCGGATGCGCTCGCCGGCGGCAACATGGGATGGCGTGCGCACGACCGGCTGCCCGAAGTTTTCGCCGGAGCGCTCAAGGACCTGCGTCTGGGAGAGGTGACCCCGGTCCTGCGCAGCCCGGCGGGCTTTCACGTGCTCAAGCTGATCGAGCGCCGCGGGGGCGCGAACCCCCTCACGGGCGCGCCCGTGCAGCAGACGCGCGCACGGCACATCCTCATCAAGACGAACGAGGTGGTTTCCGAAAACGACGCGCGCCGGCGGCTCGCGGATTTGCGCGAGCGCATCGTGAGCGGCGGGGATTTCGCCGAGCTGGCTCGCCTGCAGTCCGAAGACAGCACCGCATCCAAGGGCGGCGACCTGGACTGGATCTATAGCGGCGACACCGTGCCCGAGTTCGAGCGGGCCATGGACGAGCTCAAGACCGGCGATATCAGCCAGCCGGTGAAATCGCCGTTCGGCTACCACCTGATCCAGGTGACGGACCGCCGCGTGGCCGACGTGAGCGCCGAGCGCCGCCGCCTTCAGGCGCGGCAGGCGTTGCGCGAGCGCCGCGCCGACGAGGCCTACCAGGACTGGCTGCGGCAGCTTCGCGACCGGACCTACGTTGAGTTGCGCCTGGAGGATCGGTAGACGATCGGAGCAGGGGAACATGATCGGAGCAGGGGAACA
>CAZZDV010000052.1:0-7268 GCA_964652785.1 uncultured Bordetella sp.
CGTTCTTGCCGCATCCTGCACGTGACGGGAGTAGGGAACGTCGTGATCCCAGGATTTGAACGTTGTTGCCGGGGTTGGCACCACAGGTGGCAGGGGAGCCAACAGCAGAGGGAGCGCCGAGGGGTCCTCGTTGTGGCTGGGATAAGGGTCGGCATGAGCTGGGAGCGCAAGCCATGAAAATGTTACAAAACTAACGAGAAAGTGTCGCAACGGAAGATATCCATGGATTTAAAAGCTGTCCATGGACTGCAGCCTCCGGGCTTGGTTCAACGGGTTTCGCTGGGCGAACTATCAGGCTGCCCCTACATGCCAACGCGGAAAGGCGGTCCCCAGGACCAGCCGGAACACTTGCCATCCCACGTAAAGAAGCCCGGCAGCCAGTGCGAAGAAGGTCGCTGCCCAGAGGAAGTACATCGAGTCCATGCCCGAGTTCTTGATGACTTGCTCGTGCTCGCGCGGCGTGGCCTGCACTACAAGGACCGCACCCACCGTATCTTTGGTCGCGCCCAGCCGCGCGCGGCGGGCTGCTTCTACGGCATCCGCTTGTGCGGCCATCGGCGTGTTCAGGGCGGTATACGTTGCAACCGCACGCTCCACGTCCCCGGAACCAGCGCGCGTCGCCGGCGCGACTACGCCACCTTGCGCAGCGCCGATACCGATGCGGCGGGTGGAGTCGCGCTGTTCGACGAACACGCGACGCTCAGGCTCAACCCGTGAGGACTCGGCGGCCATCGGTTCGGCCCGGCGCGCGGGCTCTGCCCGGACACCGCTATCGGCATTGTCGGCGGCCGGTTGCTGCGCCCGCGGAGGCGAACTCTCAATGGTCCACAACGTTCGCGAGCCGCTGGCGGGCTGATCGGTAAAAATGACGCGGCCCTCGTCGTCGACCTGCTTATAGATCGTCTGCGCCGAGACGGTGCCGATGAGCAGCATCGAAGCGATGCATGCGCCGAGTATTCTGCGGTTCGTATCCATGACGGCACTGTAAGGCGGACCGCGTTTTGAATCTGTGGGACTAAGCCTGATTCTGGGTTCGGACTGGGGAGCCTTCTGCTGTCCTCCGATTCCCCTCACGCTGTCGGCGGCGGAGCGTGCGCCGCGGATACCTGCCCATCGGGACGCACCATCACCAGTCGCCGTTCATACAGCGCTTCGGCGGCTGTGTTTCGAACGTCGATGACTTCGAACGGTACTTTGCGCGACGCTGCTGCCGCAGCCAATTTCTCGACGCCCGGAGGGTTCTCGCCTTCATGAAGAATCCCTGCTGCTCCGCAGTGCGGCCCTTGCTCACCGAGCGCGCGCCGATCTCGCCGATGTGCTTGCGATAGTTGGCCGGCGCGGCGATCACGTGAACCGGGCAGGGGTTCGGTGGCAGCAGCGACACCGACTTCAGCGGCACCGGCTTTGCAGACTTGCGCGCCGCCGCAATGCGGGGAGCGGCCTCCTGCCAGTCGGCGATCAGCGCGTTCATGTACATCGGCGGCTACGCGGGGCCGGCGCCGGGCACTTCGCGTTTCACCATCTTAGGGCCGCTCGCAATCCGATCAAATGGAGTTTCGATCCGCGATCGTCTGGATCCGGATCAGTTCCTCTGCGTATCCGCGGCGCATCCAGTGATGGCTGCGCTCCACACTTAGCCTGCTCCTGTCCGAGGCGATGACATCGGCGACGCGGAACGCGTTGGCTTCGTGGTTGATCGAGAGGAATGTGGGCGTGGATCGCTTGATCTTCTCCCAATACGCCGCCGCGACCGCGAAATCCATCTCCGGGAGGCTGTCGACATTGACGATCAGGTCGTATCGCAAATTTTCATCGAGGAAAGTCTGCGGGCCGATAATTCGAACGTTGCTTTCCCCGCTGCCTGCGGGTTCGCCGTCGAGGCGCACATGCTCCTGGCCGAGCGTTCTTCCGAGAAAATAGGCCTGCGCCACAGCGGTGACCGGAATGTCGACGATCGTATAGTTTTTTATCCCGAGCTGATACGCGCAATGGGCGGTTCGCCCGAGCCCCGCACCGATCTCGAGTACACGCGGATGCGGGAATGCTCGCACCAGCTGTTTAATGCGCCACGCCTGGTAGAGCGCTTGCGGAACCCGATACGAAATCACGCCAACCGGCGACGCAACCCCGTGCTCGTCCGGAAAAGGGTTGGGCGACGAAAATCCGGCGCCCACCGCGCCGAGGCTTGCGAGGATTCTTCCGATATCCGTTTGCATTGCGGTGCGTGCTGGCCACGTTTCGGGATTGTCCATTGGCACGGCGCCCGCCGATTCGGCAAATCGCAAGAGACCATCCAGGCACAGTTTGGCATAGGCCTTGCGCACCGCTGCGTCGCGGAAAACGCCGTTGTGGGACTTTGTCAGGATGTCGAAGCCAAAAAACAGGTCGGTTGCCGCAGGATTCCTGAGCATTGCCGCGACTGCAGGCCTCCCGCCCTCCGCCAGCACGCGATGAACGGGCTCGTGATAGGTGGCGAAGAACGCTTTCCACATCGAGTCGCCCAGTTCGGCTTTGTTCGCCCTGCCGTATGCGGTCACGATCCGGTCTATCAGGAGTTCGTCCCGCACCGGTTCGGTGGGCGCGCTGACGCCGGAGACGGCCGACAATTCGCCAGGGCGATGGTAGAGCATGGCCCGGCAATTCTTCTCAAACAGAGCACCTGGCCGCAGCGCATGGTCGAGCCTGCGGAGCCTGCGGGTCACTTTCCAGACAAGGCCGATGCTCATATAAAGTCAAACATTTAATTCAATACAGTCAATAGGGAAGCGGATCGTGTGGCAATTGAACTGCCTAATTTGGAAACTCACTCAGCTGCGTTGGTGAACGAGTAGACGATGCGCACCCGCTCGGGCGTGAGCCATTCCTCGAGCTGGGCGAGCAGCTGCGCGTCTGGCCGCACGCGCCAGTCCGCGCTTAGCGCCACGTCCACCTCGGCTTCGCCGTTGTGATAGTGGACGACCACCGGGCAGCCAGCGCCGCTGCCGTTCCCGTTGGCCTTGAACGGCGCGAGGAAGTCCTTCAGTTTCTTCGCGTCGGCCTGGCCGTTGATGTCCAGGCGCAGGTTGCTCGCGTAGCGGCTCCTCAGCGTGGCGAGGTCGAGCAGGTCCTCGGCCGACACGCGGATGCCGAAGGATTCGTCGCGCGGCGCCTGCACCTTGCAGATCGCCACCAGCAAAGCATCTTCCTTCAGCTTGTCGCGATGCCGCTCGAAGAGTTCGTTGAACACGGTGATCTCCGCCTGCGCGGTGCCGTCGTCGAGCGTGACCACGACCATCTTGCCGCGGCGGGTCATCTGCACGCGCACCGCGGCGATCACGCCGGCCAGCCAGACCGTGCCCTGCGAAGGGTTGAGCTTTGCCAGCGGCGTCGACGTGAAACCCTGCAGGTCGTGCGCGTACGCATTGAACAGGTGGCCTGAAAGCGTGAACCCGAGCGCGGTCTTCTCCTCGATCAGGCGCTGCTTCATGTCCCACGGCCGCGCATCGACGAGCCGGAAGGCCGCGCTGCGCGATTCCGACGGGTCGCCGAAGAGGCTCTCCTGCGAGGCCTGGCGCTCGTCCTGCTCGGCCGCTTCCATCGCAAGGCCCACGGAGGCCAGCAGGCTCGCGCGGTTGGCCTCGATCGAATCGAACGCGCCGGCGCGCACCATGGCTTCCATCGCGCGGCGGTTGACCACGCGCTTGTCCACGCGCCTGCAGAAGTCGAAGAGGCTGGTGAACGGGCCATGCCCGGTGCGCGAAGCGACGATCGCCTCGATGGCGGATCGCCCGGTGCCTCGAATGCCGCCCAGTCCGTAGCGCATGGTCTTCGCGTCCACGGGCGTGAAACGGTAGTCGGACGAATTGACATCGGGCGGCAGCACGGTGAGGCCGTTGGCGATACTGTCCTTGTGGATCGAGCGCACCTTGTCGGTGTCGTCCATGACCGCGGAGAAGTTGGCCGCCATGAAAGCCGACGCGTGATGCGTCTTCATGTAGGCCGTGTGGTACGCGACCAGCGCGTACGCCGCCGCATGCGACTTGTTGAAGCCGTATCCGGCAAACTTCTCCATGAGGTCGAAGAGCTGGCTCGCCTTGTTGCGCGACAGGCCGTTCTTCTCGGCGCCCGCGACGAAGCCGTCGCGCTGCGCGTCCATCTCCTCCTGCTTCTTCTTGCCCATCGCGCGGCGAAGGAGGTCCGCGTTGCCCAGGGTGTAGCCGCCGATCACCTGGGCGATCTGCATGACCTGCTCCTGGTACACCATGATCCCGTACGTCGGCGAGAGGATCGGCACCAGCCGCTCGTCGAGGTACTCGACTCTCTGGCGGCCGTGCTTCCTCTCGATGAAGTCGGGGATCAGGTCCATCGGGCCCGGCCGGTAGAGCGCGACCAGCGCGATGATGTCCTCGAAGCGGTCGGGCCGGGCCTTGCGGATCATGTCGCGCATGCCGCTCGATTCGAGCTGGAACACCGCGGTGGTGTTGCCGTTCGAAAGCAGCTGGTAGCTCGCCTTGTCGTCCAGCGGCAGCTTGTCGAGCTCGAAGTCCGGGTGCCCGAGCATCCTGACGTAGCGCACCGCCCAGTCGAGCACGGTCAGCGTGGTGAGGCCGAGGAAGTCGAACTTGACCAGCCCCACGGCCTCGACGTCGTCCTTGTCGAGCTGGGAAATGACGTTCTCGGTGCCTTCGGCGGCGTAGAGCGGGCAGAAGTCGGTGAGCTTGCCCGGCGCGATCAGCACGCCGCCCGCATGCATGCCGACGTTGCGCGTGAGGCCCTCGAGCTTTTCGCCGAGCTCGAGCAGTTGCCGCACCTCGTCCTCGTTCTGCTCCCGCTCGGCGAGCAGCGGCTCCATCTCCCGGGCCATGGCAAGCGTGATCGTCTTGCCGGGCTGGAAGGGGATGAGCTTGGCGATCTGGTCGCAGAAGTTGTAGCCCAGGTCGAGCACGCGGCCGCAGTCGCGCACGACGGCGCGCGCGGCCATCGTGCCGAAAGTCGCGATCTGCGAGACGCTCGCCGCGCCGTACTTGTCGCGCACGTAGCCGATGACCCTGTCGCGGCCGTCCTGGCAGAAGTCGATGTCGAAGTCGGGCATCGACACGCGCTCTGGATTGAGGAACCGCTCGAACAGCAGGTCGTAGCGCAACGGATCGAGGTCGGTGATGCCCAGCGAATACGCAACCAGAGAGCCCGCGCCCGAGCCGCGGCCCGGACCGACCGGCACGCCGTTCTTCTTCGCCCAGTTGATGAAGTCCGCGACGATCAGGAAGTAGCCCGCGAATCCCATCTGGATGATGGTCTTGATCTCGAACTCGAGGCGGTCGAGGTAGCGAGGCAAATTCTCTTCGCGCACGGCCGGATCGGGATAGAGCTTCTGCATGCGAACGGCAAGACCTTCGTCCGACAACCGATGCAGGTAGGTGTCGATGGTGACGCCTTGGGGCGTCGGAAATTCAGGCAGGCGCGACTTGCCGAGCTCGATCGTGAGGTTGCAGCGCCGCGCGATACCCACCGCGTTCGCGAGGGCTTGCGGGATGTCGGCGAAAAGGCTCGCCATTGCCTCCCGCGACTTGAAGTATTGCTCGGGCGTGAAGAGCTTGGGCCTCTTCTGGTCGCCGAGCACATACCCTGTGGATATGCAGACGCGCGCTTCGTGCGCCTTGAAGTCGTCCTGCGACAGGAACTGCACGGGATGTGTCGCCACCACCGGCAGCTTCAGCCGCGTGGCGAGCCGCACCGTGCGCGCAACGAGCGTCTCGGTCTGCGGCAGGCCGGCGCGCTGCAACTCGAGATAGAAGCGTCCCGGGAAGCAGGCGGCCCACTCGCTTGCGAGCTTCTCCGCCGCAGGCAGGTTGTCGGAGAGAAGCGCCTGCCCCACATCGCCCCCCGAGGCGCCCGAAAGGGCGATCAGCCCTTCGGTCCCGATCTGGTCCGCGGCAAGCCACGCCCTGTCGAGCTCGGCGCGCGAGCGATGCTGGTTGACCAGCCACGCGCGCGACAGCAGCTCGCACAGGCGCAGGTACCCCTGTCGCGAAGCGGCCAGCAGGAGGATGCGCGAAGGCTTGTCGCGATCGGTGGCGTTCTGCACCCAGCAGTCGGCGCCGATGATCGGCTTCACCCCGGATTCGCGCGCGGCCTTGTAGAACTTGACCATGCCGAACAGGTTGCCAAGGTCGGTGAGCGCAAGCGCCGGCATGCCGTCGCCCGCCGCGCGCCCGACTGCGTCGTCGATGCGCACGATCCCATCCGTCACGGAATACTCGCTGTGGAGCCTTAGGTGGACGAACTGCGGGACGTCGCGCGGGGTGTTCATGGGGACGCAAAAATTTTACCATCCGCGCCACTGGCCGGCGCTGCGATAATGCCGCTCATGCGTTGCAAAAATCACGGCCAGCGTTGACTGCCGCAGCCGGCGCAGCGCGCGGCGATTCGGGCGCGCCCTCCCGGAGGCTCGCGCTCCTTGCTTTGCTCGCGGGCGCAGTGTGCATCGCAATGTCGCCCATTTTCGTGCGCGTCTCCGAAACCGGCCCTACCGCCACCGCGTTCTGGCGCGTCGCGCTCGCGGTGCCCGCGCTGTGGTCGTTCTACCTCCTCTTC
Source organism: uncultured Bordetella sp. (assembly GCA_964652785.1). GTDB lineage: Bacteria > Pseudomonadota > Gammaproteobacteria > Burkholderiales > SG8-39 > SZAS-79. The sequence continues at coordinate 6,574 of CAZZDV010000052.1, forward strand.
GGACGCAGACGCGAAGAAGCCGCTTCGGCGCGTCCAACCGGTTGGCTCCTGGCCGCGGCCGGCGTGGCATTTGCCGGCGATCTGTTCTTCTGGCATTTCTCGGTCAAGTTCACTTCGGTCGCGAACTCGACTTTGCTCGCCAACCTGGCGGCCATCTTCGTCACGCTGGCGGCCTGGCTGCTGTACCGCCAGAAGCCCAGCCGTCTTTTCCTTGTCGGCCTCGTCACCGCGCTCACCGGCGTGGTCATGCTGGTGAGCACCAGCATGTCGTTCTCTTCCACGGCACTTCTCGGCGACGCGTTCGGCGTCATCACTGCCATGTTTTACGCATGGTATCTGCTGACCGTGAAAGACCTGCGCGACCGTGGCGCGGGCACCTTGCGCCTGATGGCGGTCACCACGGCAATCACCGCTGTGCTGCTGTTGCCGATTGCGCTTGCCACCGGCGAGCAGATGCTGCCGCTGACCGGCGCCGGGTGGCTCAAACTCATCGGCATCGCGCTGATTTCGCACGCTTGCGGACAGGGGCTGATCGCCTACGCGCTCGCGCATCTGCCGGCTTCATTCTCGTCGGTCAGCCTGTTGCTGCAGCCGGTGATGGCGGGCGTGTTCGCGTGGGTGCTGCTGGGCGAGCCGCTGGTGGCGCTGCAGATTGCCGGAGGGGTGGTCGTGCTGGCGGGAATTTATCTGGCGCG
>CAZZDV010000052.1:7368-13383 GCA_964652785.1 uncultured Bordetella sp.
TCTCGCCGGCATCCGATAGCAGCTTCGAGGCCTGTGCCGCGTGTTCGGGGGCGACCACGATGGCCATGCCGATCCCGCAATTGAACACGCGGTGCATTTCGTCCTCCGCGACGCCGCCTTCTTTCTTCAGCCACTCGAACAGCGCGGGACGCGCCCATGATTTCGAGTCGATCACGGCGCGGGTCCCTGGAGGAAGCATGCGCGGCACGTTGCCCGTGATCCCGCCGCCCGTGATATGCGCGAGTCCCTTGACCGGCACGGCCTGCATGAGGGCAAGCGCGGGCTTCACATAAATGCGCGTGGGTTCGATGAGGACGTCCGCCAGCGGCCGCCCATGGAAATCCGCAACCAGGTCGGGCTTCGCGCGCTCGAGGATCTTGCGCACAAGCGAAAAGCCGTTCGAATGCAGGCCGCTCGAGGCAAGGCCCAGCACAACGTCGCCGGGCACGATGGTCTTGCCGGTGATGATGCGGTCCTTTTCGACCACGCCCACGCAGAAGCCCGCGAGGTCGTACTCGCCTTCGGGGTACATTCCGGGCATCTCCGCGGTCTCGCCGCCGATGAGCGCGCAGCCGGCCGTCTCGCAGCCCAGCGCGATGCCCTTGATCACGTCCGTCGCCACCGCCTTGTCGAGCTTGCCGCAGGCGAAATAGTCGAGGAAGAAGAGCGGCTCCGCGCCCTGGACGAGCACGTCGTTGACGCTCATCGCGACGAGATCGATGCCGACCGTGTCGTGCCTGTTCAGCGCGAATGCGAGCTTGAGCTTGGTGCCCACGCCGTCGGTGCCCGATACGAGCACCGGATGGCGGTACTTCTTCGGGATCTCCATGAGCGCGCCGAACCCGCCGATACCGGCGAGCACCTCGGGCCGCATGGTGCGCTTTGCGAAAGGCTTGATGGCCTCGACCAGCGCGTCGCCCTCGTCGATGTCTACGCCGGCATCACGATACGAAAGGCCTTTGCTCATGGTGGAAACCGGGAGGGAGCGCCGTGGGGCGTGTTAAAGTGGGAAGACAAGAATTCCTGCGCTTTTCCTCTCGTATTTTACGTCAAATGACCGGAACCGGTTTCGCGAATCCGCGCGTGTGGACGTGGCTTGCAATCGCGCTGATCGCGGCCTGGCTCGTCTGGCTGCTCTCGCCGATCCTTGCGCCTTTCCTTGCCGGCGCGATCTTCGCGTACATGCTCAACCCGCTGGTGAACCGGCTCGATCGCTACACCGGCCGCACGTTCGCGGTCATCCTCGTCATGCTCCTCGCGCTGTTCGTGGTGATCGCGATCCTGCTCCTCGTACTGCCGTTGTTTTACAAGGAGGCGGTCATGATGTCGGAGCGCCTCCCGGACTTTCTTGCGTGGCTGAACGCAAAGGCCGCGCCCTGGATTCTTCTCCAATTCGGCATCGCCATTAAGTTCGACCTGGAGACCGTCAAGCAGCTCACGGCGCAGATCCTACAGGGCAACGAGGGCCTGGTGCCAAGAGTGCTGGGGTCGCTGCAGATCGGCGGCCTCGTTTTGCTCGGGTTGATGATCAAGTTCCTGCTCGTGCCGGTCGTGCTCTTTTACCTGCTGCGCGACTGGAACGAGCTGGTCGCAAGGGTCGACCACATGATTCCGCGCCAACGCCATGCGCAGGCCGTTGGGATCGCACGCGAGGTGGACGCCGTGCTTGCCGAGTTCCTGCGCGGCCAGATGCTCGTGATCATCGTCATGGTCTGCTTCTATTCGCTCGCGCTCTGGGTCGCCGGGCTGCAGTTTGCGCTGCCGGTGGGCGTCATAACGGGCGGGCTGGTGTTCATCCCCTACGTCGGCGCGTTCCTGGGGTTCGTGCTTGGCACGGTCGCGGCCCTTCTGCAGTTCGACGACTTCACCGGCGTGCTTTTCGTCTGGCTGGCATTCGGAATCGGCCAGGTGCTCGAGGGCATGGCGGTGACGCCGCTGCTGGTTGGACAGCGCATCGGATTGCATCCGGTCGCGGTTCTATTCGCGCTGCTCGCGTTTGGCCAGGTCTTCGGGTTCTTCGGCGTGCTGCTCGCGCTGCCCGCGAGCGCAGTGCTGCTGGTCTGCCTGCGCCGCATCACACGCGCATATCGCGAGAGCCCACTTTACGGTGGCACGATCACCTCCCCGCCGCCCGGAAGCGGCCCCGGCTAAGCATGCGGCAGCTGGTCCTTGAAATCTCCCCGCCGCCCGAGCCTTCGTTCGAAGGGTTCGTGACCGGCCGCAACGGGGAACTCCTCGCCAAGCTGAAGGACGTAGCCTCCGGTGCCGCGGCCGAGACGGTCGTCTACCTGTGGGGCGAGCGCGGCTCGGGTCGCAGCCACCTGCTTGGCGCGGCGATGCGCGCGGCCAACGATGCCGCGAAGCTCACCGTCGCCGACGACGTGGACCGGTTGACGCCTGAAGGCCAGATCGCCCTGTTCAACCGCATCAACGAGCTGCGCGACGTCTCGGCCGGCCATCGCGGGACACTGCTGGCCGCCGGTTCAGCGCCCCCGGCCCAGCTTGCCTTGCGTGAAGACCTGAGGACCCGGCTGGCGTGGGGCCTCGTCTACCAGGTCCACCCGCTCTCGGATCCCGAGAAAGCGGACTACCTTCGCGATGAAGCCGCGCGCCGCGGACTTTCGATCGCCGATGAGGTGGTGGCTTACCTCCTGACCCATGTGCGGCGGGACCTGCCCACGCTGGTCGCGATCCTCGCGCACCTGGACGAATACTCGCTCTCGCACCAGCGCCCCCTGACGCTGCCGCTGGTGCGCGAAGCCCTCGCGGCGCTCGCCTGACCATGGCGGCTTCGACGCGCCTGGCCCTTTTCGACCTCGACAACACGCTGCTGTCCGGGGACAGCGACTACGAATGGGGCCAGTACCTCATCGACCGCGGCGTGCTCGAGCGCAATGAGTACGAGGCGCAGAACAACGTCTTCTTCGAGCAGTACAAGGCCGGGACCCTCGATATCCACGCCTACCTGCAGTTCGCGCTGGGCGCGCTGGCCCGGCACACGCCCGAAGAGCTCGAGCAATGGCTCGCGGAGTTCATGGAAAAGCGCATCCGGCCCATGATCGGCGCCCGCGCCGTGGAACTGGTCCGCAAGCACCTCGGGGCGGGCGACCTGTGCGCAGTAGTGACCGCCACCAACAGTTTCGTCACGGCGCCCATCGCGAGCGAGTTCGGGATCCCGCACCTGATCGCGACGGAACCCGAACGCTCCGGACGGGCTTTTACCGGGCGCGTGTCCGGCACGCCGTGTTTCCGGGAAGGCAAGATCGTGCGGGTCCGGTTCTGGCTGGACTCGCTCGGGCAACCGCTCGAAAGTTTCGCCCAGTCGACCTTCTACAGCGATTCCCTCAACGACCTGCCCCTGCTTTGCCTCGTCAAAAACCCTGTAGCCGTAGACCCGGACGACTCCCTGGCGGCCGAAGCCGCGCGGCGGGGCTGGCCGGTGATCTCACTAAGATAAAATCCGGGAGGCATGATCAAGAAGTTCATCCGCAAGGTGCTTGGCCTGAAGGCCGCCGGGCCTAAGCGCGTTCCGCGCGCCAAGCACGATATCGAGCGCAATCGCATCAGCCCCGCGGCCCTCAAGGTCTGCAGCGTGCTGCACGAAGCGGGCTTTTCGGCTTACGTGGTCGGCGGCGCGGTGCGCGACCTGTTGCTTGGCGCAACGCCCAAGGACTATGACGTTGCGACCAACGCGCGGCCGGAGGAGGTCAAGCCGCTTTTCCGGCGCGCGATCATCATCGGCCGGCGCTTTCGCATCGTGCACGTGATCCTGAACCAGGAGACGGTCGAGGTCTCGACCTTCCGCGCCGCGGCCGACACGTCCGACACCCTCAAGGACGAACATGGCCGAGTGCTGCGCGACAACGTGTTCGGCACGCAGGAAGAGGATGCGCTGCGCCGCGATTTCTCGGTAAACGCTCTCTACTACGACCCGGCAACCGAGGAAGTCATCGACTTCCATGACGGCCTGGCCGACCTCAAGAAACGCACGATGCGCATCATCGGCGATCCGGTCACGCGTTATCGCGAGGACCCCGTGCGCATGCTGCGGGCCGTACGCCTGGCGGCAAAACTCGGCCTGTCGATCGAGACCGGCTCGCGGGCGCCGATCAAGAAGCTGGCTCCGCTGATCGGCAATGTGCCGCCGCCGCGGCTGTTCGACGAGATGCTCAAGCTCCTCATGTCGGGCCATGCAAGCGCCTGCGTGCGGCGCCTGCGCGACGAAGGCCTGTCCGAAGGCCTTCTTCCGCTGCTCGATGTGATCCTCGACCAGCCTCTGGGAGAACGCTTCGTCACGCTTGCGCTCGCCCAGACCGACGAGCGCGTGAAGACCGACCGGCCCGTCTCCCCGGCTTTCCTGTTCGCGGCGCTGTTGTGGCACGAAGTGCTGGCCGCATCCAAGGCGCGGGAGAAAAAGGGCGAACGCCCCGCCCTCGCCCTCGAAGCGGCCATGGACGAGGTGCTCGAGACGCAATGCGACAAGCTCGCCCTCACGCGCAAACTCACTGCGACGATGCGCGAGGTGTGGACGATGCAGCCCCGGTTCGAGCAGCGCTCGGGCCAGCGCCCTTACCGCCTGCTCGAATCGCCGCGCTTTCGCATGGCGTACGATTTTCTCGCCCTGCGCGCCGCGAGCGGCGAAGTGGCCGAGGAGCTCGAAATCTGGTGGCGCTCGTTCCAGAGCGCGAACGACGAAACGCGCAGGGCGATGCTGCAGCCCGAGAGCGGCCCCAAGCCGCGCCGCCGCCGCCGGCGCAAGAAGCCGGGCGAAACCTCGGCCTCCGGCGCCGACGCAACGCCCGAGCCCGCCAGCTAAGGTCCGTCTTGACTGTCAGCGCGTTCATCGGCCTTGGCGCCAACCTGGACGATCCCCGCGCGCATCTGCTGCGTGCGTTCGACGAGCTCGCGCAACTCCCGCAATCCTCCTTGTCGGCCCGGTCGTCCCTGTGGCGTTCCGCCCCGGTCGGCTATGTGGACCAGCCGGAGTTTGTCAACGCGGTGGCGCGGCTCGAAACGGACCTCGCACCCGAGGCCTTGCTTGGGCAATTGCGGGGCCTCGAGCTCGCGCATGGGCGTGAGCGAAGCTTCGCCAATGCGCCGCGGACCCTGGACCTCGACCTGCTGCTGTATGGCGACGAATCGCGCGCAACGGTGAAGCTGACGCTCCCGCACCCGCGCATGCACGAGCGCGCTTTCGTGCTCGAGCCGCTTGCCGAAATCGCGCCGGAGCTGTCGATCCCCGGTCATGGCAACGCCAGGGAAGTCTTAAACGGTATTCGCGGCCAGGCCTGCGAGAGGATCGCCTGATGGCGCAGGGCCCAGCGCTCGGCACCCTTGCGCTCACCGCTGCGATGCTGGCGGCTTCGAACGTCTTCATCCGTGGATAAGCTCAAGTACATCGTCGTCGAAGGCCCCATCGGCGTCGGCAAGACGAGCCTCGCGCGCAAGCTCGCGGACCGGCTGGGCTCCACGCTCCTGCTCGAACAGCCCATGGAGAACCCTTTCCTCGAGCGCTTTTACGAGGACATGGCGCGTTTTGCGCTGCCGACGCAGTTGTTCTTCCTTTTCCAGCGGGCCAAGCAGCTCGAGCCGCTCGCCCAGCTCGACCTGTTCAGGCAGGCCATCGTGGCCGATTTCCTGCTCGACAAAGACCCCCTCTTCGCGCGCATCACGCTCTCGGGCGACGAGCTCGCACTGTACGACCGCATTTTCGAGACGCTCAAGCCGCAGGCGCCGCAGCCGGACCTGGTGATCTACCTGCAGGCGCAGCCGGACACGCTGATTGAAAGGGTGCGCAGGCGCGGCGTGGCATTCGAGCGCCAGGTGAGCGAGGAGTACCTGGCGGTGCTTGCGGAAACCTACACTCGCTTCTTCTATCACTACACCGCCGCGCCGGTGCTGATCGTGAATTCGGAGAACATGAATTTCGTCGACCGCGCCGCGGACCTCGACCTGTTGATGCACAAGATCACTACCATGCGCAGCCGGCGCGAGTTTTTCAACAGCGGCGGCTGA
>CAZZDV010000052.1:13483-18469 GCA_964652785.1 uncultured Bordetella sp.
CGCGGCGCCAAGCGCGCCTTCATCCTCGGCGACCTGCCTTTCGGCACTTACCAGGAGAGCCCGCGGCAGGCGATGCGCAGCGCGGTGCGATTGATCGCCGCCGGGGCGCAGATGATCAAGATCGAGGGCGGAACGACCATGGCCGAAAGCGTGCGCTTCATGGTCGAGCGGGGCGTGCCCGTGTGCGGCCACGTCGGGCTCGTGCCGCAGTCGGTCCATGCCCTGGGCGGCTTCAGGGTCCAGGGCCGCGACGAAGCCGGCGCAAAGCGCATCATGGCCGACGTCAGGGCGCTTGCCGAGGCCGGCGCCAGCATGATCGTGCTCGAGGCGATTCCCGCGAAGCTCGCCGAGGAGCTCACCGCCTCGATCGCCGTGCCCACCATCGGCATCGGCGCCGGTCCGTCCTGCTCCGGCCAGGTGCTGGTGACTCAGGACATGCTCGGGATTTCGGATCGCTCGCCGAAGTTCGTGCGCAACTTCATGCAGGGCGCCTCGAGCATCGCCGACGCGGTGACGGCCTACGTCGCGGCGGTCAAGGACGGCTCGTTCCCGGCCGCTGCGCACTCCTACTGATGCGCATCGTCCGGGCCATCGAGGACCTGCGCGCCGCACGCCGGGCGCTCGGCTCGCTCGCGCTGGTCCCGACCATGGGCAACCTGCATGCCGGGCACCTCGCGCTCCTGGAAATCGCCCGCGGCCGTGCGAGTCACGTGGCGGCCACCATTTTTGTGAATCGCCTCCAGTTCGCCCCGACCGAGGATTTCGACAGCTATCCGCGCACCTTCGATGCGGATTGCGACAAGTTGCGCGCGCAGGGGGTGGACCTGCTGTTCGCGCCGGACGAGCGGGTGCTGTATCCACAGCCGCAGACGTTCATTGTCGAGCCGCCTGCGATCGCGAACGAGCTCGAAGGCGCATTCCGCCCTCGATTCTTCCACGGCGTGTCGACAGTGGTGCTCAAGCTGTTCAATTGCGTGCAGCCCGACGTGGCGGTCTTCGGGAAAAAAGACTACCAGCAGCTCATGATCCTGCGCGCGATGACTGCCCAGCTCAACCTGCCGATCGAGATCGTCGAGGGCGAAACGGTCCGCGAGGCGGACGGCCTGGCCATGAGCTCGCGCAATGGCTACCTTTCGCCGGCCGAAAGGACCGAGGCGCCGGGACTTAGTCGCGAACTGCGCGCGATCCGGGATGCGGTGATCGGTGGGAGGACGCAGTTCGCCGCGCTCGAAACAGAAGCGATGAAGCGCCTGGAAAACGCAGGATGGAAGCCCGACTACGTGTCGCTGCGCCGCCGTCCGGACCTTGCGCCAGCCGCCGCAACGGATCCAAGTCTTGTGGTGCTCGGGGCCGCTAGGCTCGGCGGCACGCGCCTCATCGACAACCTGGAGTTCGAGGCGCCCTAACGGCGTCCCGCGGGCATTCAGCCCGGATAAGGGTCGAAAGTCAGGGACTCGACCGGGCAGCCCATGGCCTTGGCGATCGCATCCATCGCATCGTCGGTGATTGCCACCGCCTGGAAGTCAGCCTCGCCGCCCTTGGACGTGATGAAGGTCTTGGCATCCGTTTCGGAGGTCCATGTGACTACTGGGTCCGGCGACACGCCGTCCACCTGCCGGCAAATCGGAAATCCATCGGTTTTGTAGACGATTGCGTACATGCGTGATCCCCCGTCTTTCGGCCAAAACTGTAACTCATGTGCGGCCCGCTTTCCACCTCTCAGAACCCGGCGACCGATCCGTCGCCGCGCGGATCGAATGCGCCTTCGAGCGATCCGTTGGGATGCCGCACGAGCGCGCCGGCATGGCCCATGGTTTCCTCGAAATCTCCCAGTACTTCAACGTCATGGCCGCGCGCTTTCAGGTCGTCGATCAACTTCGCGCCGTGCCGCGCCTCGAGCTTCAGCGTCTCCGACACCGAACCCCAGGTGCGGCCGAGGAGCCAGCGCGGTGCGCTGACCGAGCGCTGCAATGCCTGGTTGAAAACCGCGTAGCGCGAAAAAACCGCAGCCTGGGTCTGCGGCTGGCCGTCCCCGCCCATGGTCCCGTAGACCATCGTTCGCCCGTCGCGCAGCCGCGCGAGCGCAGGGTTGAGGGTATGGAACGGTTTCTTTCCCGGGCGCAGGCTATTGATCGCATTCTCGTCGAGCGAGAAGCTGCAGCCGCGGTTCTGCCAGTTGACGTGGGTGCCGGGCAGGACCACGCCGGACCCGAACTCGTGATAGATGCTTTGGATGAAGCTCACCGCCCGGCCCTGGCCGTCGATCACGCCCATCCAGATGGTGCCGCCGGGCTTGGACTTGCCGCCCCAGGGCGCGGCCGTTTTCATCGAAATGCCTTGCGCGAGCTTGTCCAGGGCGGCATTCGCAAGCAGCGATTGCGGCTCGACCTTCATATAAGCCGGATCGGTGACATGGCGGTCCCGGATGCCGAGGAATGCCTGCTTGGTTGCTTCCACCACCGCGTGGACATGGTCGGCGCTGTCGGCTTCGAGCTTCGCCAGCCCCAGCCGGTCGAGGATGCCGAGGATCGCGAGCGAGATCACGCCTTGCGTCGGGGGCGTCATGTTGAAGAGCGTCCCCGTCGAATGCGCCAGCCGCAGGGGCGTCACCTCCTTTGCAGCATAGGCTTCGAGATCCGCAAGCACGAGCGGGCTGCCGATCGCAGCCAGGTCCGCGGCGAACGAGCGCGCGAGGTCCCCGCGATAAAAATCCGCCAGCCCTGCCTCGGCGAGGCGCTGGAGGGTGGCGCCGAGCTTCTTTTGCGCGAATAGCGACCCGCGCACCGGCACCGAGCCACCGGGCATGAAACGGTCGGCGAATCCGGGAACCGGTTCGAGTTCAGCCCGCCTGGTGCTGGTGTTTTGCTCCTGGCTTGCCGTAACAGGCACCCCGTTCATCGCGTAGTAAATCGCATCGGCGAGCAGGCGCGGGAGCGGCAGCCGGCCACCGTACCTGGATTTCGAAATCGAGAGCGCACAGTCCCAGCCGGAAATCGTGCCGGCCACAGTATTTGCCGCGAGCGCGCCGCGTGGCGGGATCGCCTGCAGACCCTTCGAGCGATAGGCCTGGATGGACGCGGCCGCAGCGGCCGGCCCGCAGGCATCGATCGCGAGCGGCTCCTCGCCGGGCGCCGAGATCAGCCAGAAGGCATCGCCTCCGATGCCGGTCATGTGCGGATAGACGACAGAGATCGTCGCGGCGGCTGAAACCATGGCTTCGATTGCGTTGCCGCCCTCGCGCAGGACGCCCGCTGCCGACTGGGCGGCGAGGGAATGCGAGGCGACGGCGATGCCGCGGCGCGCGTAACTCGTGTTGATCATCGAAGCTGCCTCGCTGAAAAACGCGGATGTTCCGTGTTTGGGACCGCCGGCGCAAGCGGTGGTCTACAATTCCCGGCTCACTACACTCGCAATCCATTCGGTGTGACCTCCAAGAATCCCGACGAGCAGTTCTTCGTTTCGGACATGTTCCGCGGCAGGGAAGGCGGCAAGCCCGCGCGCCCGGACCTCGGCCGGATTCGTGAAGCGGCCCGCGATACGCCCATCTATCGCGATTGCGACGTGCTGGTGGCGGGCGGCGGTCCAGCAGGTACCGCTGCTGCAGCCGCAGCCTCGCGCATGGGCGCCGACGTGGTGCTGCTCGAGCGCTACAACCACCTGGGCGGGCTTTCGACCGGCGGGCTGGTGATCTGGATCGACCGCATGACCGACTGGGAAGGCGAGCTCGTCATTCGCGGGTTCGCAGAGGAGGTCTTCGACCGCCTGCCGAAAGACGCCGTCGCGGGGCCGGACCAGCGCGATTGGGGTTCCCGCGATGCTGCACTGGCGGCTTACTGGGCTCCGCGCACCAGCGCGTTTCACGGGGTCGTGACCTGGTCCCCGACCCTCGACCCGGAGCGCCTCAAGCTTCTCTCGCAGGACATGCTGCTCGAGCGCAGGGTCCATATCGTTTACCACGCGTGGATCGCTGCGCCATTGGTGGAGGACGGCGCGGTGCGCGGCGCGATCTTCGAGAGCAAGTCCGGCCGGCAGGCTGTTCGCGCCAGGGTCGTGATCGACGCCACGGGTGACGGGGACCTGCATGCCATGGCGGGCGCGCGCAGCGAAACCGACATCGAAGAGTCCGACATCCACCACTGCATGAACACCGCGTGGCTGTTCGGCGGCGTCGACATGAACCGCTGGCTCGAATTCAGGTCCGGCCAGCCCGCGCAGTTCGCGCAGTTCATGAGCCTGGGCCGGGAGCGCCTGCATTTCTTCGAGAAGCCGTTCGTGTCCTGGCGCAACGACATTGCGCTCTACATGGGTCCGCGCCAATCGGGATTTTCGGCGCTCGACGTTGATGACCTCACTACGGTCGAAGTGCGCTCGCGGAATCTCATGGCGCAGCACCTCGAGTTCTATCGCGCGAATGCGCCGGGGTTCGAGGACGCCTACCTTTTATACGGCGCCCCGCAACTCGGCGTGCGGCACGCGCGGCGGATGATCGGGGTCTCGAAAGTGACGCGTGCGCAATGGCCTTCGGGGCTCACGCATCATGACGAGATCGGCGTGTCGCCGTGCCTCTCGCCGAAGTTTCCGAACATTTCGATCCCGTACGGCAGCCTCGTGCCGGAAACGCTGGACGGTTTGATTGCCTGCGGCCGCCACATTGGGTGCGATGCAACGTCGCATTCTTTCCTGCGCGAGATCCCGCAATGCTGGATCACCGGCCAGGCGGCCGGCGCAGCCGCTGCAATCGCCGCCAACCGCGGCATCGCGCCGCGTTCGGTCGACATTGCCGAACTTCAGCGCGCCCTGAGCGCGCAAGGCGTCTATTTAAGGCACAGAACGAAAGTCGCAGCCGCCTGAACGTTCTAAGCTCGTTTTACCCCCATGTCCGATCCGTCGTTGGCGCGCAACACGAAAGGCCCCCAAGCCGCAAGTGTAAGAATCTGTCATTGCGCAACCCATTGAAGCAGCGTCTAATTGTTCTCGGGAACGCCT
>CAZZDV010000053.1:0-18323 GCA_964652785.1 uncultured Bordetella sp.
TGACCGGCCTCGGTCGGCTGACTGCCCTCACTCGGCACCGACGCGGGCGGCTCGATTGCGCCTGTGGGGCCGGCCGGGCCGGACGCCAGCGCTTCGCCCCAGGACCGCACCAGGCGCCCCAGGCGCTTATGCAATTCGGCCGCGTCCGGACTTCGGCGCGCGAGCAGCCGGTCGATCATCTCGCGCTTGCGCGCCTGAGTGAGCCCGGGCGTGCGCAGCTCCCACCCACGCAGGAACTCGCGCAGCGTTTCGGACCACTCGGCCGCACCCGGTGCCTTCGGCATCGCGGCAGGCGCACGCTCCTCCACCCCGGCGACCTCGCCATAGAGCCGCGCATAGTTGTCCGGCGTGGGCGGCATTCTGCGCAGCGCGAGCTGGCGAATCGCCTCCTTGGCGATCTCCGGGGGGTCGGAAAGAGCGGCTGTCGTCATGGTGGTCACCGTTTTTCTGGCGCTTCCGGGAAAGACCCGGCGCGTTGCGATCGATCGATTGAATGCCTATATCGGCCGCGATTGCGTCGGGCAGTAGGTGTCAGGTTCACGAACGATGCGCCGATAAGGGAGCGAACACTCCGGAGGCTGGACCATGAATCTTGCAATTGTGCCGTGCGGTGCCGACGCTCACCCCGGGATCGACGTCGACTACCGGGAAAAGCACATCGATATGCGGGCCGAGCTGCACGCCCGCGAACTGCAGTTGCTCGCGCACCTGCGCCAGGCGGCCGAGGTCCGGGATCCGGCCAGCGCAAGCCACATGCTGCGCATGGCGCAGTACGCGCGGCTGATCGCGCGCGGACTGGGCCTCGCCTACGAAGATCAGGAAACGGTGCTTGCGGCCGCCGCGCTGCACGACATCGGCAAGCTCGGGATCCCCGACGCGATCCTCAGGAAACGCGGACCGCTCGAGCCTTTCGAGGCGGCGATCGCTCGGCGGCACGTCTTGCACGGACACGCGATCCTGCGCCATGGAACCTCGCCTCTGGTGCGCGCGGCGGCGGAGATCGCGCTGCGCCACCACGAAAACGTGGACGGCACGGGCTATCCCGACGGCCTGCGCGGCAACGACATCCCGCTCTTCGCGCGCATCGCCGCCGTGGCCGATGTGTTCGACGCGCTCACATCGGACCGCCCCCACCGCGGGGCGATCGCGGCCGGGATGGCTTTCGAATATGTGATCACGCGCAGCGGGGTGCATTTCGATCCGGAGTGTGTCGAGGCCTTCGTGACCGAGGAGCGGCGCGTGTGCGATATCCGCGAACGCTATCGCGACTCGACCGAATCCGGCGTCACAGATAATTGAACAAGGACAATCCAGTGATGCGCAGGTAGGATTGCTGCGCCGCCTGCAGCGACGTCTGCTGCTGGGTGAGGCTGCTGATCGCCGCGGCGTAGTCCAGATCGGTCAGCCGCGAGAGTTCCTCCTGGTAGTGCAGCTTCTGGTCGGCCGCCTGCGAGCCTAGCGAGTCGAGCTCGCGCAGCCGGGCGCCCAGGCCGGTGCGCACCGATAGCACCTGGTCGCTTGCCTGGTCGAGGCTGGCGATCCCGGCGGTCAGGGCCGTCTGGAAGGCGCCGTCTTTCAGCGCGCGGGACGCACTCGATTCGAGCGCCGTGGCCAGGTCGTCGAGCGTCTTGAACACGCTCTGGCGCGTGCTCGGCGCGACCGAAAATACATCGCCGTTGGCCGGTGCGCCGGACACGGCGAACTGCATTCCGGCAAAGCCGATGGCCCCGCCCGCCTTGTAGGCCGCCCCGGTGGTGACATTCGTCCCCGCCGCCGTATCCACCACGTCGTAGGTGGTCACGCCGCCCAGCACGCGGAAAACCACTTGGTAGGCACGCCCGGTGAGCGCGGCCTGATCGGTCACTGCGCCGGCATCGGCCATCCCGCTGCCCGTGTTCAAAGCCGCCGCCGCTACGGTGAAGCGGCCGTTGCCGGCATGCGCGCCTTCGAAGATGCTGGCGCCGCTCGCGCTGACTTCCATCGTCCGCTGGGCCGCGACCTGCACTGCGCGGCTGCCCTGGTCACCCTGGTAAACCGTTCCGGCGGTCGTCCTGGCAAACGGCTGGATGCCTTCCTGGTATCCCGAAAAAAGATATCCCCTGGCGCCATCGCGCGTGTTGGCGAGACCAAGGAGCGCATCGATCTTGCCGCGCAGCTCGATCGCGAGCGATCCTCGGTCGCCCGCGCTGAGCGAACCGTTGCCCGCGGAGATCGCGAGCACCCGGATGTCCTGCAATGCTTCCCCCACTTGCGCAAGCGTCGACTCGGCCAGGCCGAGCGTTCCCTTCGCAACGTCCTGGTTCTGCCCATACTGCTGGGCCAGCGCAAGCGACTGTTGCGTGGTCAGCGCGTTGGCCGCGGCGATCGGATCGTCCGAGGGAACCATGACGCGCTTGCCCGAGGAGAGCTGCTGCTGCGTTTGCAGCAGCTCCGAGTGCTTGCGGGTGATCGCCTGCGCGCCGCTCGAATACATCCAGGAAGTGCTGACCCGCATGGAAGATCTCCTATCGGCCCAGGCCGAGGATGGTGTCGAAAAGGGTGCCCGCGATGCCCATCATCTTGCCCGCGGCCTGGTAGGCCTGCTGATAGCGCAGGAGGTCCGCCGCCTCCTCGTCGAGATTCACGCCGGACACCGACTCGCGCGCGGCCTGCACCTGGGTCAACAGGCCCGTCTGAGCGCCGGTGGCCACCTGCATCTCGCGCGCCTTGTTGCCGACCTGGCTCGTGAGTTGCCCGTAGGCCTGCTGGAACGTGGCGCCGCCCAGCGCTGCCCCGGTCTGGAGCGCGGCAAGGGCGAGTGCGTTTCGGTTGTCGCCGCTTGCGTTGGTGTTCGGCACGACCGAGAACGCGTCTCCATCGGCGGGCAGGCCCGAAACCTGCAGCTGAATTCCGTTCCAGGCGATCGTGGCGCCCGACGCATAGGGCACCGGCGCGCCGGCGGCGTAGGTTGTCGACGCCCCGTTCAGCGTGACGCTCACCGGCGACGCGGGCGGGAATCCCGTCAGAACATTGGTTGCGGCCGAATACGTGAGGGATAACGCCCCGCCGAGCGGGGTTGCCGGGTAGGCCGAATCGACGCTGCCGGCGCTGATCCTCGCATCGCCTGTATTGGCAAAGCGGGTGGCTGTGCGGATCGGCGCCGCCGCGGCCAGCAGGCCGGTATCGGCCGTGAGCACGCCGATCCTCGCCGCGCCATCGCGCACCGGCCGGATCAGGAAACTATCGTTCGCCGCGGGCGCGGGCACCGGCGGGTTGAGGTCGTAGGTGACACCATCGACTGTCTGCGGAAATGAGACGATGCTTGTCTGGGTTCCGTCGGCGAGTCGCGTAAGCGTGTAGCCGGTGCCGTCGAACTTGAGCCTGTAGTCGCTCGCCGCGAGCGCGGAATAGTCCGAGATCGTGGCCGTCAGGGTGGCCGCGCTTTGGGATGAGACCTGCGGAGCGCTCAGCGCGAAAAAGTCGGCGCCCGGGGCGCCGTTGCGATCGAGCCCGAGCTTTTGCTGTGCGTTGAACGCGGCGCCCAGCGCCAACGCGACCCGCCCGATCGAATCCTGCACCCCGCCCAGCGTCTCGTCGCGAAACGCGAGCAGCCCGCCGAGCGTTCCGCCGGCCAGGTCTTTCGACCGATACGCCACCAGCGACGCGCCAGTCTGCAGGCCCACCCGCAGGTTTTCCGGGCCGAGCGGATCCGGCCTCGCGCTGATCGTGAAGGACTTGTCCCCCAGGACCAGTGCCTGTCCGCTGCCAAGGAACACGTCGTAGGCGCCGCTGTCGGCGACCACAATCGTTGCGTTCACCTGCCGGGCGAGGCCGAGGGCGAGCGCGTCGCGCTTGTCGAGCAGGTCGTTCGGCGGTTGCGATCCGCCGCGCCCGGCCACATCGATCTGCCGGTTCAACTGCGCCAGTTGCGTGCCTATCGAATTGACTTCGCCCACGCTTGCGGCGATCCGCTCGTTGGTGCTGCGGCGCAGAGTCGTGAGCTGGTTGGCCATCTCGTTGAAACGCGAGGCCATCGCCTGCGCCGAGGACAAGAGATTCTGCCGGGCCGAGGCGTCCCCCGGGCTTGACGCCATGTCGTGCACGCCGGAGAAGAAATCGTCGATCGCCGGGGACACGCCCGAAGCCGGGTCGGAGAGCAGCGAATCGATCCGCGCGAGCTGGTCGGAATAGGCCTGCGAATGGCTCGCCTGGGATTGC
This sequence comes from uncultured Bordetella sp., assembly GCA_964652785.1. Taxonomy (GTDB): domain Bacteria; phylum Pseudomonadota; class Gammaproteobacteria; order Burkholderiales; family SG8-39; genus SZAS-79. Next base: position 4,198 of record CAZZDV010000053.1, read on the forward strand.
GCGGTTCGGAATTCCGCCCCGAGAAGCGCATCGTAAGCGCGCTGCACCGTCTCGAGGTGGACGCCCTGGCCGACGAATCCGCCCCCCGAAAAGAGCGGCGTGTTCGGCGCTTGCTCGATCCTCTGCCGGCTGTAGTTAGGGGTGTTCGCGTTGGCAATATTGTGGCCCGCGGTGAGCAGGCCGGCCTGCGCGGTGGCCATCGCGCTTACGCCCAGTCCGAAAAGATTGGTTGCCATGCGTGTCCTTATCGGCGTGCGCCGGCGCCGCCTTTATGCCTGCCCGCGCTGGGCAAGCAGGTTCGAATTGATGACCCGCGTGAGCTTGGCTGCGTAGTCCGGGTCGGTCGCGTACCCGCCGCGGGCCAGACCGCGTGCAAACCCGGCCGCGTCGTTGCCGGGCCGCACCGCCGCCGCGTAACGCGGATTGTTCGCAATCAGACGCGCATAGTCCGTGAACCCCTCGGTGTAGGAGGCATAGGCGCGGAATTTCTCCACCTGCTTGCGCGGCTGCCCGTTCACATACTCGGTGGTCGTCACGCTCATTGTCTTGCCGTTCCAGTTCGGACCGGCCTTGATGCCGAACAGGTTGAAGCTCTGCTCGCCGCCGGCTCCGCGGATCTCGCTCTTGCCCCAGCCCGATTCGAGCGCGGCCTGGCCGAGGATGAACCGCGCCGGTACGCCCGACGCGGTGCCCGCCTCGACCGCATACGGCAGCATCGAATCGACGAATTTCTGCGGAGCCGTCGCATCGCTCTTCGCGCTCGAGGTCGCGCGTTCGACTTTCTCGAGCGCGGCGCCCGGCACCCGGGCGGGATCCCGGGGCTGCTGCGAGCGCTGCAGCTGCTTCATCATGAGGTCCGCGAGGCCCAGCCCCTTGCCGGGCGTCGCTTGCGAGGTCAGCGACTGCGAGAGCTGCTGGTCGAGCAGGCCGGTGTACATGCGCCCCGCGTCCGAGTTCGCCGGGTCGTATTGTGGCGTCGCATCGCGCATGCTTTTGAGCAGCATCTGCATGAACAGCGCCTCGAACTGCGTCGCGGCGGCTTTGAGCGCCTTGTCCGGATCGGACTTGGCCTGCGCGCGCAGCGCGTCGAGCGATCGGGTGTCGGCGGCGAGCGAGGCGGCAGCGGGATCCATCAGATGATCTCCAGTTCGGCGCGCAACGCGCCCGAAGCCTTCATCGCTTGCAGGATCGCGAGCAGGTCCTGCGGCGTGGCGCCGATGGCGTTCAGCGCTTTGACGACTTCGGCGAGGTTGGCGCCCCGCTCGAGCAGAAGCACCTGCCCGGCGTCGGACTTGAGCTGGATGTCCGCCCGCTCGCCGACCACGGTCTGCCCGCCGCTCGAGAAAGCATTCGGCTGGCTGATCACCGGCACGGTGCTGATGGTGACCGAGAGATTGCCATGGGCCACGGCAACCGGGTCGAGCGTCACCGACTGGTTCATCACCACGGACCCGGTTCGCGCGTTGACGATCACGCGCGCCGCCGCGAGCGGAACGTCCACCGGCAGGTTTTCGATCTGCGCCATGAAGCTGACGCGCTCGTCCGCGGCGTGCGGCGCGCGCACTTCCACGATCCGGCCGTCGACCGCCTGTGCCGCGCCGCTGCCGAAATGCCGGTTGATCGCCTCGGCCACGCGCTGCGCGGTCCCGAAATCGCCGGTACTCAATTCCAGGCGCACCGGTCCCCCAGCCGCGAACGAGGAGGCCACCGCACGCTCGACCGTCGCACCACCCGGCACGCGCCCGACATTCAGGTGGTTGATCTGCACTTTGCTGCCGGCCGCCGCGGCGCCCGCGCCGCCGACCAAGATATTGCCCTGCGCCATGGCATAGATCTGCCCATCCGCGCCTTTGAGCGGCGTGAACATGAGCGTGCCGCCGCGCAGGCTTTTCGCGTTGCCCATCGACGAGACGGTCACGTCGAGCAACTGGCCGGGGTTGGCGAACGCCGGCAACGTGGCGGTCACTATCACCGAGGCGACGTTTTTCAGCTGAAGGTTGGTGCCGGGCGGCAGGTTGACGCCCATCTGGCCCAGCATGGTGGTGATGCTCTGCACGGTGAACGGCGTCTGGGTCGTCTGGTCTCCGGTTCCATCGAGGCCGACCACCAGGCCATACCCGGCCAGCTGGTTGGGCCGCACGCCCTGGACGCTCGCAAGGTCCTTGATGCGCTCGGCGCGCGCTGACTCGAGCGGAGCGTAGAGCGCGATCCCGATCAGCGCGGCGACGAGGATTTGCTCGATGAATTCCCGGAATTTCATCGCGCGTCCTAGCGGAAAGGCAGGAACGAGAGGAAGAACCGGCCGAGGAAGCCCACGACCTGCTCGGCTTCGACGCGGCTGTGCGACGCGACCACGATCCGTGCGTCGGCCACGTTGGTCGAGGCGACCTGGTTGCCGCTGACGATATGCATCGGGTTCACCACGCCCGAAAAGCGCAGCTTCTCGATTTCGTTGTTGATGCCGACCTGCTTTTCGCCCGAAATCACGAGGTTGCCATTAGGCAGCACGTCGACGACAGTCACCGAAAGACTGCCGGTAAAGAGATTGTTGGCCGCGGTCGCTTCCTTGCTCGCCAGCTTGCTGCTGGCGGTGGCGTTGAGGTTGGTGCCCTGCAGGGTCTTGAGCGGCACGCCCTGCACGTTGGGAACCGAGAGGGCGAGACTCGCGTCGCGGCTGGCCGAGGCGTTGGCGTCCTTGCTTGCGGCGGTCTTTTCGTTGATCGTCACTGTCAAGGTGTCCCCTACGTAGCGCGCGCGGCGGTCCTCGAACAGCGGCCGGAAGCTCACCCCACCCTGGAAGATCGCGCCGTTCTGCTGTGGCGCGTGCGCCACCACAACCGGCTTCGCCGTGGTCGGCTCGTGAACTTTCACGCCACTCGTACAGCCTGCGGCGAGTCCGGCGGCGGCCGCAATATGGATTGCTTTGATCATGGTTTTCATACCGTCCATCAGAGTTGGGTCAGGCGCTGCAGCATCTGGTCGGAAGTGGTGATCGCCTTGGAATTTATCTCGTAGGCGCGCTGGGTCTGGATCATCGAGACCAGTTCCTCCACCACGTTGACGTTCGAGGTTTCCACATAGCCCTGACTGAGCGTCCCCATGCCGTTGGTGCCCGGCGCGTTGACCTGCGGAGTGCCTGAGGCCGCGGTTTCCGCGTACAGGTTCTGGCCGAGCGCCTGCATGCCGGCCGGGTTGATGAAATTGGCCAGCTGGATGGTCCCGACGTTATTCGCGGCAGCCGACCCGGGCTGCTGGACGCTGACCACGCCGTCCGAACCGATCGTGATCTTTTGCGCGTTGGCCGGAATCGTAAGGGCCGGTTGCAGATGGTTGCCGTTCGAGGTCACGACTTGGCCCTGGGCGTCGACATGAAGCGACCCGTCGCGCGTGTAGGCGAGCGTGCCGTCGGGCATCTGCACCTGGAGAAAACCCGGGCCGTTGATCGCGACGTCCAGATTGTTGCCGGTTTGCTGCAGGTTGCCCTGCGTGAAGATGCGCTCGGTGGCCACCGGCCGCACGCCGGTGCCGACCTGCAGGCCGGTGGGAAGCTGCGTCTGCTGCGAGCTTTGCGCGCCAGGCTGGCGGACCGTCTGGTAAAGGAGATCTTCGAAGACCGCGCGCGAGCGCTTGAAGCCGTTCGAACTGACGTTCGCGAGGTTGTTCGCGATCACGTCGAGGTTGGTCTGCTGGGCATCGAGCCCGGTCTTGGAAATCCAGAGCGATCTGATCATGGCGTCTGCCGGTGGGTGTGGGGTGGGTGACTGTTATCGATGACTGCGGTCGATGACTGCGGTCGATGACTGCGGTCGGTGTCTGCGGTCGGTGACTGCGGTCGGGAAATCAACCGTTGCTGGAAAGGAGCCGGGTTGCCTGGCGGGCGTTTTCCTCGGCGTTGGAAAGCATCTTCATCTGCATCTCGAACTGGCGGGCCACTGCGATCATGCTGACCATCGCCTCGACCGTGTTCACGTTGCTGCCTTCGAGCGACTTCGCGTTGAGGCGCACCGCCGGATCGACCGGTGCTTCGCCGCTTTTCGAACGGAACAGCCCGTCCCCGCCGCGCGAGAGGTCGGCCTCCTCTGGATTCACGAGCTTGATGCGACCGAGAGCATTCACCGCGGTGGCCGGCCCGGCGACGGAAACCGCCGAGACCGTGCCGTCTTCCGCAATCGTGAGACGCGAGTCAGGCGGGACATTGATCGGACCGCCTCCATCGGAGAGTACCGCGAGGCCAGTCCGTGTCTGCAGCACGCCTTCGGCGCTGACCTCCAGTCCGCCGAAACGCGTGTACGCCTCGTTGCCGTCATTGCCCTGGACCGCGATCCAGCCCTTGCCGCTGATCGCAATATCCAGGTCCCGGCCGGTGGCCTGCACCGGGCCCGGCGTGAAATCGGTGCCGATCGTGGAGTCGATCGCGAAAATCCGCGTTGCCGCCCCGTCGCCGTCGACCGGCACGGCGCGAAACCCGTCGATCTGGGCGCGATAGCCCTGGGTGCTCGCCTGCGCCAGGTTCTGCGCGATGGTGTCCTGCCGGGCCATCAGGTACTTGGCCCCGGTCATCGCGGTGTAGATCAGCTTGTCCATCGGTCCCTTTGGCTGTTTGCAGCCCGGTTATTTCATGTTGAGCATGGTTTGCAGCACTTCGTCCTGCGACTTGATCGTCTGGGCATTCGCCTGGTAGACGCGCTGGGCGGTGATCATTTCGACCAGCGCGGCGGTGAGGTCGACGTTCGAGTTCTCCAGCGCGCCGGATTGCAGCACGCCGAGGTCGGAGCTTCCGGGCGGCCCGGGCAGCGGCTGACCCGAGGCGGCGGTTTCCACCCACAAGTTGCTGCCGAGTTGGGTCAATCCGCCGGGGTTCTTGAAGTTTGCGAGCACGACCTGGCCCTGCTGGCGCGTCTGGCCATTGGTATAGCGCGCGACCATCGTTCCGTCCGGGCTCACCGAGTACCCCGCGACACCGCCTGAGGTATAGCCGTCCTGCGTCAACTGATTGACGCTGAATGCATTGCCGAACTGGGTCGTGTCGGCAAAATCGACGTTGACCGCGATCGGCCCCCCGGCGCCCGGACTCGACGGCACGTTCACCACGGCGGGAAACGTCGATGCGGCCGTGTCCAGAGCGCCGTCCGCGGCGAAGACCAGGGTTCCCGCCGAGCCGGCGCCAATCTGTGCGCCGTCCCCGGCGGCGAACACGTCCCAGGTGCTCGCCGCGCTCTTCAAGAAATAGAGCGACAGCGTGTGTTCGTTGCCTAGCGAATCGAACACCGACAGCGACGTCGCGTCGCTGTAGGTCGACGGATCGCTCGGGTCGAAGGTGGCGGCGGATAATATCGGCCGCTGTGCATTCAAGTTCACCGACACGTCGCCCTTCGAGGTCGCCGCCGCCGGGACCTGCGCCTTCGAGACGCGCAACTTGGCGAAGCTCGCGGTATCGACCACGCCGCTCGGCCCGGCCGCGTAGCCGGTCAGGTTGTCGCCTTTGGAATTGACCATGTACCCGTCCTTGTCGAGCGTGTACTGGCCGTTGCGCGTGTACGAGATCACGCCTTTCGTGTCGAGGCGGAAGAAGCCTTGCCCGTTGATCGCGAGATCCAGCGGGTTGTTGCTGACGTTGACGTTGCCTTGCGCGAAATTGGTTTTCACGGCCGTGATCGAAGTGCCGATACCGACCTGGGTCTTGTCGCCGCCGACACTGCTCGCGAACACGTCGGCAAATTCGGCCGTCGCCGCCTTGAACCCCACGGTGTTTGCGTTGGCGACGTTGTTGCCGATGATGTCGAGGTTCTTGGTGGCCGCATTCAGCCCCGAAAGCCCTTGCTGGAAACTCATGTGGCGCTCCTTAGAGTATGTGCTTGACGCTGGCGATGGCCACTTCGCCAAAGCCGCGCAACGTGAGCTTCGCGCCATCCGCGGCCGGCGTGACGCCGTCCACCTGGCCGAGCATCAGGGTCTTTGCGGCCGCCGACGCACCGCCGACGCGCGCGCTGATCTCGAACGTGTACAGGCCCGGCGCGGCCTGCGCGCCGTTCGAGGCCACGCCATCCCATTTGAACGTGTGGATCCCGGCGTCCTGGCGCCCGAGGTCGCTCGAATAGACCGCGACGCCGGAGGCGCTCTTGACCGTCAACTTGAGTGAGTCGGCCGCCGCGTCGAGCGAGTAGCCGCCCTGCGCCTGCCCTCCCGCGAGGTTGAGCGAGTTGCCCTCGGCGAGCACCTGGCGGCCCACCAGGGTCGACGCCTGCAGCGATTCGTTCGCGTTGAACGCCATCGACATGGTGGAAAGCGTCGCGTTGAGCTTGTTGATCCCCTCCACCATGTTGATCTGCGCCATCTGGGAGGTCACGGCCGAGTTGTCCATCGGATTGAGCGGATCCTGGTTCTTGAGCTGGGTGACCAGCAGCTTGAGAAAGCGGTCCGCGCTGTCCTGGGCGTTGGACTTCGTCGCGGCAGAAGCGGCGTTCGCCGAAGCGAGCATCGCGGCTGGATCGGTTGCGGATTGAACGGTCATGGGGAATCCGGTCTGTTCGTTGTGGGAAGGTCAGCTGCCGAGCGACAGCGTCTTGAGCAGCAGGTTCTTGGTGGTGTTCATCACCTCGAGGTTCGACTGGTACGAACGCGAAGCCGAAAGCATGTTCACCATCTCTTCGGCCACGTTCACGTTCGGCAACGTGACGTACCCGGTGTCGTCGGCGAGCGGGTGGCGGGGATCGTGCACGCGGCGCGGCACGGAAGCGTCCTCGATCACGCCCTGCACCTTCACCCCCTGCACGCGCCCGTCTTTCGGGTCGAGCTGCGCGGTCTGGAACACGACCTGGCGCGCCTGGTAGGCCTTGCCGCCGGGCCCGGCGGCCGAATCCGCGTTGGCGAGATTGCTCGCCGTCGCATTCAGCCTCTGGCTCTGCGCGGTAACGCCGCTTGCGGCGATTTCGAATGCCTTGAAAAGCGACACGGCGTTATCCCTGGATTGCGCTCAAGAGCGTCTTGATCTTGCCGTTAAGAAACTTGAGCGCGGCTTCGTACTTGACCGAGTTTTCGGCGAAGCGGGCGCGCTCGAGGTCCATGTCGACGCTGTTGGCGTCGGCCGACGGCTGGGCGGGCGTGCGATAGAGGGTGCGGTAGTCGGTCGACAAGCCGGCGTAGGCGCTGCGCGAGCCGGTTTGGTGGCCGGGCGCGGTCAGCGAGGGCTCGACGGCCGCTGGCGTCACCGCGCGCGCGGACGAGTCGCCGGTCGCCGCGCGCAGCGCTTTGGAGAAATCGAAATCCACCGCCTTGTAGCCCGGTGTGTCCGCGTTGGCGATGTTGGAGGCGATCAGCTGCACGCGTTGCATGCGCAGCACAAGGGCCGCGCTCTGGACGCCCAGTTCCTTGTCGAGCTTGCCGGCGGTGATGGGAGTCATGGCGCTTTTTCGAGGCGTCCGGTACGGTATGCGGCGAATTATGAGAAGCCTCGCGTCGATGTCATCGCGCGAATAGCGCGGGTATTGGCACGCAATTCATGGCGTGAGGGGCCGCCGCCAAGAAACACCAACGAGACAACCCGCCTTGAAATTCAGGGAACTGTCTTCGGAAACTCGGGCTGCCGGGCGAAGTTAAGAAGTTGGTTTAGGTGCGATGACCCTTCTTTGCAATCGTTTCGCGGTGGACCCTCGTTTTGCGGCAAATTGTCGATACCCTCTCCCAATCGACTTTCACCCGCTGAAGCGAATCGAAGTGCGCGTACTTGTAGTCGACGATCATCCGGTGATCCAAGAGGTGTTGCGGGCGGTGCTTGCCCGCGCATTTCAACCGGTGTCCGTCACAAGCCAATCCGAACTCCGGCCCGCCTTGAGGCGTCCATCCGTCGAATTTGACCTGGCCATCCTCGATCTCGGGTTGCCGGGTTACTCGGACATTGAAGCCTTGCTGGAATTTCGTCGCGCGCTTCCGGATGTTCCCGTGATCATATTTTCCTCGTTGGAAGACGTGAGGATCATGCGAGCGGCGTCTCGCGCGGGGGCCAGCGCTTACGTCCCGAAGACGTGCGGTACCGAAGCAATGATTGCTGCCGTGGCCGCTGTCGCCTCGGGCAAGACGTGGTTTGTTCCGGCGATGCGCGATGCCGAGCCACGCACCAACGCCTCGAGCGCTGACGGCGGACTGAGCGGCCGCCTGACGGACAGGCAACTCGCGGTTCTCCAGAAGATTGCGCTTGGCTTGAGCAATCGTGAAATCGCGCACGAACTTGCGATCGCCGAGAACACGGTCAAGCATCACGCCAAAGCCGTGTTCCATGTGCTTGGAGTATCGAGCCGGGCCGCCGCGATGGTGGCCGCGGCCAGGCGCGGCATGGCATTGGGCTGAATTGCTCCGCAGGCCTTGCCTGGCCGTTGACCGTTGTCGCTAACACGTTCGAGTGATGTCCTCCATCCTGCTTCCATAGCAAGATAGTCACGGTTCCGCGTCGTCCGGATATCCGGACGACGGCCCTGGCACCATGCGGGGAGACTCTCTATGCCACCAAGCGCTTTACTGTTCGGTCGATTGATTTCGGGCACGCCCCCGCGCCCTCAGGGAACCACCTCGCCTTCCGTGGAAAGACCTGTGCGCCGAGTCCAGTTTCACCTGGTCACACTGCAATTCCTGGGCGTTGGCTACGCATTCAACGCAGTTTTCATCGTCCTGTTCTTCGGGGAGGTCCCCGCGATAGTTGCGCCGGCTTACGCGTTCTGCGGTGTTCTCGTCAATTGCGGGTTTTACGCGGCCTCGCGCCGCGGCTGGTTCAAGCACGCCCGCGACTCTTTTGCGATTCCATGGCAGATCCTCGCGAACGCGAGCCTACAGATTGCGTTTGCCATTCCCGTGCCCGAGTTGGCTTTGCTGTTCGCCGTGGAGATGCTTGTCGTTTGCGGATACGGTTCGCTGCTTCTCGAGCGGATCTCGTTCGTCCTGGTTTGGGTGTTCGTCGCAGTGTGCTCGGGGTCCGTGATACTCGCCGGCGAACCCCGGATCGGCTTGCTTGCCGCGACGTTTCCGGACCGGCTGCTGTTCTGGCTCTATGGCGTTCTTGCAATCGGCCGTATCTTGGTCGTGGCCAGTTTCACCCGCCGTATCGCCCTGATCCTGCGGCAACGAATCGCCGCCCTCGAAAAGAGCGAGCGCCGGTACCGCGTCCTGACCTCGCTTTCTACCGACTGGTTCTGGGAGCTCGACGCCGGCCTGCGCTTCTCGGCGTACTCGACCCGGTTTCGCGATCGCACCGGGGTCGCCGCCCGCGTGCTCGGCAAGCAGCCGTGGGAATTGCCCTCGGGAAGCGTCGGCAGTGGGCAATGGGCGCCATTGCGCGCTAAATTCGAGCAAAGAGCCTCGTTCCGGGACTTCGTGGTCTGCATTGCCGGTCCTACCGGACACAACCACTGGATGATGGTCAGCGGCGAACCGATCTTCAAGCCGGACGGCCGATTCGCGGGCTATCACGGCGTCACGCGGGACGTTACGAAGCGCATGGCAGTCGAGAACGCACTGCGCCTGGCAAACCACAGCCTGGAGCGGACGATAGGCGAACGCGACGCAGCCCTTCAAAAGACGGATGCCGGACTGCGTGCAAGCGAGGCACGCCTTCGGAAGGTGCTCGACCTCGCGCCCTTTCACATCTTTGTCAAGGACCGTGACGGCAAGTGCCTTCTGTCGAACGCCGCCGCCGCGGCGGTCTTCGGAAAGGCGCCGGAGGCGCTGGTCGGTAAGACCATCGTCCAGATGGGCGTTCGCGCCGAAGATGCGATCGTGGTCGAACGCGCGGATCGCGAGGTCCGCGAAACCGGGCATCAGGTCCTGCTCCCCGAATTCTGGATGCGCGACCCCTCCGGGCGTCGGCGCGTGTTCACCAGTACCAGGATTGCCTTCGACTATTCCGACGAGCACCCCGACGCGATCCTGGTGATGTCGGCGGAAATCACCGCACTGAAGGAAGCGGACGAAGAGATTCGCGGCTTGAATGCCGATCTCGAGGCGCGCGTACAGGCACGCACGGTGGAACTGTCGGCGGCGAACCGGGAGATGGAGGCGTTCGCCTGTTCGATATCGCACGACCTCGGCGCGCCGGTGCGGGCGATCGAGGGATTCTCGCGCGAGCTTCTCGACATTCACGCGGGCGGCCTCGATCCGGGTGCGCGAAAACTGATCGAACGCATCGAGGCTGCGGGCCGGCGCATGGGAACCATGATCGCCGGCTTGCTGGCGCTTGCTCGGACCGGCCGCGCGCCGATCCGCGAGACGAGCCTCGATCTTTCCGCGATGGCGAAGGCCATCTGGGCCGACGTCATCGCGGCCGAACCAGGCCGCCAGGTGGAGTTCGTGCTCGCGCATGGGCTCCAGGCCCGAGGCGACGGAGCATTGACCGGCAGCCTGCTGCAAAACCTGTTGTGCAATGCGTTCAAGTATTCCCGGCACACCCGGAATGCGCGGGTGGAATTCGGTTCGCTCTCGCGGAACGGCGAACCGGTGTTCTTCGTGCGCGACAATGGCGCCGGATTCGACGCCGCCTACGCGAGCAGACTTTTCGGGGTGTTCCAGCGCCTCCACAGCGAAAAGGAGTTCGAAGGCACCGGGATCGGCCTTGCCACGGTGCAGAGAATTGCACAGCGCCACGGCGGGCGCGTATGGGCCGAGACGGGCCAGGGCGCGGGGGCCACGTTCTTCTTCACTCTGGAGCCCCGCGCGACACCGGAGGCCGTCGAATAACGGCCGATTCGCCCCCCTATTCGGCACTCTACGCGCCAGGCAACGGCATACAGTAGGCGCATCAGAAACTCCACCGAGCCGCCTCCGATGAAACCTCAGTACGCCCCTATTTCGTTCCTGGTTGCAGCCGCCATCGGCTGTGCCGGCAACGCCGCGGCGCAATCCGGCGCGCCCGAGAACTTGCGCCTGTTCCTCGAGCAGGAGACTTCCGGCTTCGCCGGCCGCGTCGAGGTGAGCATAGGCACCCCCGGATCGAATCTGCACTTGGCCGCATGCGCCAACATGCAGCCGTTCATCCCGACCGGCGCGCGCCTGTGGGGCCGCACCACGCTCGGCGTGCGCTGCACGCAGGGGGCCGCCTGGCAGGTTTTCCTCCCGGTCAACATCAAGGTCTTCGGCCCGGCGCCGGTCGCCGCACGCGCGCTGAACACCGGCGACGAAATCTCGGAGGCCGACCTGCGGCTCGAAGAGATCGAACTGACGCGCTTTGCGGCCGGCGCCATTGCCGACCCAGCCCAACTAGCGGACAAGCAGCTTGCGCGGCCGCTCGCAGCGGGCCAGCCTCTTTTGCGCGACCAGTTCCGAGTGCGCCAGGTGGTGGCGCAGGGCGATACGGTCAAGCTCGTCTATTCCGGGCACGGGTTCGCGGTTTCCACATCGGCGCGCGCGCTGGGCGGAGCCAGTGCAGGACAAAGTGTGCGTGTGGTCACCGACAACGGCCGCACCTTGTCCGGGATTGCCCGAGCCGGCCGCGTGGTCGAAGTAAAGAGTTGAAGACAAAGGACAAAAAAGCCTAAAGTCGGCCGCTTACTGGTCGATAAAGACTGCATCCAGCGGTCCGCGATGCCCGCCCCGAGATTTCAGGAGGATCCGAACGTGAAAATCACCGACTCCAAGAGTATTGGCCTCCCGCCGGACATACCGGCGGGCAAGCCCGGCCCGAAAAACGGTGCCGCCGCGGCGCCGCCCACAGGCGAGCCGATTCGCCTGAGCGCCCTATCCAGCCAGCTCTCGCAACTCGAGACCCAGCTATCGGCCGCCCCCGAGTTCGATGCCGGCAAGGTCGATGCGATCAAGCAGGCGATCCGCGACGGGCGCCTCACGATCAACGCCGAGGCGATTGCCGACAAGCTGCTGGTGAGCGTCGAGGAATTCCTGAAAAAGCCGCACTAGACATGGAAAGTTCAGACGGCGCGCTCGCCACGGTGCGCGATTTCGAAGACGAGGCGCGGGCGCTGTCGGCTTTCATCGAGATCCTGGAAAGCGAGCAAACCGCGCTCGCGGAGAACCGCATCGACGAGGTCAACGGACTTGCCGGCGCGAAGGCTCGCCATCTCGCCGTCCTTACCCGTCACTCCGAAAAGCGCGCCGCGCGTCTCGAAGCTGCCGGGATCAGCCCGGATGCCGAGGGCGCGCGCGCCTGGCTGGCCGGCTTGCCCGAAAATTCCGGAGCGAGCGCCGCATGGGAGCGCGTTACAGAACTCGCGCGCAGGGCGCGCGACCTGAACCAGGCCAACGGCTGGGTCGTATCCCTGCAGATGCAGCGCATCCGGCGCCAGCTCGCGTTCCTCGCCAAGGCATCGAGCAATCATCCGGTGTATTCGGCCGATGGCGTCGCGCGCCTCACCATGCGCAGCCGGTCGCTCGGGGAAGCCTGAGGATTCTCGGGCCGGGCCTCGGCCGCCCCCGGGCGGCTCGCTACGACCAGTCCTTCATCTTGGTGCGCAGGCGCGCCACCGCCTGGGTGTGGAGCTGGCAGATGCGCGATTCGGTCACGCCCATGACGGCGGCGATCTCGCGAAAATTCAGGTCCTTCTCGTAGTAGAGCGACATCAGCAGCTTTTCGCGCTCGGGCAGTTTCTCGATCGCGGCGACCAGCGCCTTGCGAAACCGCTCGTCGTGCAGCGAAGCGAGCGGATCGCTTTCGGGCCGCGTGGTGTTCCTTTCCAGGAAACCGCCTTCGCGATCCTCGTCGTTGAAGTCCTCAATGTAGAGGAGCTGGCAGCCGCGCGCTTCCTGTAGAAGCGTCTGGTACTCCTCCAGCGTCACGCCCATTTCGGCGGCCACCTCGCGCTCCTTCGGACTGCGGCCGAATTTTTGCTCCAGCGCGCGCAGGGCGGTCTCGATCTTCCTCTGCGAGCGGCGCACGCCGCGCGGCAGCCAATCGTTGCTGCGCAGCTCGTCGAGCATGGCGCCACGGATGCGCTGGGTCGCGTAGGTCTCGAACTTGACGCCCTGCTCCTCCTCGTAGCGGTTGATAGCGTCCATCAGGCCGATCAGGCCCGCCTGGATAATGTCGTCGAGCTGCACCGAGGCTGGCAGCTTGGACATCATATGGTGCGCAATGCGCTTGACCAGCGGCGCATATTCCTTGATGGAGTCGGGTTTGCGCAGCGTTCCGGTCGATGTGTACATGGCGTGGCTCCTACGCGATTGCCCGCGGGCTGAACGCGCCCGCGGGGCAGGGAAATTCGGGCAGGCTCCAGCCCGCGATCCGGCCGGCGACAGAGAGATACGCGGCCGGCTCGTGGCGCGGCAGCACGCCGCCGCCGAGCAGCTCCGCTCCGAGGAACCGGCGCGCGGCCGCGGTCATCCGCTCGCAAAGCGGCGCCGGGTCGAATCCGGGCGGAGCGTCGGCGAACAGCAGGCGAAAGCGCCACTGCCCGTCGGCACGCAACGCGGCCTTGATGAGCGCATAGGCGGCGGTCACCCCCTCGGGACTGGAATCGAGCGCGAGGATCACCTCGTGGCCTTCGTGCGCCGCGCGGCAAGCGGCGTGCGCCTCGCCGGGCATGCAATTGAGCAACAGGTGGTCGGGAGGATCGGACAACGCGGAGAACGCGCCGAACAGTTCCCGCCAACCGGCGTCATCGGCGTTCGCCATCGATTGGATGCCGCGCGCGGCGGGAACCAGACGCACGCCTCCAGGCGTGTCGAGCACGACGTCGCGGAATTCCTTCTCGCCTTGCAGCAGCTGGAGCAGTTCGAAGCGCGGCCCCAGGCCGAGCGCCGCGGCCACGTCGCCGCGCGATGCGTCGAGGATCAGCGTGCGGTGGCCGAGTTGCGCGAGCGCGGTTGCGAGCCCGAGGCACAGCGAGGCCTGCTCCGGGCGCGGTAGCACGGACACGATCGGCAACACGCGCATGCCCGGCCGCACGAGCATGCGCCGCAGTCCGGCCGCCTGGTCGTGGGCGTGGCTCAGGGTTCTCAAAGTCGCCTCGCCGCGCCGGCGCCGGGCAGCAGCATGAGTTCGTCGTCCTCCAGCGCAAAAGGTGACTCGGCGGCGCCCTCGAGCGCGCGCTCGACGAGCTTGGCGGCCACCGGCACGCGCAGGTCTTCCGGGACGCGCTGCCCGTCGGTGACGAAGGCAACCTTGAGTTTGTGGCGCATGGCCGCGTCGAGCGCGC
>CAZZDV010000054.1:0-1352 GCA_964652785.1 uncultured Bordetella sp.
CGCTGCCCGGGCAGCGCCCGCAGGTTGATGGCGGCATCACGCATTGCAGTCTCCAAGGGTTGCATACACAACAGATATACACATCGTACTGCGCCGTGCGGCTATGGTCAATGCGTGAAGAACATTGCGCAACTCCGGTCGGCGACACGTCAGGGCCGAAAATAGCTCAGCTCTTCCACACGAGCGGAAAACGCTCGCAATCGAGCTGGTCGCCATCCTTGAGCCCCGGGTTGGCGGTCGGGATCGCGACCTCGCCGCGCCGCACGCAATAGCGCGCATCGTCGCCGGTCCATCGCGTGGAGAGCGCGCGACGGCGATGCGTTCCCGTATTGCCGGGTGCCCCGTGCACGATCATCGCCTGGAATGCGAGCACGTCGCCCGGCTGCATGCCGAAGGCGGCAATGCGATGCCTCGATCGCTCGGCCTCGATGTCGGGGAGCGTCGGCAACCCGGTGTCTGCATAGGAGCTGCCGTCGGAGAAATGCGCCGGGTTGTATTCCGGCCAGCGGTGGCTGCCGCACACGTACTCGACCGAAACGTCCTCCGGGACCGGATCCAGCGGCAGCCAGAGCGAGCAGACCTGCCGCCCGCTCACGGCCCAGTAGGGCTGGTCCTGGTGCCATGGCGTGCGCGCGGCCGTGCCTGGCTCCTTCACGAGCAGCTGGTCGTAGAAAAAATTGACGCGTGTCGCGCCCATCAGGCGGCCGGCGATCTCGGCCGCGGGCGATTCATGCACGAAGCGCCGGAACGAGGGCAGGCGCCCGGCCATCTCGAGGTCGCCGAAGAAGCGTCCGGTCCTTGCGGCAAGGTCGCTATTTGCGGGTCGCTCGTATTCTTCGGCGTGCGGGCCGGGAGCGCGCATCGCTTCGTCGACCGCGCCTGCGAGGAAGGCAAGCCAGCCTGCCGGAAAGATGTCCTTCAGGCAGACGACGCCGTCGCGCTCGTAGGTCTCGCGTTCCTGCGCCGTGACTGCGCGCAGGGGCCGCGAAGGCATTGCCGATCCGGCGGGCACTAGAACACCTTGTGTGCGGCCGCAATCGCGCGGCCGAGCGTGCCGGCTGCGCCGACGATCAGGATGCGTAAACGCAGGTCCGCCATCAGTGAGGCTCCCCTTGTGGATCGAAAACCGGATTATGGCGCCTGCGAGACGATGAGGTAGACGATCGCGGCGATCGTCAGTCCGCCGCCGGCCGCGGCATGCAGCGTGAGCTTGTCAGGGTTGCGGTCGGGATGCTGAGCGCGGCGCCCGAGCGCGCATCGAGCGTGCGCAGCCCCACCCGTGACGTGACCATGCCGACTGCGAAACAGACAGAGCTGAGGAGGGCGATGAAGAGCGCCAATCAGGCGACCCT
>CAZZDV010000054.1:1452-18275 GCA_964652785.1 uncultured Bordetella sp.
GGCGCGGGGGGCTTGGGCTTCTTGGGTTTCTTTTCTTCCCTGCGCTGGCGGTCGCGGTTGCCCATTTTGGTTTCCTTGTGATTGAGGTCGGCTTCGTTAGAGAACTTCCAGGACGGCTTTGGTTACGTCTGCCGTACGCGCCGTCCCGCCGAGGTCCGGCGTGAACACTTTCATCGAGGTGACTTTCTCGATCGCCTTCATGAGGCGTGCGGCGGCCGCCGGCTCGCCCAGGTGCTCGAGCATCATCGACGCGGTCCAGAAGGTGGCGATCGGGTTGGCGATACCCTTGCCGGTGATGTCGAATGCCGAGCCGTGGATCGGCTCGAACATCGATGGAAAGGTGCGCTCCGGGTTCAGGTTGGCCGTCGGTGCGATGCCGAGCGACCCCGACAGCGCCGCGGCGAGGTCCGAAAGGATGTCGGCGTGCAGGTTGGTCGCCACGATCGTGTCGAGCGTCGAAGGCTTGAGCGTCATCGTGGTGGTGACCGCGTCCACGAGCTGGCGGTCGGTGCGCACGTCCGGGTAGCTTTTGGCGACCTCAAAAAAGACCTCGTCCCAGAGCACCATGCCGTGGCGCTGGGCGTTCGACTTGGTCACCAGCGTGAGGTGCTTGCGGGGGCGCTTCTTGGCGAGCTCGAAGGCGAAACGATGCACGCGCTCCACGCCCTTGCGCGTGAAGACCGAAGTTTCCGTGGCGATCTCGTCCGGCAGGCCCTTGTGCACGCGCCCGCCCGAGCCGGAATACTCGCCCTCGGTGTTCTCGCGGATGATGACCCAATCGATCTCGCTGCCCTTGACGAGCGGGCTCGTGATGCCGGGCAGCACGCGCGCCGGGCGCACGTTGGCGTACTGGTCGAAGCCCTGGCAGATCGGCAGGCGCAGGCCCCACAGCGATATATGGTCGGGCACGTTCGGCGCGCCGACTGCGCCGAAGAAAATCGCGTCGAACTTCTTCAGGATCTCGAGGGGGTTCTCCGGCATGTAGGCGCCGGTCTTGAGGAAGCGCGCCGAGCTCCAGTCGAAGGGGGTGAATTCGAGCGCGAAGCCGCCGTCCTTTTGCGCCAGAGCCCGCAGCACCTTCTCGCCTTCGGCAATGACCTCGATGCCGATCCCGTCACCCGGGATCGAGGCGATGCGATAAGTCTTCATGCAGCTTTCTTGCTGCTCTCGCCGCGTACCGCTTCTGCTATCGCGGCGCCGACATCCGCCGTGCTCGCCTTGCCGCCCATGTCCGGCGTGCGCGGACCTTCGACGATCACGGTTTCGAAGGCGCGCACGACCGCAGCCGCAGCCTCGGCGTGCCCAAGGTGGTCCAGCAACATCGCGCCGGCCCAGATCTGGCCGATGGGGTTGGCGATCTTCCTGCCGGCAATATCCGGTGCGGAACCATGCACCGGCTCGAAGATCGACGGGTACTCGCGCTCCGGGTTGATGTTGCCCGAAGGCGCAATGCCGATCGTGCCGGCCGTGGCCGGTCCGATGTCCGAAAGGATGTCGCCGAAGAGGTTGGACCCGACGATGACGTCGAAGCGGTCCGGGTTCAGCACCATCTGGATCGTGAGGCCGTCGACGTGGTACTGGTCGGCGCGGATGCCGGGGTACTGCTTTTTCATCTCGGCGAAGCGCTCGTCCCAGTACGGCATCGTGATCGTGATGCCGTTCGATTTTGTACAGGAGGTCACATGCTGCCTGGGGCGCTTCTTTGCGAGCTCGAAAGCGTACTTGAGGATGCGGTCCACGCCCTTGCGCGAGAAAGTGGCGGTCTGCTGAACGACTTCGCGTTCGGTGCCTTCGAACAGGCGCCCGCCGACGGTCGAGTATTCGCCCTCGGTGTTCTCGCGCACGACGTAATAATCGATGTCGCCGGGCTTGCGGCCGGCGAGCGGGCAGGGCAGGCCTTTGAACAGGCGCACCGGGCGCAGGTTCACATACAGGTCGAACCAGCGGCGGAAGTTGATGAGCAATCCCCACGCCGAAACGTGGTCCGGCACGATCGCCGGGTTGCCGACCGCGCCGAAATAGACCGCATCGAACTTGCGCAGTGTATCGGGCGCGTCCTCGGGACACATGCGGCCGTGCTCCTTGTACCAGTCGCAGCTCCACGGGAATTCCTTGAACCTGAAATTCACGCCGTACTTCGCGCCCACGGCTTCGAGCACGCGAACGCCCTCGGGCATGACTTCCCTGCCGATGCCGTCCCCGGCGATGACTGCGATGTCGTACTCGGCCATGGCGCTCTCCGTTCTCGAGAAGGCGGCAATGATAGCCGATAGAATATGGCATGAGACCCAGCGCATGATTTTCGCCGCACGGCATTGGACACGTGAACTTCGCCGCCGTTGAAACCGCGACGGAGTGGTGCTCCGTCGCACTGTGGCTCGATGGCGAAATCGTTTCTCTCGAGCGGCGCGCCGGCAACCGGCAGGGCGAATTCGTCCTGCCGATGCTGGATGAACTTTTCGGGCGCGCCCGGTTGCGCATGCAGGACCTCGAGGGCATTGCATTCGGCGCAGGGCCCGGCGCCTTCACGGGGTTGCGCATTGCGTGCGGGGTCGCGCAGGGACTCGCGCTTGCACGGGATCTCCCGGTGGTCGGCGTTTCGACGCTCGAGGCCACTGCCGAGGAAAGCGGCGCCGATCGAGTGATCGTCGCTCTCGATGCACGCATGCACGAGGTGTACTATGCGGCGTTCGAAAAAGCGGGCGGCAAATGGACGCAGGCATTGCCCGCGGCCTGTGTTGCGCCGGATGAGGTGGACGTGCCCGAAGGAAGCGGCTGGCTCGGATGCGGCAGCGGTTTCGCGATCTACCGCGCGTCGCTCCAACCGCGCCTTGCTTCAGCCTGCAAGCGCATCGCGCCCGACATCCGCCCGAGCGCGGTTGCGGTGGCCAGGCTGGCCGCACCGCGGTTCGCCGCGGGCGAGGGCGTCGATGCAGCGCTGGCGCAGCCGCACTACATCCGCGACAAGGTGGCGTTGACGACAGCCGAGCAGGCGAGGGACAGATGAGCGCAGTGCTCAAGCACGAGCCGCGGTTTGCGAAGATGGCCACCGGCGATCTCGAGGAAGTGATCGAAATCGAACGCGCGGTGTATTCGCACCCCTGGACGCGCGGCAATTTCATCGACTCCCTGAATGCGGGTTACCACTGCCGCACGCACCGCTTCGGGCCCGAGCTCGTCGGCTACTCCATTCTCATGATTGCAGTGGGCGAAGCGCACCTGCTCAACCTCAGCGTTTCCGGAAGCCGGCACCGTCAGGGGCTGGGAACCGCGCTGCTGCGCGAGACCTTGCGGATTGCGCGCGAGAACGGCGCGCGGCACCTGTTCCTCGAAGTACGGCCGAGCAACCTCGCGGGCATCGCGCTGTATGAGAAATCCGGTTTCCGGCGGATCGCCGAGCGGCACGGCTATTACCCGGCGCATGTCGGGCGCGAAGACGCGCTCGTGCTGACCATCGACCTATGACCACCCGCCGCGAAACCATCCTTCGCGAGATGGGGTTTTCGCCCCTCTGGAGGGCGAAGGGCGAAACCCGCGGAAAGACGGGAACAGGGGGAAAGGTAAATTCACCCGTTCCCCCCGTACCGGAGGGACCGGACGCTTCTGCGCAGACACCATCCGTCGCACGCGAATCGCGCATCGCGAAGATGGAGTGGCCCGACCTCGAGGCCGCGGTGCCGTCCTGCACGGCCTGCGGCCTCCACAAGTCGCGCGCGCAAACGGTGTTCGGCGTTGGCGACGAAAATGCCGACTGGCTGCTGGTGGGCGAAGCCCCCGGCGCGGAGGAGGACCAGAAAGGCGAACCCTTCGTCGGACCGGCCGGCCGGCTGCTGGACGCGATGCTGGTGGCGATCGGCCTTGCGCGCAATGACAATGTATATATTGCAAACGTCCTCAAGTGCAGGCCACCGGGCAACCGCAACCCGGAGCCCGCCGAAGTCGCGCAGTGCTCGCCGCACCTGCAGCGGCAGGTAGCGCTGATCAAGCCGCGCCTGATCGTGGCGATGGGACGGTTCGCCGCGCAGACGCTGCTGGCCACCGACGCATCGATTGCCAGTTTGCGAGGCCGCGTACATACGTATCAGGGCGTGCCGCTTATAGTGACCTATCATCCGGCGTACCTGCTTCGCACGCCGGCCGACAAGGCGAAGTCCTGGCAGGATCTGCTTTTCGCGGCCCGCACGATGGGGGGCTTGCAAGAAGGCGGTGCGGCCCCGACATAGCCCACAACACAGCCCGCAACACAGCCCTACTCAGCTGGACCGTGCCCGCAACTTACTGGAGTCCCCCGATGCGTAAACTTTTCCTGGCCTTGCTTGCGACGCTCTCGCTGTCGGGATGCGGCTACAACGAGTTCCAGCGCCTGGACGAGGCCGTCACCGCCTCCTGGGCCGAGGTGGTCAACAACTACCAGCGCCGGGCCGACCTGATCCCCAACCTGGTCAACACGGTCAAGGGCGCCGCCGACTTCGAGAAATCGACGCTCGAGGCGGTCGTGAACGCGCGCGCTTCGGTCGGCCAGCTCAAGGTCACGCCCGAGGTCCTGAACGACCCGGCCGCGCTTGCCAATTTCGAAAAAGCGCAGGCGAGCCTCTCCAGCGCGCTATCCCGGCTCCTGGTGGTTGCGGAACAATACCCGCAGCTCAAGGCCACCGAGGCGTTCCGGGACCTGGCTTCGCAGCTCGAAGGCGCCGAGAACCGCATTACCGTCGCGCGCGGCCGCTTCATCAAGGCGGTCGAGGCCTTCAACGTCTCGGTGCGCACGTTCCCGAACAACCTGACGGCGATGATCTTCGGCTACAAGCCCAAACCCAATTTCACGGTCGCCAACGAGAAAGAGATCTCGGTCGCGCCTAAAGTGGATTTCGGAAAGCCCGCGCCTTCGGTCGTGCCTGCCCCGGCGCCGGCGAAGTAAAGGATGCTTCGACGCTGGCTCGCGGCGCTGGCGGTCGTTCTAACCGCCGCGGGTCTCGCCTTCGTTCCCGCGGCCGGCGCGGACGTCCCGATCCCCTCGCTCAAGACGCGGGTCACGGACCTCACCAACACGCTGACTGCGGAGCAGAAAGGCGCGCTCGAGCAGAAGCTCGGCGCCTTCGAGGTGCGCAAGGGCAGCCAGGTCGCGGTGCTTATGCTGGCCTCGACCAAGCCCGAGGAGATCGAGCAGTACTCGATCCGCCTGGCCGAAGCGTGGAAGATCGGGCGCAAAGGCACCGATGACGGCGTGATCCTGGTGGTCGCCAAGGACGACCGGCGCCTGCGGATCGAAGTCGGTTACGGCCTCGAAGGCGTGATCCCGGACGCGATCGCCAAGCGCGTGATCAGCGAAGTCATCACGCCTAAATTCAAGACCGGGGACTTCTACGGCGGGATTTCCGACGGCTTGGACCGGATCGTCAAGCTCATCGACGGCGAAAAGCTGCCGCCGCCGGCTGCGGGCGCATCGGTTTCCTCGACATCCAAATCCGGCGGCCGGGATCCGTTCGAATTCATGATCCCCGTATTCCTTTTCATCCTGATCGGCGGCGCGGCCCTGCGCGCGATGCTCGGCCGTTTCCCCGGGGCTGTGGCCACCGGAGTGCTCGCCGGCGTCGCAGGGTGGGTGCTGTTCAGCATCGGCATTGCGGGCATCGCCGCCTTCATCGCATTCCTGCTGACGCTGATGAATACCGGGCGCTGGGCGCCGGGATCGGGTGGGTTCTCCACCGGTGGCGGCGACTTCGGCGGGTCGAGCGGCGGTTCCAGCTGGGGTGGCGGGGGCGGCGGCAGTTTTGGCGGAGGCGGCTCCTCGGGGAGCTGGTAGGCGATGCGCTGGATCAAGCACCTTTTCCTGGACGATTTCGCCGTGCAGCGGGCGTTTCCGCGCAGCGCGCTCAAGGCGATCGAGAGCGCAATCGCCAGGCAGGAGCAGCGCCATCGCGGGGAGTTGCGCTTCGTGGTCGAAGGCGGGCTGCCGCTCATGCCTTTCCTCGCCAGACGCACTGCGCATGAGCGTGCGATCGATCTCTTCAGCCAGCTGCGCATCTGGGACACGGAAGACAATGCCGGCGCGCTGATCTACCTCCTGCTCGCCGACCGGCGGGTCGAGATCGTGGCCGATCGGGGCATCCACGCGCGCGTTGGCGCGGCCGCCTGGGACGCCATCTGCCGGGAGATGCAATCGGCCTTTGCCGCCGGCCGCTTCGAAGCCGGGGCGATCCTCGGGGTCGAGGCCATCAGCGACCTCATCGCCACGCATTTCCCGCCGGGCGGCGAAAACCCGAACGAGTTGCCTGACACGCCCGTCGTGCTCTAACGCGCCTCAGTGCTTCTCGGACTTGGCGATCTCGAGCAGGCGGTTGATCTCGGTCGCGTGGCGCAACTTGTTCAGCGTGAACCAGCGCTGCACTATCGCCATGGTGCCGGCGACGAAGAGTCCGAACAGGATGATGATCCAGGTGATCGATACGCCGCTGGCGAGCATCAGCGAATAGCAGGCGATCATCAGCAGGATCGAGGAGTTCTCGTTGAAGTTCTGCACGGCGATCGAGCGGCCCGCGCCCATGAGGTTGTGGCCGCGATGCTGCAGGAGCGCGTTCATCGGCACGACGAAGAACCCGGCCAGGCCGCCGATCAGGATCATCAGCGGTATGGCGACCCAGATGGAGTGCACCATGACCATGAAGGGGACGATGAGCCCCATCGCGATGCCGAGCGGGATCACGCGCACCGATTGATGCAGCTTTACGCGAGACGAAGCGATCACTGCGCCGAGCGCGATGCCGAAAGCCACCACGCCCTGCAGGATCGAGGCGCGCGACAGGTCGAAGCCCAGGTTATGCCGCGCCCACTCGATGACGATGAACTGCAGCGTGGCCCCGGCGCCCCAGAAGAGCGTAGTCACCGCGAGCGAGATCTGTCCGAGCTTGTCGGCCCACAGCCTGCGAAAGCACGAATAAAAGTCCGTAAGGGTGTCGATCGGGTTGGGCGGCAGTTTCTTGAGCGGAACGCCGGTATTGGGGACGTACAGGTTGAAGAAAGCTGCCAGCGCATAAATGAACACGATGAGCGTAATGGCCGCTTCGGCCGGGGTGTCGATACCCGTTTCGATGTAGGGCATGTCGAGGTTCAGCAGCAGCCCGGAAACGCGGGCGTTGATCAGTATCCCGCCGAGCACTGTGCCGAGGATGATCGAAGTCACCGTAAGCCCCTCGATCCAGCCGTTGGCGATGACCAGGCGTGTTGGGGGGAGGTATTCGGTGAGGATGCCGTACTTGGCCGGCGAGTACGCCGCGGCGCCCAGGCCCACCATGGCGTAGGCGATCAGCGGATTCACGTTGAACAGCATCATCGCGCAGCCCACGATCTTGATCGTGTTGCTCACGAGCATGACCTGGCCCTTGGGCAGCCGGTCCGCGAAAGCACCGACGTACGGCGCCAGGATGACGTAGGAAATGACGAAGAAGAACTTGAGGTACGGCGTGAGCCACGCGGGCGAGTCTGACTGGAACAGCAGCGCGATGGCTGCGACGAGCAGGGCATTGTCGGCGAGCGACGAAAAAAACTGCGCCGCCATGATGATGTAGAAACCCAGGCTCATACGCTTCTGCTGTGCCGGACAGCCCTTGGGCGCGCCCGGTCATTCTCCTTGGAATTGCAGGCGGCTTTATAGCACGGCGGCACCAAAAATCGCTTTTTACCCAATGGGGTGGAGCCATAAGATATTCTTGAACTGCGATTTATGCTTGAATAAGCGGATTCATAAACAAGAGCCCAAGCGATGGCGGACCGGCGTCTCCAGGTGTTTCATGCGGTGGCTAGGCAGCTCTCGTTCACAAAGGCCGCCGAGGCGCTCTTTATGACCCAGCCGGCAGTCACGTTCCAGATCAAGCAGCTCGAAGAGCATTTCAGCACGCGCCTGTTCGACCGGGGCCACGGACGCATCGCGCTTACCCCCGCCGGGGACATCGTGCTCGACTATGCCGAGAGGATCCTGGGCCTGTCGGCCGAGCTCGACACGCGCCTCAAGGAGATGACCGGTGAAGTCGCGGGCGCGCTCCTGATCGGCGCAAGCATGACGATCGCGGAATTCCTCCTCCCGCAGGTGCTGGGGGAATTCCGGGCGCGCTACCCGAAGGTGCTGCCGCGGCTCATCGTCGCCAATTCCGAAACCGTGGAGAGCCGGGTGGCCGAATACACGCTCGACCTCGGCTTCATCGAAGCGCCTTCGCACCTGCCGACGCTGATTTCGGATTTCTGCGCCGACGACGAGCTGCAGGTGCTGTGCGCGCCCGGTCATGCGCTTGCGCAACTCGAGGCCGTCACGCCGAGGCAACTGCTCAAGCACGCGTTCGTCAGCCGCGAGCCGGGCTCGGGCACGCGTGAAGTCACCGACAAGTACCTGCAGGCGGCCGGGATCCGTCCGGACAGCCTCGATACGGTCATGGAGCTCGGGAGTCCTGAAGCGATCAAGGGGCTGGTGAGCACCGGCCTTGGCTTTGCAATCATGTCGCGCTCCACCGTCTCGAAGGAAATCGAGCTCGGGCAGCTTGCGGCGATCCCGCTCGAACCGCGGCTCATGCGTCCGCTCTCCGTGGTGTACCCAAAAGAAAAATTCCGCTCGCGCCTTGCGAACACGTTCATCGAGTTCGCCAAGGAAAAGCTGCGCGCGGGCGCGGAGCACTAGCCGATGCCACGCCCGATATCAGCGACGATCAAGGCCTCGGCGCTCGCGCACAATCTGGGCGTAGCACGCAAGTGCGCGCCGAATTCCAAAGTGTGGGCGGTGGTCAAAGCCAACGCGTACGGGCACGGCCTGGTCGCGGCGGCCCGCGCGATGGAGGCGGCCGACGGCTACGCCATGCTCGATTTCGAGGAGGCCATCCGGCTGCGGCTGCAGGGCGTGCGAAAGCCGATCCTGCTGCTCGAGGGCTTCTTCAAGCCGCGGGACGTGGCGCTGCTCGCCGAGTACGACCTGACGCCCGTGGTGCACAACATTGAGCAGATCGAGATCCTCGAGAAGACGGCGCTGCCCAAGCCGATCGACGCCTATCTCAAGGTCAACAGCGGCATGAACCGGCTGGGCTTCACGGTGGACAACGTGCGCATCGGGTGGAACGCGTTGCATAGCCACGAGCAGATCCGCTCGGTGACGCTGATGACGCACTTCGCGGATGCCGATGGCGCCTCGGGCGTGGCCGGCCAGCTCGAGTGGTTCAACAGCATGACCCAGCCGATGCAGGCGCCGCGCTCGATGGCCAATTCGGCCGCCGTGCTTCGTTTCCCGCAGACGCATGCCGACTGGATCCGGCCCGGCATCATGCTCTACGGGTGCTCGCCCTTCGCCGACCAGACGGCCGAAGCGCTCGACTTGCGGCCGGTGATGACGCTGAAGACCGAGATCATCGCGCTGCAGAACCTGCAGGCGGGCGAGCGCGTCGGCTACGGTTTCGGGTTCGAGGCGACCGAAGAGATGACGATCGGCGTGGTTGCCTGCGGCTACGCCGACGGGTACCCGCGCTCTGCGCCGTCGGGCACGCCGGTGCTCGTGAACGGGGAGCGCACGCGCACGGTGGGACGCGTGTCGATGGATATGATCTGCGTGGACATCACTGCGCTGCCCGAGGCGTATATCGGCACGCCGGTGACCATGTGGGGAGAGGGCCTGTCGGCCGACGAGGTGGGCGCCTCTGCGGGCACCCTGTCCTATGAACTGCTGTGCGGCCTTGCCGCGCGCGTGCCCGTGGTGGAAATCCCCTAGGTGGCGAAAGCGCGATCCGTCTATGTGTGCAGCGAGTGCGGCGCGACGGCGCTGCAGTGGTTCGGGATCTGTCCCTCGTGCGGCGCCGGGAACACGCTCCAGGAAACCGCGGCCGAGGGCAAGCCGTCTTCGCATCGCTATGCTTCGACGGCCGGCAAGGGCAGCGGCAATGGCGCGGCGGTCGCGAAGCCCATGCGCCTGGCCCATATCGAAACCCGCGAAGTCGAGCGCCTCGCCACGGGAATCGGCGAACTCGACCGCGTGCTTGGCGGCGGGCTGGTCTCGGGGCAGGTGGTGCTCATCGGCGGGGACCCCGGCATCGGCAAGTCGACACTTTTCCTGCAGGCGCTGGCCGAGATCGCGCCGCGCCACCGGACGCTGTACGTGTCCGGCGAGGAATCGGCCGAGCAGGTGGCGCTGCGCGCGTCGCGCCTTGCGCTCGACGCGGGCGATGTCGAGCTGATCGCGGAGATCCAGCTCGAGCGCATCGTCGCGGTGCTCGATGCCTCCAAACCGCAGGTCGCGGTCATCGACTCGATCCAGACGCTGTATTCGGAAGCGTTGACCTCCGCGCCGGGTTCGGTCGCGCAGGTCCGCGAGTGTGCGGCGCAACTCACGCGGCACGCGAAGTCCAGCGGCACGGCGCTCATCATCATCGGCCATGTGACGAAAGAGGGCGCGATCGCGGGGCCGCGCGTGCTGGAGCACATCGTCGACACGGTGCTGTACTTCGAAGGCGATCCGCATTCGAGCTTCAGGCTGGTGCGCGCGATCAAGAACCGGTTCGGCGCGGTCAACGAGCTCGGCGTTTTCGCGATGACCGAGAAGGGCCTGCGCGGCGTGTCGAACCCTTCGGCGCTGTTCCTCTCGCACCACGAGAAGGATGTCGCCGGCGCGTGCGTGCTTGCGACGCTCGAAGGCACGCGGCCGCTGCTCGTCGAGATCCAGGCGCTCGTCGACGCCTCGCATGCGCCGAATCCGCGCCGCCTGTCGGTGGGGCTGGAGCAGAACCGGCTGGCGATGCTGCTTGCGGTGCTTCACCGGCATGCCGGCATCGCGTGCTACGACCAGGATGTCTTCGTGAATGCCGTGGGCGGCGTGCGCATCGGCGAGCCGGCCGGAGACCTCGCCGTCATGATGGCGATCGTGTCGTCGCTTACCGACCGGCCGATCCCGGGCAAGGTGATCGCGTTCGGCGAAGTCGGGCTCGCCGGCGAGGTGCGGCCGGCGCCGCGAGGGCAGGATCGCCTCAAGGAAGCCGCCAAGCTCGGGTTCACCCGGGCGATCGTCCCGAAGGCGAACCTGCCCAGGGGAAAGATCGCGGGGCTTGAGATCATCGCGGTCGAGCGGGTCGACCAGGCGGTGGCGAAACTGCGTGAGCTCTAGGCGAATTTGCAACAATTAAAACGCCCGACCCAGATCCAGAGCTGCTCTCCTGCCAGTTCATGTATCGGTACCAGTACATCACGCTCAAATCCGACCCGCCGCCCTGATGCCCGAGAGCACCGCGGCTTCGAGCGTCGGCGGATATTCCGGGTCGGTATAGTCGCCGGCAAGGTAGACATGGGGCAGCCAGGTCTCGGGGCCAAAACGCGCGAGGCCGGGCACGCAAGTCACTGTTGCACGCTTCTCCGCGATCACCTGCGTCCACTCAGGGCGCGGCAGTTCACCGAGCGTGGAAGGAAGCGCTCGGAGCGCGCTGGCAAGCTCGCGATGGCAGGTCTCGGCCAGCTCGCGCGAGGTCAACTGCTGGTGGTCGCCCTGCGCGCTGATCACGCAGGCGATCAGGCCGGCCTCGCCTTCGAGCTGTCCCCGGTCGAACGCCCATTGCACCACGCCCTGCGAAAGCCCGAGCATCGCGAGCGGCAGTTTCACCCCCGGCGGGTACTTGAGGTAGATCGTGTAGATCGGCTGGTAGGTATAGCCCGAGGCGAGCCCCGGCAGCAGCGGCTCCAGGTGGTGCGGGCCCACAGCGACGATCACGCGGTCGTACTCGCCGCGCAGCGCGTCCAGGTTGCGAACCGGCGAACCTGTGCGGACTTCGCTGCCGCGCGCAGCCAGCCACGCCGCGGCCGGCTCCGGGAAAAGCGCGGTGAGGTCGACGCGAGGGATCAGCAGTTCGCTCGCTGCCCGGTTGCCTGCGAGGCTGTCGCGAAGCACTGCGAGGAAGGCGTTGGCCGAGGCCTGGTGCGGCAGCGTGTTCAATGCCGAGACGCAAAGCGGCTCCCACAGATAGCGCGCGATCGCGCCCCTCTGGCGGTGGGCTTCGAGCAGCTCGGCAACGGTCATCTCTTCGTCGACGAGATAGTTGCGGCGCTTGATGGCGCCCATGAACCGCACGGCGCCAAAACGCTCGAGCATAGGCAGGCCGCTCGCGGTGGCGAGGCCGGCGACCAGGTGCAGCGGCGCCGGCAGCTTCGGCGTGCGAAGCCGGAAACCCCCGGCATAGCGCAGCTCGAGCGGAATGCGCAAAAGCAGTTTGTCGGGGTCGGCGCCCACCTCGCGCATCATGCCGAGCAGAGCCGTGTACGCGCCGATCAGAATGTGCTGGCCGTTGTCGAGCGCGCGCCCCGCGGTGATCACGCGGCGCGCGCGTCCGCCGGCTACCGGCCCGCTCTCGAATACGGTGACTTGCACGCCGCGTCGCGCGAGCGTGACCGCGGCGGCGAGTCCGGCGTAGCCGGCGCCCACGACCGCAACGCGGCGCGCGGTAGTCCTGCCGGGAGTGGCTAGGTTCTCAGCCACGTGCGCACCGCGATCCAGAGCTTTCGCATCGGCGTGAGCGAAGTGCGCTGCGAGAGCACCTTGAATCCGTCGGCTTGGACTTCCTCGAGCACGGTGCGGTAGATCGCCGCCATGATGAGCCCGGCCCGCTGGTCGCGGCGGTCTTCGGGCGGCAGCGCGGCGAACGCCTTTGCATAGAACGATTCGGCGCGTTCGGCCTGGAATTGCATGAGCCGCGTGAAGTTCTCGCTGTAACGAGCGTTGATGATGTCCGGGGCCGGCACTTCGAAGCACTTCAGCTCGTCCATCGGCAGGTAGATGCGGTTGCGGCGCGCGTCGTCGCCGACGTCGCGGATGATGTTGGTGAGCTGGAAGGCGATGCCGAGGTTCTTCGCATAGTCGAGCGTGCCCGCATTGCGATACCCGAAGATGCCCGCAGCCAGCAGGCCGACGACGCCGGCGACGTGATAGCAGTATTTCTCCAGCCCCTTGAAGTCCTGGTACCTCGACTGGTCCAGATCCATCTGCATGCCGTCGATGATCTCGTTGAGGCGCACCTGAGTGATCCCGAACGGCTGCAGCGAGGGTTCGAGCGCGCGCGTGACGGGATGCTGCGGCTTCCCGGCGAAGAGGTTGGCTACTTCGTTTCGCCACCACGCGAGCTTGGTGCGCGCGAGCTGCGCGTCGTCGGTCTCGTCGACGACATCGTCGACTTCGCGGCAGAAGGCGTACAGCGCGGTGATCGCACGGCGCCGCTCGGGCGAAAGGAACAGGAACGAGTAATAAAAAGAGGAGCCGCTCGAAGCGGCCTTGTCCTTGCAGTATTCGTCGGGCGTCATAGCGCGCGCAGGAAAAGGAAGGGCCAGTCGTGCAACCGAAGCACCGGCCGGTGGCGAAACATATCGCAGTTGGCCGCTTCGAGCTTGTCGAGGATCCTGAGGCCGCCTTTCACCGTGATGCGGATCTCGAGACCGAATCGCCCTGAAAGCGTGCGGCCAAGCGGTGCGCCGCCAGCCATCAGAGAGCGCGTGCGGTCCATCTGGAAGATCAGGAGCTCGCGCCAGGCGTCATCGCAAAAAGCATCGCGGATGTGGCCTTCGGTCACGCCGAAATGGGCCATCTCCTCGAGCGGCAGGTAGACGCGGTCCTTCTGCCAGTCGATCGCGACGTCCTGCCAGAAGTTGATGAGCTGCAGAGACGTGCAGATCGCATCCGATCGCTCGATGCTTTGCGCGTCGGCGGATTCGAAGAGGTGCAGCATGAGACGGCCCACCGGGTTGGCGGAACGGCTGCAGTAATCCGTCAGCTCCTCGAAATTCGCATAGCGCGTCTTGACGACATCCTGAGAGAAGGCCGAAAGGAGGTCGTAAAAGGGCTGCAAGGGCAGCGTGTGATCGCGCACGATTCTTGCCACGTCGTCGAACAGGCTTGTTTGCGGCGGAGTACCTGAAGCGATGCGGTCGAGTTCTTCACGGTACGCGTCGAGACTTGCAAGACGCTCGGCCGCCGGCGCGTCGCCTTCGTCAGCGAAGTCGTCGGCGCTCCGGGCGAAGCGGTAAATGACCACGACCGCGCCCCGCAGGCGGACCGGGACGAGCATCGAAGCGACCGGGAAGTTCTCGTAGTGGCCTGCAGACACGGGCGTGATTATTAAGGGTTTTCCGGCCGCGCGCGCAAAAGGAGCGGGGGTTCTCTGGGGTATAATTATGTGTGCCGCCAAGTGTATTGTCGTATAGATGCGTCCATATTGAACGCGCTCAGGCAAACGCGGTCCGGCACGTGTCCCCCGGCGAGGGTGGCGGAATTGGTAGACGCACTGGATTTAGGTTCCAGCGCCTCACGGCGTGGGGGTTCGAGTCCCTTCCTTCGCACCAAGCGTTGTAGCCCAGCGTTGTAACCCAGCGTTGTAACCAAGCGTTGTAACCAAGCGATGTAATTCGGCGAACTCTTCGTAAGTAAGGAAAAAAGCGAATGGCGGCAAACGTAGAAACACTGGGATCCCTCGAAAGGCGCCTGTCGATGTCGGTGCCGGTCGACGAGGTCGAGCGCCAGTTCGGCGAGCGCCTCAGGAAACTCGCGCGCGGCATGAAGATGGCCGGGTTCCGGCCGGGCAAGGTGCCGCTCAAGCTGGTTGCGCGGCAGTACGGCCCGCAAGTGCGGTCCGAAGTGATCGGCGACGCGCTGCAAAAGCGCTTCAGTGACGCGGTGAAGGAGGCGAACCTCAAGGTCGCCGGCAATCCGCGCATCGAGCCGGTAACCAAGGAAGGCGCCGACGCCGAGAACGACAAGACGTTCGACTTCAATGCCACGTTCGAGGTCTACCCGGAAGTAACGACCGGGGACCTGAGCGGGGTGACCATCGAGCGTCCAATCGCCGCTGTCGGCGACGCCGAGATCGAAAAGACGCTCGAAATCCTGCGCAAGCAGCGCACCACCTTCGCAGCCGCGCCGGGGCGCGTCTCGCAGAAAGGCGACAAGCTCACGATCGACTTCGAAGGCAAGATCGACGGCGAGACTTTCCAGGGCGGATCGGCGAAGGGATTCGGGTTCGCGCTCGGCGAAGGCCGCATGCTGCCCGAGTTCGAGGCCGCGGCTGAAGGCATGGCCGCGGGCGAAACGAAATCCTTCGACCTGAAGTTTCCCGAGGACTATCACGGCAAGGACGTGGCGGGAAAAACCGCAACCTTCGCGCTTACGGTGAACCAGGTCGAAGCACCGTCGCTGCCTGAGCTCAACGCTGAATTCGCAAAAGGCCTCGGCGTGCAGGATGGCGACCTCGACAAGATGCGCGCCGACATCAAGGCCAACGTCGAACGCGAAGTCGCCAAGCGCATCAAGACCCGCACCAAGGCCCAGGCGCTGCAGGCGCTGCACGACAGCACGCCGATCGAGCTGCCCCGCGCGCTCGTCGAGATGGAAACGCAGAACATGGTGCAGCAGGCGCGCACCGACCTCGAGGCCCGCGGCCTCAAGATGGAGCAGCTGCCGTTCGAACCGAGCGCGTTCGAATCGGGGGCGAAGCGCCGCGTTGCGCTCGGCCTCATCATCGGCGAGCTCGCCAAGAAGGAAGGCCTGAAGCCCAAGCCGGACCAGATCAGGAAGCTGATCGAAGAGCAGGCGCAGTCGTATGAGAGCCCGGCCGAGGTGGTAAAATGGTTCTACATGCAGCCGCAACGCCTGACTGAGATGGAAGGCCTCGCCCTGGAGGACAACGTCGTCGACTGGGTGATGTCGAAAGCCAAGGTCGTCGACAAGGCGATTCCATTCGACGAACTGATGGGCAGCGGCACATGATCGACACTCTCTGGCAGTCCTCCCCCTCCGGCAGGACGGAACCCACCGCGTTGGGCCTCGTGCCCATGGTCATCGAGCAATCGGGCCGTGGCGAGCGCGCCTACGACATCTACTCGCGCCTCCTCAAGGAGCGTGTCGTCTTTCTCGTCGGAGTCGTGAACGAAGTCACAGCCAACCTCATCGTTGCGCAGTTACTCTTTCTCGAATCCGAGAACCCGGACAAGGACATCTCTTTCTACATCAACTCGCCCGGCGGGTCGGTGTCGGCGGGGCTGGCAATCTACGACACCATGCAGTTCGTCAAGCCCAACGTTTCCACGCTTTGCGTCGGCCAGGCCGCCAGCATGGGCTCGCTGCTGCTCGCCGCCGGCGAGAAGGGCAAGCGCTTCTGCCTGCCGAATTCTCGCGTCATGATCCACCAGCCGATGGGCGGGTTCCAGGGCCAGGCGTCGGACATCGAAATCCACGCCAGGGAGATCCTGTTCCTGCGCCAGCGGCTAAACGAGATCCTCGCAAAGCACACGGGGCAGAACGTTGATACGATTGCAAAAGATACTGACCGCGACAACTTCCTGTCGGCCGATGCCGCTGTAAAGTACGGGATCGTCGACAAGGTGCTGACCTCGCGGGCGCAGGGCGCAGTCTAGGCAATCCCGGATAACCTGAACAGGATAGGCGGAGCCAAAACGCATGTCGGAAAAGACCTCCTCGGGCGAAAAACTGCTGTATTGCTCGTTCTGCGGCAAGAGCCAGCACGAGGTGAGAAAACTCATCGCCGGACCTTCGGTGTTCATCTGCGACGAGTGCATCGAGCTTTGCAACGACATCATCCGCGAGGAGACGGCGACCGACAAAGGCGGCAAGGGCGCCAAGTCGGACCTGCCGACGCCGCGCGAGATCCGCGAGATCCTCGACCAGTACGTGATCGGGCAGAACCAGGCCAAGAAGATCCTTTCGGTCGCGGTGTACAACCATTACAAGCGGCTCAAGCACCTCACCAAGAACGACGAGGTGGAACTTGCCAAGTCGAACATCCTGCTGATCGGGCCCACCGGCTCGGGCAAGACGC
>CAZZDV010000055.1:0-18247 GCA_964652785.1 uncultured Bordetella sp.
GCCAGGGGAAGAGCAGGTGCGACTTGTGGCGAAGCGCCCCCTTGAGCGGCCCGCCCGCACGCTTCTCATGCGCCTCGAGCTTGGTGCGGATGGCGATCGCCTCGCTCGCAGGCATCGCCCGGATCGGGGAATAGAACCCGTCACGCTGGAACTGCGCCACCGCTTCGGCAGAGAGCTTGTTGAGGGGCCGGGGATTGGCCTTGAGAGCCGCGTTCGCCATCTTTGCCTCGCATGACTGACAGTGTGATGATTCTAGCCGCCGTCTGCGGCAAGCGCCTGAGGAGTTTCAAAAGCCCGCTGCATAAGGATCTGCTGCAACGCAACAGTTGCTTGTAAGAAGTATGAAAGTTCGACTTTATACTTTCAATGCCTAGTATCCATAAGGCCAAGACGGTAATTGAATTTCCTGTTTTGGAAACTCTGCTGCTGATCGAAACTGGGGAAAAAGCACCACGCCTATAATCGTCGGGTCATGAGCACCCTTTCCTATACGGTCGATGCGGAGGTTTTCCGCAAGTATCCCGGCTACGTTCGCGGCGTGCTGATCGCGCTTGACCTCGTCAATCCCGCGTCGCCGTCGGAACTCGTGCAGCTGCTGAGAGATGCGGAAGCGTCGGTGCGCGAGCGCCTCACCGTGGAGACCATTGCCGAGGCGCCGCGCATCCGCGTCTGGCGCGAGGCGTACCGGGCGTTCGGCGCCAAGCCTGCCGAGCACCGCTCGTCCATCGAAGCGCTTTCGCGTCGGGCCCTCAAGGGCGATCCGCTGCCTTCGATTTCGGCGCTTGTCGATATCGGCAACATCGTCTCGCAGCGCCATCTGGTGCCCGGGGGCGCCCATGCGATCGATCGGCTGAAGCACGACATCGCATTGCGCCCGGCCACCGGAAGCGAAGACTTCGTCGCATTCGGCTCGGAGAAGCTCGAGCACCCGCTCACCGGGGAGATCGTTTTCGTCGAGGGCAACACGGTGCTCACGCGCCGCTGGACCTGGCGGCAGGCGAAGCACACGCTGGTGGAGCCTTCCACCACAGCCATTGTATTCAATGTCGATTGCCTGCTGCCGGTAATGGCCGACGAGGCCGCGCAGGCCTGTACCGAGGCGGAAGGATTGATCGCGCGGTTCTGCGGCGGGCGCTTCCGCCGCGGGATTCTCAGCGCGTCTTCGCCGAGGATCGAGCTCGCCGTCTAGGTGCCGCGAGCGCAGGCGCCCTCGCTTTCACAGAGCTGCGGCTGCCTACTTCAGCGGCTTGATCCTGCTGCTGAACGCGTTGGTGTAGACGTCCTCGGCCTTGACCGGCTTGTCCGGCTTGGCGTTCGCGAACGTGATCTCCAGCGTCTTGGCCATCAACGCGGGCTCGATCCAGCCGATGCCGTTTTTGCGCGAGCGGTCGGTGATGCACAGGTCGAGAATCTGCGGCATCGTGTTGAGCAGCGTGTCGCGGTCCAGGCCCGGCACCGCCGCGGCCATCGCGTCGATCGCCTCAGCCGGCGCCATCTGCGTGTCGCGCCAGCCCTTGTGCACGGCGCGCAGGAAACGCTCGATGAGCTTCGGGTTCTTGGTGATGGTCTCGGTGTTGACGAAATAGGTGTGCCCGTAGATCGGCAAGCCGTAGTCGGCCCACAGCAGGTTGCCGACCTGTCCCTTGCCGAGCACTTTCTCCCAGATCGCGTAGCTCGTGTAGAGGTCGAAAGACGCGTCGACCTCCCCCGCCGCGACGATGGCCTGCTTGCCCTCGGGCTTCACGTTGACCATCGTGACTTTGTCGGCCGGGATGTTGTTCAGCGCGGCGAAAGCCGGCCACAGCACGCGATGCGAGTCGGCAGGCGGCGCGGCGATTTTCTTGCCGATCAGGTCCGCGGGCTTGGTGATGCCGGCGCTCTTTTTGAAAAAGACGTTGTTGCCGGCCTTGTCGAACACCACGGCGACGATCTTGAGGTCGGCGCCCTTGCTGATCGCGGTGATGATCGTCGGCGCATCCGAGATGCCGATATCGGCCTGCTTGAGGTCGATCTTCTTGGCGCTGTCGGCCGAGCCCGCGCCGCGCACCACTGTGAGTTCGATCTTCTCCTCGGCGAAATAGCCTTTCTTGAGCGCCATGTAGATCGGGGCGTGGTCGGCCAGGTGGAACCAGTTGAGCTGCAGGGTCATCTTTTCCTGCGCTTGCGCGGGCAGTGTGACGAGCAATGCGGCGAACACCGCTATGAGCGCGGCAAACAGTTGGCGGATATACATGGAAGTCTCCTCGGTTGTTATGTGTGCGGCTTTTATGTTGCTTACTTCGCCGCGTCTTCCCGGACAGCCCAGGGCGCGACGATGTTCTCGACCGCGACGACTGCGCCATAGAGTATCAGTCCCAGGGCCGAGATCAGCATGAGCGAGGCGAAGATCGACGGGGTCTGCAGCGTTACGCCGCCGGTGATGATCAACGAGCCCAGGCCGCGCTCGGAGGCGACGAACTCGCCGACGATTGCGCCGGTGACCGACATGGTGGCGTTGAGCTTGAGGCCGGTGAAAATGTAGGGCACCGCATTCGGGAAGCGGATCTTGCGGTAGATCTGCCAGCGGCTGGCGTTCAGCGAGCGCACGAGGTCGAGCATCTCGGGTTCGGCGGAGGCGAGGCCCACTGCCGTGTTCACCACCATCGGGAAAAAAGCGATCGTCGTGCCGATGACGATGTTGGGCCAGATCCCGTAGCCCAGCCAGATGACGAAAAGGGGCGCCAGCGCGATCTTGGGCAGCGTGTTGAAGAGCACCAGCACCGGCATCACGGTGCGCAGCAGGAGCTGGTTCCAGACAATGACGACGGCAAGCGCCACGCCGAGGATCGCCGAGAGCACGAAAGCGCCGATCACCGCGTAGAAGGTTGTGAGGAAATTCGATACCCACTGGTAGTTCGCCTGCTGCAGTGTCTTCAGGGACGCCCAGGGCGTGGGCAGGATGTATTCCTTGACGTTCAGCGCGACGACCGCGACCTGCCAAAGCACGACCAGTCCGAGGATCACCAGCGCGCTCGGCGCATACCACGCGGCAGCCGAGTTGAAGCGCTGCAATATTCCGGAATGCGGAGCGCTGCTGCCTTGACTCGGCATCGTGCCTCCAACGACAATTAACGAGTTGGTTAAATCATAGCAAACTTATGCAGCCCTTCATCCATCTCTCCGGCGTATCCAAGACCTATGGGCGCGGCCGCAGCGAGCATCTCGCGATCTCGGATGCGACGTTCGACGTCATGCCGGGCGAGCTGGTTTCGCTCGTCGGGCCTTCGGGCTGCGGCAAGTCGACGTTGCTCAAAATCCTCGCGGGGTTGCACCCGCACGACAAAGGCGAGGTGAGAATCGGCTCGGAGAGCCACGCGTTCGATCCTTCGCGCGACATCGGCATGGTGTTCCAGGCGCCGCTGCTGCTCAAGTGGCGGCGCATCCTCGAGAACGTGCTGCTGCCGGCGGAGATCCTCGGCCTGCCGATGGCGCAAAGCCGCGAGCGCGCCAAGGGCTTGCTCAACCTCGTGGGCCTGACCGGTTTCGAGGATAAGTACCCGTACGAGCTCTCGGGCGGCATGCAGCAGCGCGCGGCAATCGCGCGCTCGCTGATCCACGATCCCAAACTCGTGCTCATGGACGAGCCTTTCGGTGCGCTCGACGCGCTCACGCGCGAGAAGATGAATCTCGAGCTGCTGCGCATCTGGAAGGAATCCGGCAAGACCATCGTGTTCGTCACGCACGGCATCTCCGAGGCCGTCTTTCTCGGCACGCGCGTGGTGGTGTTCACGGCCGGTCCCGCGCGCATGGCCGACAACTTCGAGATCGACCTGCCCCGGCCGCGCACGCTCGACATGAAGACGCATGAGCGCTTCGGCGAGTACACGCGGCGCATCTACAAGCTGCTCGGGATGGAGTAGCCGCGATGGCCGCGCCCGCGCGTTTGTCGATAGCGGCCATCGAGCTTTTCGAGCGCGACGTGAAGCTGCGCATGCCCTTCAGGTTCGGCGTGGTGACGCTGACCGAATCGCCGCAGGCGTTCGCGCGCGTGCGCATCCGGATGGAAGACGGGCGCGAGTCCACCGGCGCGGCCGCCGAGCTGCTGGCGCCCAAGTGGTTCGACAAGAACCCGGCGCTTAGCAACGGGGACAACTTCGACCAGCTCCGCCTCGCGCTCTCGCTCGCACGCGAGGCCTACCTCTCGGGTGGATGCAACACGGCCTTCGGGCACAACCGCGCCCACTACAAGGCTCAGATCGAAGCCGGCGCGGCGCGCGGCCTGAACAGCCTCGTGTCCTGCTACGGGCCGGCCCTGATCGACCGTGCAGTGCTCGATGCGCTCTGCCGCGCCGACGGCGTGTCTTTCTACGAGGCCATGCAATCGAACCTGCCGGGCCTCGCCGAGTTCGAAGGCATGGACTTGGCGTCGTTTGCTGCCGGGCTCAAGCCGGCTGCGACGATCGCCGCGCGCCACACGGTCGGCCTGGTCGATCCGATCACCGCCGCGGACAGCAAGACGCCGGTCAACGACGGCCTGCCCGAGACGCTCGAAGAGGTCGTCGAGCGCTACGGCCATCGCTATTTCAAGCTCAAGGTCGGCGGCAATATCGCTTCGGACCTCGAGCGACTTGCGTCCATCGCCTCGGTCATCGATCGCATCGGGCCGGCATACTTCGCGTCGCTCGACGGCAACGAGCAGTACGAGGATGTCGAAGGCGTGGCCGAGCTCTGGGCCAGGATGAAAGAAGATCCGCGCCTCGAGCGCATGGTCGGGAGCGTCATCTTCATCGAGCAGCCGATCAAACGGCAGAACGCGTTTGCAAAGAGCGTTGCGAAACTTTCCGCCGAGAAACCCGTGATCATCGACGAGTCCGACGACTCGCTCGACGCTTTCCCGCGCGCCAAGGCGCTCGGCTATCGCGGCGTGTCCTCGAAGACCTGCAAGGGCTTGTACAAGTCGCTCGTCAACCGCGCGCGTTGCGCCAAGTGGGAAAGCGAAGGCGCCGGGAGCTTCCTCATGTCCGGCGAGGACCTCACGATCCAGGCGGGTCTCGCGATCCAGCAGGACCTGGCGCTGGTCTCGCTGCTTGGCCTCACGCACGTCGAGCGCAACGGCCACCACTATGTCAACGGCATGGCGAGCCTGTCCGAACAGGAACAGGCCGCTTTCCTTGCCGCGCATCCGGATCTATACGAGCGCAGCCACGGTGCGGTGCGCGTAGCGATCAAGGACGGGATGCTCAAGATCGGCAGCCTCGGCTGCAAAGGCTTCGCCAGCGATGCGATGCCCGATTGGAATTCAATGAGGAGGATGACATGAAGGCAAAAGGATGGAAGTTCCTGCTGGCGCTGGCGTGCCTTGCGGCTCCGCTGGCTGCATTTGCACAGGCTTTCCCCGCCAAGCCGGTGACGCTGTTGATTACCTTCCCGGCGGGAGGGCCCACCGACGTGGCCGGGCGCGCATTGGCCGAAGCAACCTCCAAGTATCTCGGGCAGCCGGTCGTAGTGGAAAACCGCCCCGGCGCAACGGGAACGCTCGGCGCTGCGGCGCTGGTCAACGCAAAGCCCGACGGCTATACGGTCAGCATGGTGCCGATCACCGTGCTGCGCCTGCCGCACATGGAGAACGTCGCCTACGATGCAATCAAGGACATCCAGTACGTGATGGGCGTCTCGGGCTACGTCTTCGCGGTGATCGTGCGCTCCGATTCACCGTACAAGACGATGGCCGAGCTCGTCGCGGGCGCCAAGGCCAACGCCGGCAAGATCAGCTATGGCTCGCACGGCATCGGCGGCTCGGTACACCTCGCGATGGAAGAGTTGTCCACCGCGCAGAACGTGAAGTTCAACCACATCCCCTTCAAGGGCAGCGCCGACATGCTGACCGCAATGCTCGGAGGCCATCTCGACGTGGCGGTCGACTCGACCGGCGCCGTGCCGCATGTGGCGGCCGGCAAGGCGCGCGTGCTCGCGGTGCTCACCGAGAAGCGCGTACCGGTGTGGCCTGATGTTCCGACGCTCACCGAGCTTGGCTACGGCATCGTGTCGACCAGCCCTTACGGCATCGGCGTGCCCGCGGCCACGCCGCCCGCGGTGGTCAGGATCCTGCACGACGCCTTCAAGAAAGGCCTCGAGGATCCGATCCACACCCGGACGCTCGAAAAGTACAACCAGCCGGTCTGGTACCAGTCGACCGAGGACTACACGCGTTTCGCGCGCGAGCAGTACGAGCGCGAGCGCAAGCTCATCGACCGCATCGGACTGACCAAGAAAAAATAGGACCAAAGCTCATGGCACAGCTCATGAATCAAAAGCGCATCGGCATCATCATGAACGGCGTCACCGGGCGCATGGGCACCAACCAGCACCTCGTGCGCTCGATCGTGGCGATCAGGAAGGAGGGCGGCGTGCGGCTCTCCGACGGCACGCGCCTCATGCCCGACCCGATCCTCGTCGGGCGCAACGCGGACAAGGTCTCTGCTCTTGCCAAGGCGCACAACATCGAGCGCTGGACGACCGACCTACCCAAGGCGCTCAAGGACCCGAACGACACCGTGTTCTTCGACGCGGCCTCCACCCAGCTGCGCCCCAAACTTCTCAAGCAGGCGATCGCGGCGGGCAAGCACGTGTATTGCGAGAAACCCGTCGCGACCAACCTCGCCGAGGCGCTCGAGCTCTACAAGGCCGCCAAAAAAGCCGGCATCAAGCACGGCGTGGTGCAGGACAAGCTCTGGCTGCCGGGCCTGCTCAAACTGAAGATGCTCAGGGATTCCGGGTTCTTCGGCAGGATCCTTTCCGTGCGTGGCGAGTTCGGCTACTGGGTGTTCGAAGGCGATTGGCAGGAGGCGCAGCGCCCGAGCTGGAACTACCGTACCGCCGACGGCGGCGGGATCATCCTCGACATGCTCTGCCACTGGCGCTATGTGCTGGACAACCTGTTCGGCGAGGTCAAGGCCGTGTCTTGCCTTGGCGCTACTCACATTCCCGACCGCTGGGACGAGGAAGGCAAGAAGTACAAGGCAACTGCGGATGACGCGGCCTATGCGACTTTCGAGCTCGAGGGCGGCGTGATCGCGCACTTCAACAGCTCGTGGGCGGTGCGCGTTCGCCGCGACGATCTCCTCACGCTGCAGGTCGATGGCACGCACGGCTCCGCAGTCGCGGGCCTGCGCCGCTGCTTCACGCAATCGCGCGTCAATACGCCCAAGCCCGTGTGGAACCCGGATATTGCGCAGCCGATCGATTTCCTTGCCGGCTGGCAGGAGGTGCCGGACAACAACCCCACGGAGAACGCCTTCAAGGCCGAGTGGGAGCTGTTCCTCAAGCATGTCGCGGGCGAGGGCGACTTCCGCTGGGACCTCATGGAAGGTGCGCGCGGCGTGCAGCTCGCCGAACTCGGGCTCAAAAGCTGGAAGGAGCGAAAATGGCTGGATGTTCCAAAACTAAAGTAGCGAGGCGCCTCCTCGCAAGCCTGGCAGCGGCGCTGGCGGCTTCGGTCGCGCTGGCGCAGTACCCCGCCAAGCCGGTGCGCGTGATCGTGCCTTTTCCGCCGGGCGGGCCGACCGACGTGGTTGGACGGCTGCTCGCGCAGAAAATGGCCGACTCGACCGGCCAGGGCTTCGTGGTCGAGAACCGCGCCGGCGGCAACGCGACGATCGGCGCCCACGAAGTGGCCAAGAGCCCCGCCGACGGCTACACGCTGCTCTTCAACGCGAACATCTTCACGATCACGCCGCTGATCTCGAAGAGCGTGCCTTATGACGTCCAGAAGGATTTCACCGCGGTGGCGCTGGTTGCAAAGGGCCCGATCGCGCTTGGTGTGACGGCTTCCCTACCCGCAAAGTCTGTCGCCGAACTGATAGCCCACGCCAAAGCCAATCCCGGAAAGCTCGCTTTCGCCATCGGCTCGAACGGCTCGGCCGGCCATCTGGCGACCGAGATGCTCAAGCGCGCCGCCGGCATCGACGTGCTGATCGTGCCGTACAAAGGCTCGACGCCCGCGTACCAGGACCTGATCGGCGGGCAGATCCACGGCTTCATGGACCCAGTGCTTGGCGCGCAGCCGCACTGGAAGAGCGGCCGCGTAAAGGTACTCGCGGTCACGTCCTTGCGACGGCTGCCTTCCGCACCCGATACGCCCACGGTCGCGGAGACGCTGCCCGGCTACGAGATCTACGCGTGGTACGGGCTTTGGGGCCCGGCCAACCTGCCGAGGGATGTGACGCTGAAGCTCAATGCCGAGGTCAACAAGGCGCTGGGCACCGACCTGCGCCAGCGCCTGGTCGAACAGGGGTACGAGCTGTCGCCCGCTTCGCCCGAAGACTTCGCGAAGTTCCAGCGCGAAGACATCGCGCGCTCGGCAAAGATCGTCGCGGACGCGGCCATCCGGGCGGAATAGCGCATGGCCGACCGCGCCGTCGGGATCGTGGGCCTTGGCCTCGTCGGCCGAGCGATCGCTGCGCGACTCAGCGGCGCGGGATTCGAGACGGTCGGCTATGACATCGACCCCGCTGCGCTCGCTTCCTTTGGCGGACGCAAGGCCGACTCGCCCGAGGCCGTGGCTGCGCAGGCCCGGCGCATCGTCCTCGCGGTCTATGACACGCCCGATGTCGAAGCCGTCGCGGCGCGCGCGCGGCCTGACCTCTTCATCGATTGCACCACCGGCGATCCGGTCCGCATCGAAGCGCTTGCAAAGCGGCTCGCGGAAAAAGGGGTTGGCT
Organism: uncultured Bordetella sp.; assembly: GCA_964652785.1. Classification (GTDB taxonomy): domain Bacteria; phylum Pseudomonadota; class Gammaproteobacteria; order Burkholderiales; family SG8-39; genus SZAS-79. The sequence continues at coordinate 8,700 of CAZZDV010000055.1, forward strand.
ATGTCGAGGCCCCGCTTTCCGGCTCTTCGCAGTCGATCGAGCGCGGCGAAGCGGCGATGTTCGTCGGTGGCGATGCTTCGGGTTGCGAGGACATCCTTTCGGCTATCTCAACTCAACGCCACGCGGTCGGTGCAGTCGGCATGGGGGCGCGCGCAAAGCTCGCCACGAACCTCGTGCTCGGCCTCAATCGGGCAGCGCTGGCCGAGGGCATGGCGTTCGCCGAAAGGCTCGGAATCGGCCGCACGGCGTTCTTGGCCCTTGTCAGTAATTCGCCTGCAAAGTCGCATGCAGCCTTGGCCAAGGGGCCAAAGATGGCAGCATTGGACTGGGCGCCGGAGTCGCGCATCCGCCAGCACCTGAAGGACGTTGGCCACATGCTGGCGCTCGCGCGGGAGAAGGATTTGCGCATGCCCCTGACCGAGGCCCATTCGGTATTGCTCGCCGAAGCCGTGGCTGACGGCGACGGCGACCTGGACAACGCGGCGATCATCCGCCGCTGGGAGAAATCATGAAACGCGATCAAATCCTGACGATCAAATTACCGGCGGCCAGCGGCCGGCTCGAGGATTATTCGGTGCGCGAGCCGAGAGTTTTCGCCAAGCCTTCGAAAGCGTTCACACGCAAGGCGCTGGGCGCTGCGCACGTGGTGGCCGACCCGCTTTCTGCGAAGGAGCCGTGGCTGGATGCGGCCATCGACTGGGACAAGACCCTCGAATACCGGCGCCATCTGTGGTCGTACGGCCTCGGTGTGGCCGAAGCCATGGACACCTCGCAGCGCGGCATGGGCCTGGACTGGCCCAATGCGCTGGAGCTGATCCGCCGCTCGGTGGATGCCGCGCGCGACTTTCCGGGCGCGGTGGTTGCGAGCGGCGCGGGCACCGACCATCTGGCCCCTCACGCCGGCCTTGCGATCGCCGACGTCATCGCCGCGTACGAAGAGCAATGCACGGCGATCGAAAAACTCGGCGGCCGCATCATCCTCATGGCCAGCCGCGCGTTGGCCGCGTGCGCCAAATCGCCGGAAGACTACGGGCGCGTCTACGACCGCATCCTTTCGCAGGCCAACGACCCTGTGATCATTCACTGGCTGGGCGAGATGTTCGATCCCGCGCTCGAAGGCTATTGGGGCAGTAAGGACCACTACGCCGCGATGGATGTGTGCCTCGAGGTGCTCAAGCGGAACGCGTCCAAGGTCGACGGCATCAAGATCTCGCTCCTCGACAAGGACAAGGAGATCGCCATGCGCCGGCGCCTGCCGGAGGGCGTGGTCATGTACACCGGCGACGACTTCAATTTCGCCGAGCTCATCGAAGGCGATGCGCAAGGCCACTCCGAGGCGCTGCTCGGCATCTTCGATTCGATCGCGCCGGCCGCCTCCGCCGCGCTGGGCGCGCTAGCCGCGGGCGACACGGCGGCGTATCACGAGATCCTCGCGCCGACGGTGCCGCTGTCGCGCCATATCTTCTGCGCGCCTACGCGGTTCTACAAGACCGGCGTCGTCTTCATGGCCTGGCTAAACGGCCACCAGGACCACTTCGTCATGGTCGGCGGGCAGCAGAGCGCGCGCTCGATCCTGCATTTCGCCGAGCTGTTTCGGTTGGCCGATGCGGCGGGGTTGCTGGCCGATCCGCCGCTCGCCACCGCGCGCATGAAGTCGCTCCTCGCGGTGCACGGCGTAGGCTGATGCTCGCGTTGCGCAAGCTGGGCGAGCGGTTCGGCGTCGAGGCGGCCGGCGTCGACTTGTCGCAGCCCCTGTCGGACGCGCAGTTCCGCGAGATCGAGGACGCATTTTTCGCAGGCCAGGTGTTGGTCTTCCGCGCGCAGAAACTCACTGCACGCCAGTTTCTCGATTTCGCCCGGCGTTTCGGCCCGCCCGAGCCGCATGTAATCGACCAGTTCCATCACCCCGAGCATGCGGACATCCTCATCCTGTCGAACCGCCGCAGGGACGGCAAACCGGTCGGCCTGCAGGACGCCGGGACCTATTTCCACACCGACTACTCCTACCTGCAGGTGCCCGCGCGGGCGACGCTGCTGTACTCGATCGAAGTCCCGCAAAAAGGCGGCGACACCTTGTTCGCTGACCAGTACTCGGCCTATGTCGATCTTCCCGACTCAACCCGGGCTCGCGTCGAAGACCTCGTAGGCCTGCACCATTACGGCAACCGCGACGACGTCGACCTGAAATCGCGCACAGTCGCGTCGATCTTGACTGACGAGCAAGAAAAAAAGCTGGCCTGGGTGCGCCACCTCGTCGCACGCCCGCATCCGGTCACCGGGCGCAAAGCGCTGTATTCGGTTTCAGGCAGCTCTTTCGGCATCGAAGGCATGGAAGAGGCCGAGGCCGTCCGGCTGCTGGACGATCTCAAGCGGCACTCCACGCAGGAGAAGTACCAGTATCGCCTGAAGTACGGCGTCGGGGATCTGGTGATCTGGGACAACGCGTCCTTGCTGCATTCGGCAACGCTCACCGGCATCGATGATCCGCGCACGCTTTGGCGGGTCACGGTGAAGGAGCGGGTGGCTGGGATTCCTCGCGGCTAGAAACGTCTGCGAGTAACATGTATTTTTGACGCCGGAGAGCGGTTCACGCATCGACCCGATTGAAGGATGACCGAATGAGTTACAAGTTGACGCCTCGCAAAACGGCTTTTGGGCCACTGACTTCACGTTAGGGTTTGCCCATGAAGACGGTCCGCTACGGCTCATCTGCCGCAACAGCATCTCCGGCGTCCGGAGTCACCGGATTCCTGCTGAAGCAAATGGATGGGTCGTTCTTTTTTCGCGTCTATTCCGCGAACGGTGATTTCACCGACTACGATATCCGGCACGATGATCTAGAAGTGACGATCGCTCCAGATGCTCTCGCGTCCTTTTACCAAGTCGGTGAGCAGCGGCTTCTTGACCACAGCCCTGAAGTGCTCGGCTTGGCGAGCTTCCTCGATGAGCACAAGCCATAACTCGAGCTGGCGCGGACGGGGCATGAAGCCGCGCGTCACTGAACAGCGACGCTAAGCGCTATATGCACCGCCCATAGCAAAGATGCCGACAGTCCTCCGACCACGCCGCCTCTACATCGGTTTGCGGACACCTCAGCCGGGCAGCGCCGCCTCATACATGCGCTGGAACAGGGGAATAGCCGCCTGCCAGTTCTTTAGCATGGCCTCACCGGCAACCCACTCGTACTCCGGTCCCGGTCGAGGGCGAAGGCGCAAGAACGCCGGCAGGCCGTAACGCAACGCGATGCAGTTGACCAGGATGCGCGCGGTCCGGCCATTGCCGTTGGGAAATGGATGCATGCGCACCCATTCGCCGTGCGCCCATGCGCAGAGGATGATCACGGCGTTGATATTGTCCTCAGCGCCATCTTCGGTGAGACGACCGCTCGGGATGGTGCGATCCAGTTCATCGAGCTGCTGGGCCAGCGTCCGATCGAACGCTGCCAGTTCGGCACGAACCAGTTCCGCGCGCGTGCCGGGGTGCGGACCGATCTGGACGTCATATTCTTCAACGCTGGCTTCGCCGCGAAAAGCGCCGTGCGGCTCGCCATCCGTGGACTCGAGACCCTGCATGATGTCCCTCTGCCATGTCCGAATGGCCTCGCTCGAAACCGGGTCGCGAGCGCGGGCCGCCGCGGCGACCTTGCGGCCGAGTTCAAGAAGGTTGCGCAACAACTCGGGGCTGTTGGCGTCCCAGTCAGCCACTCAGGGCATCTAGCATGCGAGCAGATGCCGGTCCCGTCGCGCGCTCGAGCGCGATACGTACGCCCTGGGCCGGGTCATGCTCCACGGCGGCCTCGGCCTGCATGGCCGCTTCCATGGATCTTTCTCCCGATGGATCGCTGGCCGGGAAAACCCTCAGGCGGTCCAACGTGGCGCCGAGGTCAACCGCAACTTCCTGGGTTCGCTTGTCCAGCCATTCACGCACGGCTTCGTTGACGAGTTGGTTCTGCGGCCGCCCCTCTACCTCGCTGCGCAAGGCCAAGCCGGCCTGCGCGGCTGGATCGAGTCGGAAAGTGGTTGCCGTCGGATCGACGGCTTCGCCCGCCGCTTTGCCGGCCAGTCCTCCAATTATTGCACCCGCGGCAGCTCCAACCAGCGTTCCTACCGGCCCGGCAACCGTGCCGGCAGCGACCCCTGCGGCCATTCCGCCTGCGGCAGCCCCGAGGCCTGTGCCGAAGGGATGAGACCCGGGAGCGCCCGTTATGGGATCGCGACTTGCGGCGCTGTCATCGGTGCGTGTTGTCTTCATGGGTAATTCTCCTTTGATGCGCGATCACGTTGTCGCCATGCAGGTTTGCGGTTTGTCCTTCAAAAGAGGACAGGCGAAGCTCAATATTGACGGGGTCGTCTTTAACTTGCCCAAGGTGGCCGCGAATTGCATGCAGGAGTTCGAGAATCAGGTTTTCCGGTTTGTCAGTCATATTTCTGGCTCGTGTTTCAAAAGTATACACGCCCACTAGTGCGCGGCGCTCGGCGGGAATCCCAATGCCTTGAAACGCGCCTGCCGTTTTCAACGGAAGAAGGAAGCAGGATGTCGATGCCTTCGGTACTGCGCAGAAACCGTTCAGGCTTACTCGTGCCCGCCCATCTGGATATCTCACGCCCTCTTGCCGAAATCGCGGCAGCAGATTCAGCAGCGCGTTAGCGGATGTATCCACCCCGCTAGCGAGATCACACCGAATTGTCTCGCCTGGAGAGTCTTCGCGGCCCTTGACCGCGTTCGCTGTCCGGCTGGCGCGTTTGCGTGTGGATGGGGCCGCGCTGCACAGAGGGACAGGGACGAGGAACTGCAGCAGCCGCCGCGGCTGCACGCGCCGTACAGTACCGCCCACGCCGTCCGCGCGCGAGTGCGCTCTGGCAATGTGCAAAGCGCCACGCCAGGGAGCTGAAGGCCGCCGGGCGCTCTCGCCGCGCGCTCAAGTCACAGGTGATCGGGTGTTTACATGCTGCGGGCGCCGATGTCCCTTGAGAAGATGTCTTAAGACGCGGCTACCGGCAGCATCATCTACCGCTCCAAGATGCACCTGGGCCTGAAGCGCAACTTCCAAGTGATGCCCAATCCCCCGGCGAACCCGGACGCGCGCGGGAGCGCAGTGTCCTCCAAAGGTCCCTTGGCGCGCGCCGTTTGCCGGCGACGCTAAGCGCTATATGCACCGCCCATAGCAAAGATGCCGACAGTCCTCCGACATGGGCCGTACCGCCTCTTCTTTTACGCCAGCGATCGGGATGAACCGTCCCACGTTCATGTTGAACGCGACGATAATGTCGCCGAGTTCCGGCTAGACCCCGTCCGTCTACAAATCAGTGGAGGGTTCTCACGTGCGCAGATTGGCCAGATCGAAAGGCTGGTGACCGAAAACCAGCAAACATTGTTGGAGGCTTGGAATGAGTATTTCCGCGATTGAGATTGAAATACCTCAGGCTCGATCGGTGAGGGTCACGAGTGAAACGTTGCACGTAGACCTGTCCGATGGCCGCACGATTTCGGTGACGGTCGGATGGTATCCCAGGCTGGCGCACGCCACGACCGGGGAGCGCAAGGAGTGGCGGTTAATCGCGCAAGGCCGGGGAATTCACTGGGAATCTATCGACGAAGACATCAGCGTTGAAGGGCCGCTTGCCGGAAGGCCGTCTGGTGAAAGCCAGTCGTCGTTCAAACGATGGTTGGGCTTGCGGCAACCTCGTCAAATCAAGCGTTCGACGGCGCCTCGTAAAAGCGGTGCGCGCCGTCAACGTTGACTGTTGGGCGTCAGTATCAGCGCGCCCGCCCTGCTTGAGCTTCCACCGCCCATGCCTGACAATGTAATTACAAAAAAGACAATACCCGCAGTCCCCACCAGAGGAGAAATCATGAAACGCAGAAGCATTCTGTCGGGCATGGCCGTGGCCATCGCCCTCGCCATTGGTTCGTTCCCGGCCGCCGCGCAGACCATCACGCTCCACGGCGCCTCCCAGTTCAACGACGACCACGCGTTCACCAAGGCGATGGCGAAGTTCGAGGAGCTCGTAAAGAAGTACTACGGCAAGCCGGTCAACTTCGTGCTGCACAAGAACAGCGAGCTGGGGCTGGAGAAGCAGTACTTCGAGTACATGGCGCAGGGCAAGGCGGTGGACTACGCCATCGTGTCGCCGGCCCACATGTCGACGTTCTCGAAGGCGGCACCGTTCATCGACGCGCCGTTCCTCTTCCGCGACCTGTCGCACTGGAACAAGGTGCTCGACGCGGACGTGCTCAAGCCGGTGGCCGACGAGATCGCGCAGAAGGCCGAAGTCATGCTCATCGGCTACGCGGGCGGCGGCACGCGCAACATCTTCGTCAACAAACCGGTGCGCAACCTGGCCGAGCTCAAGGGCCTCAAGGTCCGCGTGCAGGGTGCGCCGATCTGGAGCAAGACTTTCGCCGCGGCCGGCATGTCGCCGACGGTGATCGCCTACAACGAGGTCTACAACGCGATCCAGAACGGCGTCATCGCCGCCGGTGAGAACGAGGCGGCCGGGGTCGAGCAGATGAAGTTCTTCGAGGTCGCGCCCAACCTCGCAATGACCGAGCACGCCATCACCATCCGCCCGCTGTGCTTCTCGGGCAAGACTTTCGCCAAGCTGCCCAAGGACCTGCAGGCTGCGGTCCTCAAGGCGGGCAAGGAAGCCGGCGCCCACGGCCGGCAGATCGAATCGAGCGAGGACACCGCCAAGCTCGACGCGCTGGAGAAGGCCGGCAAGCTCAAGCGCGTGGCGTTTGCCGATCGCGCCCAGATGAAGAAGCTGGTCGACCCGGTGATGGAAGCCTACGCCAAGGAAATCGGCGCGGAGGCCATCCTGGCCAAGATCAACGCGATCAAGTAGCGCCAAGAGGTGTGAACGCGGGCGGTGGCGCGCGGCGCCACCGCCCGAATTTTTGCCTCCGGAGGCTTCAATGGGATGGTTCCGTAAACTCACGTACTGGTACGGCCGCGGCCTGGAGTGGCTGCTGGTGGGCACGGTCGCGATGCTCATCTTCCCGGTCAGCCTGCAGATCTTCTCGCGCTACACGGCGCTGATCCCTTCGTACATCTGGACCGAGGAGATGGCGCGCTTCCTGCTCGTGTGGATGGTGATGATCGGCGCGATGCTCGGCATCCGCGAGGGCACGCACTTCGAGGTCGATGTCTGGCCGAGGCTGGGGGCGCGCGCAAGCGCGCTGCTGCGCCTGGTCACGGGCGTGTTCGTGCTCGCCTTTGCCTGCGTCTTCCTCTGGTGGGGCTGGGAGTTCACGCGCTTTGCATTCAACCGCATCTCCGAGCTGGCCGAGCTGCCGCTCTGGACGATTCATGTCGCATGGCCGCTGGCCGGCGCGACCTGGCTCGTGTTCGGGGGCGAGCGAATGTGGGACGACGCCAGGGTGCTGTTCGGCACCCCCGCTTCGGGAGACGCGCGATGACCCCCGCGCTGCGAGCGTCATGACTTCCACGGTTCTTGCGCCGGGCACCGCGAGCCTGATCATGTTCGGGGTGTTCTTCGGCCTGATGTTCCTGCGCGTGCCGGTGGCGTTTTCGCTCGGCCTGGCCTGCCTGCCGATCTTCGTGCTCGAGGACCGGCTGAGCCCGATGGGCCTGGTGCAGGAAACCTTCAACTCCTACAATTCCTTCATCCTCCTGGCGGTGCCGTTCTTTCTGCTGACCGCGAACCTCATGAACGTCGGCGGCATTACCGACCGCCTCATGCGGCTGGCGCGCTCGCTGGTGGGTCATTTCCCCGGCGGGCTCGCGCAGATCAACGTGGTGCTGTCGATCTTCTTCGCCGGCATCTCGGGCTCCTCGACGGCCGATGCGGCCAGCCAGTCGAAAATCTTCATCGAGGCGCAGACCAAGGAAGGCTACGACGTGTCCTTTTCGGTGGCGATCACGGCGGTTTCCGCAGTGCTTGCGGTGATCATCCCGCCTTCGATCCTGATGATCGTCTGGGGCGGGGTGCTGACGGTGTCCATTGGAGCGCTGTTCCTTGCCGGCATCATCCCGGGACTGCTGCTGGGTCTCGTGCAAATGGCCACCGTGCACGCCTATGCCAAGCTGCGCAACTACCCGACCTACCCGCGCGCCACGATGAGGGAGCTGTTCGCCTCGATGGTGGTCGCGGTCCCGGCGCTGATGACGCCGGTAATCATCATCGGCGGAAAGATCTTCGGCTGGTTCACGGCGACCGAGTCGGCTTGCATCGCCGTCCTGTACGCCGCGGCGCTTTCGATCTTCGTCTACCGCGAGATGAGCATGAAAGGCCTCTACACCGCGTTTGGCGACACCGGGCGCCTGGCCGCGGTGGCCCTCTTCTGCGTGGGCACGGCGTCGGCCTTCGGCTGGCTGCTCGCCTATTACCAGATTCCCAAGGCGCTCCTTGCCGGTGTCGCGTCCTGGCAAATGGGCATCACCGCGACCGGCTTCTTCATCGCTGGCGTGTTTCTCGTAGTGGGCTGCTTTCTCGATGCGATTCCCGCGATCATCATCGTCGGCACGATCCTCGAGCCGCTCGCGAAGACGGTGGGCATGGACCCGGTGCATTTCGCCATGATCGGCATCGTTTCGCTTGCCTTCGGGCTGGTCACCCCGCCGTACGGCCTGTGCCTGATGATTTCCTGCTCGGTGGCCGGAATACGGATCGGCGAAGCGATGAAAGACACCATGATCATGCTCGTGCCCATGCTTGGCGTGCTTGCCGCAGTGATCGTGTGGCCGGAGGTGGTGCTCGTGCTGCCGAAGCTGATTTCGCCGGAGTTCTTCAAATGAGGGGTCCCGATCCCGCGCGGTTGGCGCTAAACGCGATCACCACAAAGAAGTGGACGCTTGCGCAGGCGATCGAAGGCTGCGCGCGCCACGGCATTCGCGGCATCACCGTGTGGCGCGACCGGCTCCAGGAAATGGGCGTGCCTGCCGCGGTCCAGTCGCTCAAGGCGCACGGGCTCGCGGTCACGGGTCTTTGCCGCGGCGGGATGTTCCCCGCGGCCGACGCGGCAGGCCGCAAGGCGGCCATCGAAGACAACCTTCGCGCCATCGATGAAGCGCAAGCCATCGGGGCGAGCTGCCTGATCCTCGTGGTCGGCGGGCTGCCTGCCGGTTCCAAGGACATCGCCGGCGCACGCGAGCAGGTGCGCGACGGCATCGCTACAATCCTGCCCCACGCCCGTGCCGCGCGGGTGCCGCTTGCGATCGAGCCGCTGCACCCGATGCAGGCCGCAGATCGCGCCTGCATCAACACGCTCGGGCAGGCGCTGGATGTGTGCGATGCGCTCGATCCGCAGGAAACCGGCGCGCTTGGCGTGGCCGTTGACGTGTACCACGTATGGTGGGATCCGCAGCTCGACGCGCAGATCGCACGCGCGGGCCAGGCGCGCCTGTTGGCGCACCATCTCTGCGACTGGCTGGTGCCGACGACGGACCTCGCGTTCGACCGCGGCATGATGGGCGACGGCATCATCGACCTGCCGCGCATTCGTGCACTGATGGAGGGCGCGGGCTACGCCGGCTACAGCGAAGTCGAGCTCTTCTCCGAGCGCGACTGGTGGCAGCGCGACCCGGA
>CAZZDV010000056.1:0-17817 GCA_964652785.1 uncultured Bordetella sp.
GGTCACCAACCTCACCGACTACGGCGCGTTCGTGGATCTCGGCGGCATCGTCGGCCTGCTGCACATCACCGATCTCGCATGGCGCCGTGTCAAGCACCCCTCCGAAGTGCTGGCCGTGGGCGACGAAGTCACCGCCAAGGTCCTCAAGTTCGACACCGAAAAGAACCGTGTGTCGCTGGGCCTGAAGCAACTGGGCGAAGATCCGTGGGTCGGCATCTCGCGCCGCTACCCGCAGGGCACGCGCCTGTTCGGCAAGGTCACCAACCTCACCGACTACGGCGCGTTCGTCGAGGTCGAGTCGGGCATCGAAGGGCTGGTGCACGTGTCCGAGATGGACTGGACCAACAAGAACGTCCATCCGTCCAAGGTCGTGCAGGTCGGCGACGAGGTCGAGGTGATGATCCTCGAGATCGACGAAGACCGTCGCAGGATTTCGCTCGGCATGAAGCAGTGCAAGCCCAATCCCTGGGACGACTTCGCCCGCGACTTCAAGAAGGGCGACAAGGTCAAGGGCCAGATCAAGTCGATCACCGACTTCGGCGTGTTCATCGGCCTGCCCGGCGGCATCGACGGCCTCGTTCACCTCTCAGACCTCTCCTGGTCGCAGCAGGGCGAAGAGGCGGTGCGCAACTTCAAGAAGGGCGACGAGATCGAAGCCCTGGTGCTCGCCATCGATGTCGAGCGCGAGCGCATTTCGCTCGGCATCAAGCAGATGGAAGGCGACCCGTTCACCAATTTCATCGCCAGCAACGAGAAGAACACGATCCTCGAGGGCACCGTCAAGACGGTCGACGCCAAAGGCGCGGTCATCGCGCTCGGCGGCGATATCGAGGGCTACCTGCGCGCTTCGGAGTTCTCGCGCGACCGGATCGAAGACCTGTCGAAGGTGCTGAAGGAAGGCGACTCGGTCCAGACGATGATCATCAACGTCGACCGCAAGAACCGCTCGATCAACCTCTCGGTTAAAGCGAAGGACATGGCGGAGGAAACCGAGACGATGAAGTCGTTGCGGACCGAGAGCGCGGCCAGCGCGGCAGGCAGCACGAACCTTGGAGCGCTGCTGCGTGCGAAGCTCGACAAGAACAGCACGCCGCAACAGTAGAAGTTCGGGGAGCGCGGTAAGCGACGCGAGTCAGGCAGCGACGCGAGTCAGGCAGCGACGCGAGTCAGGCGCCTGGAAGAAAGAAAAAGGGGAAGTCCGGCAATGACCAAGTCCGAACTGATCGCTCGGCTGGCGCAGCGCTACCCGCAGCTGGTGGCGAAAGACGCGGAGTATGCGGTGAAGATGATTCTCGATGCGATGACCCAGGCGCTGCTGGAGGGCAACCGCATCGAGATCCGCGGCTTCGGCAGCTTCGGCCTGAACTACAGGCCGCCGCGCGTCGGCCGCAACCCGAAGTCGGGCGAGAAGGTGCATGTGCCCGAGAAGTACGTGCCCCACTTCAAGGCGGGCAAGGAGCTGCGCGAGCGCGTCGACGCTGCGGAGGCTGAGGCGGCTGCTACAGCGTCCTGAGCGGTCGCCAGGCCATGCGTTACGTCACCTGGGCCATCCGGCTGGTCGTTTTCCTGTTTCTGCTCGCGTTCGCGGTCAAGAACACCGAGCCGGTCACGCTGCGGTTCTATTTCGAACTGGCTTGGCAGACGCCTCTGATCGTCCTGCTGCTCGCTTTCTTCGCAGGCGGGGCCATTTTCGGGCTCGCGGCGGCGCTTACCACCGTCTTTTCCCAGCGGCGCCAGAACCTCGAGCTCAAGCGCGAACTGGAAGAGCAGCGCGCCAGCGCGGTCGCGGCATCGAGTCCCGTGCAGCCACCGGCCGTGGACGCCTGATGGAGTTCGAATACTGGTGGCTGATCGGCTTTCCCCTGTTCTTCGGGCTCGGCTGGCTGGCGGCCCGCATCGACATCAAGCACCTGCTGACCGAATCGAGGGCGCTGCCGCGCTCCTATTTCAAGGGCCTCAACTTCCTCCTGAACGAGCAGCCCGACAAGGCGATCGAGGCGTTCATCGAAGTCGTCAAAGTCGACCCTGAGACGGTAGAGCTCCACTACGCCCTCGGGAGCCTGTTCCGCCGCCGGGGTGAATACGACCGGGCGATCCGGATGCACCAGAACCTGATCGACCGCGCGGACCTGTCGTCCGAGCAAAGGCTCGCGGCGCTTTTCGAGCTCGGCCAGGATTACCTGAAGGCGGGCATCCTCGACCGCGCAGAGGAGGTCTTTAACCGCCTTCGCGAAGGCCCGCTGGCTGCGGAGGCACGCAGCTTCCTCCTGGAGATCTACCAGGCGGAGAAGGAGTGGCAGAAGGCGATCGACATGGCGGCCGAGATCGGGGCGAGCGATTCGCGCGCCGAATCGCCGTCCAAGGAGGTCGCCCATTTCTATTGCGAGCTGGCGGCGTTCGAGGCCACGCATTCGCGCCCGGATGACGCCCGCCGTCATCTCGAGGCGGCCCTGGATGCCAATCGAAAGTGCGTGCGTGCGAGCCTGCAGCTCGGGGACCTCGAACGCAGCCTCGGCAACAGCGCGCGCGCAATCGAGAACTGGAAGCGGATCGAGAACCAGGATCCGTCATACCTCGCGCTAGCGGCGCAACGGCTGCTCGATGCTTTTCGCGAGACGGGACGGCTGGAAGAAGGGCTCACGCTGCTTGCCGGGCACCTGGAGCGGTATCCGTCGCTCGACCTGCTGGACACGGTCTTCCAGTACACGCTCGATGCGAAGGGCGCCGAAGCCGCCTATACGCTGGTGCGCGACGAACTGCGGCGCAACCCGACGTTGCTCGGCCTGGACCGGTTGCTGGAAGCGCAGATCGCAGGCGCGTCTTCGCCCGACCGGCGGCGCGATCTCGAGCTCGTGAAAAATCTCGTCCACAGCCATGCGCGCCGGCTCGCGCGCTACCGTTGCGAGAACTGCGGCTTTCGCGCCCGGCAGTTCCACTGGCACTGTCCGGCGTGCGGCGGGTGGGAAACCTATCCGCCGCGGCGTTCGGAAGAATTCGACCTGGCACCATGAGGAAACTGAAATGAAAGTAAGCGTCATCGGGACGGGGTACGTCGGTCTCGTCACGGGAGCATGCTTCGCGGATGCGGGCAATCATGTACTGTGCTGCGACATCGACCAGGCGAAAATCGCCACGCTCAATTCCGGCGGCCTGCCGATCTTCGAGCCGGGTCTCGAGGCGATCGTCGCGCGCAATCGCGCGGCGGGCCGGCTGACGTTCACAACCGACCTTGCGGCTTGCGTCGCACATGGCGAACTGCAGTTCATCGCGGTCGGCACGCCCCCGGGGGAGGACGGCTCCGCCGACCTTTCGCATGTCGTTTCGGCGGCAAGATCGATCGGCCGCCACATGACCGGCTATCGCGTGATCGTCAACAAGTCGACTGTTCCGGTCGGGACGGCCGATGCAGTGCGTGCTGCGGTGGCAGAAGAGCTTGCCGCGAGGAAGGCAAAGATTGCCTTCAGCGTCGTCTCGAATCCCGAGTTCCTCAAGGAAGGCGCCGCGATCGAGGATTTCATGCGCCCCGACCGAATCGTGATCGGCAGCGAAGACGAGCGGGCAACGCAGCGCTTGCGCGAGCTCTATGCGCCGTTCCAGCGCAACCACGAGCGCGTGATGGTGATGAGCGTGCGCTCGGCGGAGCTCACCAAGTACGCGGCGAACGCAATGCTCGCCACGCGCATCTCCTTCATGAACGACCTGGCCAATCTCGCCGAGCGCATCGGGGCCGACATCGAGGAGGTCCGGCGCGGCATCGGGTCGGACCCGCGAATCGGCTACCACTTCCTCTACGCCGGCGCCGGATTCGGAGGATCGTGCTTCCCGAAGGATGTGAAAGCGCTCCAACGAACCGCGGAAAGGGCCGGCCATCCGCTCAAGCTGCTTGCCGCAGTCGACGCGGTCAACGAAGCGCAGAAGGAAGTGCTCGCGCGCAAGGTCCGCGAGCGGTTCGGCCAGGACCTGTCCGGCAAGCGCTTCGCAATCTGGGGCCTGGCTTTCAAGGCGAATACCGACGATATGCGCGAAGCTTCCAGCCTCGCGCTGATCGCAGGGTTGCTCGCGGCGGGTGCGCAGGTGCGCGCGTACGATCCGGTCGCCCGGGACGAAGCCGCGAAAGTCTTCAAGGGCGATCCGCGCGTTTCACTGGCCGAAAGCGCGACTTCAGCCCTCGAGGGGTGTGACGCGCTTTGCATCGTCACCGAGTGGCAGGAGTTCCGCAGCCCCGATTTCGAAGCGATCAAGTCGCGCCTGGCGACGCCCGCGATTTTCGACGGGCGCAACCTGTATGATCCCGCCGCGATGAAGAAGCTCGGCATCGAATACTTCCCGATCGGCCGCTCATCTGGAAGAAGCGCGGTCAACGCTCCGGCATGAGCGTCAAGCCCGACAAGGCCTACCCGACCGAAAAGGCGCGCATCCTCATCGTCGGGGATGTGATGCTCGACCGGTACTGGTTCGGGAACGTCGGCAGGATCTCGCCCGAGGCGCCGGTTCCCGTGGTTCATGTCACGCGCACCGAGGAGCGCCCCGGCGGTGCGGCCAACGTGGCCCGGAACTGCGTTGCGCTAGGCGCAGAGGCGCAGCTCCTTTCGGTGATCGGGGACGACGAGGCGGGCGCGCGGCTCTCCGAGCTCATCGACTCCTCGAGGGTGAAAGCCAATCTCCACACCGATGCTTCGATGTCGACCACGGTTAAGCTCCGGGTGGTCGGCCGCCAGCAGCAGCTCCTGCGCATCGACTTCGAAACGCCTCCGTCCAGCGAAGTGCTTGCGTCCAAGCTGGCCGATTTCGAGGCTGCGTTGCCCGAGTGCAATGCGGTCATCCTCTCGGACTACGGCAAGGGGGGCCTGGCGCACATCTCGACCATGATCGACCTGGCCAAGTCGGCCGGCAAGCGCGTGCTGGTCGACCCGAAAGGCGACGACTACTCGCGCTATCGAGGCGCCGGCCTCGTGACGCCGAACCTGAGCGAGCTGCGCGAAGTGGTCGGGTCATGGAAGGACGAGGACGACCTGGAGGCGCGCGCGCGCAAGCTCATTGCAGAGCTCGAGCTGGATGGCTTGCTACTCACGCGAAGCGAGCAGGGGATGACGCTTTTCGACCGGCAGGGTGCGATGCACGTGCCTGCGCAGGCGCGCGAAGTGTACGATGTGAGCGGTGCGGGCGACACGGTCATCGCATCGGTGGCGGTGATGCTCGCGGCGGGCGCAACGCTGCCCGAGGCCGTTCGGATCGCGAATCGCGCCGCCGGCATCGTGGTCGGCAAGCTTGGCACCGCAGTGGTGACGCGCGAAGAATTGTTCGGGTAATCCATGTACACCATCGTCACCGGCGCTGCCGGGTTCATCGGATCGCGGATCGTCGCGGGGCTCAATCGCGAGGGCGCCGGCGGCATCATCGCGGTCGACAACCTCGAGAATTCCGCCAAGTTCACGAACCTCGCGGCATGCGAGATCGAGGACTATTACGACAAGCGCGACTTCCTCGTGCGCCTTGAGGCGGGCGAGTTCGACGGCGCGGTCGACGCAGTGCTTCACCAGGGCGCGTGCTCGGACACGATGGAGTCCGACGGGCGCTACATGATGGAGAACAACTACCGATACTCGAAGCGGCTGCTCGACTGGTGCCAGGACGGGGAGATCCCGCTCCTTTACGCCTCTTCGGCGGCGGTTTACGGCTCGGGTCCCGCATTCCGCGAAGAGCGGCGGTTCGAGGCGCCGCTGAACGTCTACGGGTATTCGAAGTTCCTCTTCGACCAGTATGTCCGCCAACGGCTGCGGGACCGGACGTCACAGATCGCGGGGTTCAGGTATTTCAATGTCTATGGCCCCAACGAAGCGCACAAGGCCCGCATGGCTTCGGTGGCCTGGCACGGGTTCAACCAGTTCATGGACGGCGGCAGGGTGAAGCTCTTCGTCGGCAGCGCCGGCTACCCCGATGGCGGCCAGCAGCGCGATTTCGTGCATGTGGATGACGTAGTCAACGCAAACCTGTGGTTCCTGGAGAACCGCGAGGTGTCGGGTATCTACAACTGCGGCACCGGGCGGGCACAGACCTTCAACGATGTCGCTACGGCAGTCGTTAACGGCGTCCGCGCATCGCGCAACGAGTCGCGCCTGCCGCTGGCGGAACTCGTGGCCGCGGGCGCCATTGAGTACGTCCCATTTCCGCCGGCGCTCACTGGCAAGTACCAGAGCTACACGCAGGCGGACCTGTCGCAGTTGCGCGCGGCTGGCTACCCGGGCGAGTTCCGCGCCGTCGAGCAGGGCGTGGACGAATATGTGAAAAGCCTTATTGCCGCCCGCTCTCCCATGCCGCTGGCCTGAGATGGACTACCACACGCTCGAACACTCGGTCGGGAACACGCCGCTGGTGCGCCTCAAGCGGATCCCGGGCGCATCGATCGAAGCCGGCGGCAACGTGATCCTTGCAAAGCTCGAGGGCAACAATCCGGCCGGGTCGGTCAAGGATCGCCCCGCGCTGTCGATGATCATGCGTGCGGAGAAGCGGGGCCGCATCAAGCCGGGCGATACCTTGATCGAGGCGACCAGCGGCAACACCGGCATCGCATTGGCCATGGTCGCGGCGATGCGCGGCTACCGCATGGTGCTGATCATGCCGGAGAACCAGTCGCTTGAGCGGCGTCAGAGCATGCGCGCGTTCGGTGCGGAACTCGTGCTGACTCCCAAAGCCGGCGGCATGGAAGCGGCGCGCGACCTCTCGGAGCGCATGGTGGCCGAAGGCAAAGGCGTCATGCTCGACCAGTTCGCCAACCCGGATAACCCGGTTGCGCACTACGAGGGCACGGGTCCGGAGATCTGGCGCGACACCCATGGCAGGGTCACCCACTTCGTCTCGAGCATGGGCACCACGGGAACGATCATGGGCGTGTCGCGCTTCCTCAAGGAGAAGAACTCCGCGATCAGCATCGTCGGCTGCCAACCCGAGGAAGGCTCGCAGATCGCGGGCATCCGCAAGTGGCCCGAGGCGTACCTGCCCAGAATCTATGACAAGGCACGCGTCGACCGGCTGGAGTACGTCAGCCAGGCCGATGCGGAGGAAATGACTCGCCGGCTTGCTCGCGAGGAAGGCATCTTCGCCGGCGTGTCTTCGGGCGGTGCGATGTGCGTTGCCTTGCGCGTCGCTGCCGGGCTCGAGGATGCCGTCATCGTCTCGATCGTCTGCGACCGGGGCGACCGTTACCTGTCGACCGGCATTTTTCCCGATTGACCAAGGGCGCGGCGTGACCCCGGTCCTCGCGTTCGACATCGAGACAGTGCCGGACTGTGCGGGCATCCGGCGCCTGTACGACCTTCCCGACAGCTTGCCGGACAACGAGGTCGCCGAGGTGGCGTTCCAGCGGCGCCGCGCCGCGTCGGGCAGCGACTTCCTGCAGCCCCACCTGCAGCGCGTGGTGGCCATCGCCTGCGTCATGCGCGACGACGAGAGCCTGCGCGTCTGGTCGCTCGGCCAGCCCGGCGACCCCGAGCGCGCGCTGATCCAGCGCTTCTACGAAGGCATCGAGCGCTACATGCCGCAGCTCGTTTCGTGGAACGGCGGCGGTTTCGATCTGCCGGTGCTCAACTACCGCGCCCTCCTGCATGGAGTGAACGCCGCGCAGTTCTGGGAGGCCGGCGACGAGAACCGCGACTTCCGCTACAACAACTACGTGAGCCGCTATCACACGCGGCACCTGGACCTCATGGATGTACTGGCCATGTACCAGCCGCGCAACAACAGCCCGCTCGATGAGGTTGCGCAGGCCGCGGGCCTCCCCGGCAAGATCGGCCTGCACGGGTCCGCGGTCTGGGACGAATTCCGCGCGGGTGGCATCGATCGCATCCGCGCCTACTGCGAGGCGGATACCGCGAATACCTATCTCCTTTACCTGCGCCACCAGCTGGTGCGCGGCACGATGAACCTGGAACGCTTCCGGCGCGAATGCGGCGTGATGCGATCGGCGCTCGAAAAGCTCGCGCAGCCCCACTGGGCCGAGTTCCTTGCGCGCTGGAAGGATCCGCTGCTGGATGGGTAAGCGGCACGAGGCGAGGCGGGCCTCGACGCGGCAACCGCGGCACGCCCCGCACCAGCAGTCGACCGAACTGCGCACGCTCTCGATCGAGTCGCTCGAGTCGGAGGGGCGCGGCGTCGCGCGGCACGAGGGCAAAGTCGTCTTCGTGGAGGGCGCACTGCCCGGCGAACGGGTGGAAGCCCGCACCACCCGCACCGGGAGTTCCTACGACCAGGCGCGGACCGTGCGCGTGCTGCACGAAAGCGCAGGCCGCCGCGAGCCGCGCTGCCCGCACTTCGGCATGTGCGGCGGCTGCGCCACGCAGCACGCCGACCAGCGCACGCAGATGGCCGCCAAGCAGCGCTGGCTGGAGGATTCCCTCGAGCGCATCGGCAAGGTGGAGGTTGAAACGTTGCTGCCGATCGTCTATGGCGAAGAGTGGGGCTACCGCCACCGCGCGCGGATGTCGGTGCGCGGACTGCCGCTGCCCCGCGGAGCGCTGGTCGGCTTTCACGAAAAGCAATCCAGCTTCGTGGCCGACATGCGCCAGTGCGAGAACCTGCCGCCGCGCATCTCGCGCCTCATCACGCCCCTGCGCGAGCTGGTTACGGCGCTGGACATGCGCGAGCGCCTGCCGCAGGTCGAGGTGGCGGTGGGCGACAAGGTCGACGTGCTGGTGGTCCGCCATCTCGATCCGGTGTCCGACCGCGATGCGCAGTTGTTGCGGGAGTTCGCGGGGCGGGAAGGGGTCTGGCTCTGGCTGCAGTCCAAGGGACCCGCGACGGCGGTGCCTATGCATCCGCCCTCCATGCCCGACCTCGACTACACGCTGCCGGAGTTCGGCATCCGCATCGCATTCCGCCCCACGGACTTCACGCAGGTCAACCACGGGGTCAACCGCATCCTCGTGCGGCGCGCGGTGCGCATGCTCGATCCGCAGCCCGGCGAGCGCATAGCCGACCTCTTCTGCGGGATCGGCAACTTCTCGCTGCCGCTTGCGGCGAGCGGGGCGACCGTGGTGGGCATCGAGGGCGCACAGGAACTCGTGGAGCGCGCGCGGAGCAACGCCGAGGCGAACGGGCTTGCATCCCGGGCAACGTTCGAGTGCGCCAACCTGTTCGAGGTCGACGAAAACCGGCTGGAGAAGTGGGGGCCTTTCGACAAGCTCCTGATCGACCCGCCGCGCACGGGCGCGGCTGAAGTGGTGAAGGCGCTGCCGGATGCCTGGCCCCGGCGGATCGTTTATGTGTCGTGCGATTCGGCGACGCTGGCAAGGGATGCCGGGATCCTCGTCCATACGCGCGGGTTCCGGCTGGCAGGAGCCGGCGTGGTCAACATGTTCCCGCACACGACCCATGTCGAATCGATCGCGCTCTTCGAGCGGCCATAAAATAAAAAAGGCGCCCGAAGGCGCCTTTTCCTGTTGCGGGTACGGCGGTCAGTCTTTCTCGCCGGTCAGCGCCATCAACAGGTGAAGCAGGCTGGTGAAGATGTTCAGCAGGCTCAGGTAGACGCCCGTGGTCGCCATCACGTAGTTGGTCTCGCCGCCCGTCACGATGCGCGACAGGTCATACAGCAGGAACAGCGAGAACACCACGATCGCAAGCGAAGAGATCGCAAGTGCCAGCGCCGGCAGCTGCAGGAACATGTTCGCGACGGCGGCGATGAGCACCACGATCATCCCCACGAGAAGGAACTTGCCCATGAAGCTGAAATCGCGCTTGGTGGTCGTGGCGATCGTAGCCATGACCGCCATGACCAGGCCGGTGCCCGCGGCAGCGTAGCCAACGAGGGCCGGGCCGTTCTTGAGCGCCAGGGCAACCGTGAGGATCGGCCCCAGCCACCAGCCGAGCAGGCCCGTCATCAGCAGCAGCAGCGCGACACCGATGCCGCTGTTGCGATTGGCGGAGATCGCAAACTGCAGGCCGATCACCACGGCGAGCATCCCGAGCGAAATCATGATCGGGTGCTGCATCACGATGCTCGCCGTGCTCATGCCGATAAAAGCGCCGATGATCGTCGGCACCATCGTCAACGCGAGCAGCAGGTACGTGTTGCGCAGGACCTTCTGCGAATCGGACGTCTCTACGGTGGTGCCGGCGGGCGCGTAGCGCGGCAGCTCCCGGCCGAAAGCGCTGTCGTTGTTCGGGACCGGTTTGAGTTCGGGTTGCATGCTCCCTCCTGTGGGAAAGCTCGGGCGCAAATGCGTCCATGGCTAAGACTACCAAATAGCCGCGAAGTTTCAAGCGGCAAAACCCTTCCGGATCAGTCGATTGCACTTTGTTATGGAAGGCGCGGCGCAGGTAAAATGGGGCAATTGCGCCCGAATTCAATGGAAGGGTGGCAGAGTGGTCGATTGCACCGGTCTTGAAAACCGGCAAGGCGAAAGCCTTCGTGGGTTCGAATCCCACCCCTTCCGCCCGGTCCCGAATCTCTTCAGCCGATCAAGTCCGATGCCTATGCGACTCCGATATCTTCCTGCTGCGGCCATCGCCTGCTGCCACCTGGGCACAAGCGGATGCGCTGCCGTGGCAACAGTTGCCGCGGCGCATTCGGGCCTGATCGCGGCTGCGATCGAGTTCGCGCCGATCGCGGTGGCGATCGCTGGCGTCGGATACCTCGGCATTGCCGGGGTGGCGGGGCACCAGAGCGATACTTTCTCACCCGGCACACTCGGTCACTTCCTGCAGGAAAAGCAGGCTTCGATCGCTTCGCTCTCCACCAACGCCATGCGGGACCAGCGCGAAGTCGGCCTCGCCGCCTTGCTGCAGACCGCGCGGCTCGTCGTCAGGACGCGATTCGCATTGCGCGACCAGCTGGGCTCGAAGCTCGAATCGCTGGACGCCCCCGCCAAGGCCGCCGTGTCGAATATCGACGCCACCCTCCAGGGGCTTGGTCAGGCAAACACTGCGGCGGTCAGGGAGGCCGGGGACCGCGCGCAGGCCGCGGCAGATCAGCTCGCCGTGCCGACGCAGTTTCCACAAGTCCGATCTTACGGGCCGCACTTCCTTTTCTCGTCCCTGCCATTCCAGACGATCACGATCCGCGGCGATTTCCCGCGCCAGTATCCGGCGGGCGTAGTGCCCGAACTCAGGATCGAAGACCGGACCTACAAGGCCTTTGCCTACGATTCGCAAGGCCTGTCGTTCTCTCTGCCTTCCGATGCGCTGGGCGCAGCGCACTCGCAGACTATCCTGTGGAAAAAGGCGGACCTCACGGTGCCGTGGGACCAGCCCCGGTTCGACACGTTCGCGCGCGCCGGCTATGACAACTTTGTCGTCATCGGCCTGTTGCCGCATTCCGCCGGCCGCGTGACGATCGATCACCGGGTGACGGCTTCCCGCACCGAAGAGGCGACCAGGGCTTCGGATGCGTTCTCGTTGAGTCCCGGGCTGGGCGAAACCGAGCAAACCGCCTGCCTGAGCCTTGGCGTAAAGGAAATCGCCGAAGGATGGAGAGTGAAACCGGGATCGGGGGCGCTGATCCCGGTCACGCCCGCAGCCTCGGCGGGGGACTGGCAGGATCTCGGCCGCCAATCCGAAAACGAACGCTCCGTCTGCTGGAAGGTAAGTCTCCCCCCATCGGCAGCCAACCGGCCCTACGCGTGGAAAGTTTCGGCGCTCATTCGCAGAGAGACGCTCGAAGCGAGGATGGCGAGCGAAACTTTCGATCTCGCATGGGGCGGCAACCGCAGCTTTCCCTACCCGCCGGGCACATGGAAAGTGCGCTACGAGAAATACGACGGCACGCAGACTGAAGCTTCGTCTGCCGACCGAGTGAGCCCGCTCTTCAGGGTCGAAACCGACACGCGCAACGTGAAGGTCAGCGCCTTTCCGTTCTAGGCCGCGCGCCGGTCGAGCTCAGCCTGATGGCCTCGGCCACGGCGCGTTTGCGCACAGCGGCCGAATCATGCGTCGCCGACCTGGCGCCGTTCCCCGTGCGCTCGATCTGCTCGAGCTTGTCGAACAATTGCAGCGCCCGCTGCGCGTCATAGCCGGCCGCATGAAAAATCGCCCCGCCAATGGCGTCGGCCTCGCGCTCCTGCAAGCGCGCCGTGGGCTGGAACAGCAGCGCGTAGGAATCCTGCGTGAAGAAGGCATGCAACGCGCTGCCTGCGTTCGGCGCGAGGTCGCGTCCGACCTTTTCGGCCATGAAGGAGAGCTTTTCCGACGGGTGGTCCGCAACCACGTGCGCCACCTCATGGGCGAGCACCAGGGCGAGCTCGTCGTCGGATAGCGCGAGGAGGCGCACGAACCGCGCATCGACGAGGACGGTCCCGCCAGGGAACGCCACCGCGCCATGGCCGAAATTCTCGATAAGGAACGCTTTCCACGTCGAACGCGCGTACTTCGGGTACAGGGTGCCCGCCGCAGTCCCGACCGCCGCCATCACCGCGTCGATGCGCGAATTGAGGGCCGGGTCACGCTCGAGGGCGTTGTCCTTGATGGCTTTGCGGACGTAGCTTGCGCCCAGGGATTTCCATACAGCGGAGGATTCCGGCTCCGGATAGGCCGCCGGATGCTGGTAGCGCACGGCAGCAGGAGGCTGCGCGAGGCAAAACGCAGGAAACAACAGGCACGCAACCGCCAAGCGGGCTTTCGTCATGGCCTCCCCCCGTAGGAACCACTAGATCGTTCCTTACACCATGTAATTTTTACCTGAAAGGGGGAAGAGTGCGGTGAAACTTTGTAACGTCCCAAAAGAAAAGCCCCGGCCGCAGGCCGGGGCTTTTCGTTGAGACGTCGGGAGACGGCTAGCGCGTGCCGGTCGTGCCCGTGGTCCCGGTGGAGTTGTTGTCATTGTCAGAGGCGATCGCCGCAAGCGCAGCGATCCCCAGCGCGATGGCCGCGAGGGTCCCTATCGACAGTCCGCCCGCGGCGCCCCCTACGGCCGCACCCGCGCCGGCCCCGCCGCCGCCGCCGCCGCCGGATTGTGGTGACTGCGCGAAGGAAGTGCTCGAGATCAGCAGGCAGGCCATCGCCAGGCCAATGATTTTCTTCAATTTAAGCTCCTGTGGTTGCTTTAACGGGTTGAAGCAGCGCGCAGTGTCTCCGCCGCCATCGTTCCGCTTCTGTGCGATGGCTAACACAAATCGGACTCTTACATATGTCGAATCTATTTTCGGACCCGGGCCAGCGCCATGAAAGTTGGAGAATCAATTTGTACACCCTAGGACCCATGCGGCAGTCCGGTCGATATTCTTTCCAGAATTGGCAAATTACGCAGTTTATAACGGTGTGCTGACTAACAGACGCCCACTCGCCGTTCCCTAGAATCGGAGGATGAATCAATTGGAGTAGAGCCATGCGCGCCGTCCCCGCACTTTTATGCCTTTCCCTCGGGGTACTGATCTGCGCTCCGGCACTTTCGCAAGTGAGTGTCGACAACGGGCGCGTTTCGCGTCACTGCACTGGCGCGACGCTTGGCACGGATCCTGCCGCTCAGTGCTCTGACGATGTCATTCGCGACCGGGCGGGACCCGCCGCCGTACGCTCGCCTTCCGACCAACCGCCCGCAGCGGCTCCCGGTCCGGCCGCCACACCGCCGCTAATAGGCGCCCCGAGGACTTCTGTCGGCTCGACTCCCGGAACCGCTGCCACGTCCGGCGGAGTCACCCCGGGCGTGCCGAACACGTCCGACGGCGCCCCACCCGGCAGCCCGGTAACCTCAGGTGGCACGACGCCCGGCACGGCGCCTGCCGCCATTGGCACTCCCGGTTCCGCCGCACGGACGACTACCAGGCGCTGATTTCGCTTGGGCCGCAGGCTTCGCGGCCGGCGCCGGGAAGTCTCGTTTGATGCGGCACGAAAGGCCGCGTACGCTAGCCGGCCCTGGCACGACTGCGTAAACCTGTGGCTTTCACCGACGTTGTGCGTCCATGCAGACGCTGATTCCGCTAGCCGAGCAGGCTGCGGTGCTCCTGATCAAACGCAAGCAAACGATCTCGGTCGCCGAATCGTCGACCGGCGGCTTGATGGCCGCCGCCTTGCTTGCGGTCCCGGGAGCCTCCGTGTACTTCGTTGCCGGCGCAGTCGTCTACACGCGGCAGGCACGCAAGATGCTGATGGACATCCCGGACTCCGCGCTCGCAGGGATGCGTTCGGCCTCCGAGCCCTACGCGCTCCTCCTCGCACGCACAGCCTGCAGTCGATTCGAGACCAGCTGGGGGCTCTCCGAAACGGGCGCAGCCGGCCCAACGGGAAATCGCTACGGGGACGCCGCAGGCCACGCTTGCTTCGCGGTCGCCGGACCGGGGGAGCGCGTAATCACGCTCGAAACCGGCGAGTCCGACAGGCAGGCCAACATGCGGGCGTTCGCCACGCGAGGGCTGCGGCTGCTGATCGAAATGCTTGAAGCTTGATCGCGCGATGAACGGCGCGATCCTCGCGCCCTCAGCGAGCGCCATCGGCCGATGAGCGCGCCTTCGACCGACGCACTGAAGGTCCTGCGCGAGCGGTTCGGCTTTCCGGCGTTCCGTGGCCCGCAGCAGCAGATTGTCGAGCAGGTGACGGCCGGCGGTGATGCGCTCGTGCTGATGCCCACCGGCGGCGGGAAGTCGCTGTGCTTCCAGATCCCGTCCTTGCTGCGTGACGGGACCGGGATCGTGGTTTCGCCCCTGATCGCCCTCATGCAGGACCAGGTCGCGGCGCTGAGGCTGCTCGGCGTTCGCGCTGCGTTCCTGAATTCCTCGCAGGATTTCCAGGCCGCGCGGCTTGTGGAGAGGGATCTGCTCGAGGGAAAGCTCGACCTGCTCTATGTCGCGCCAGAACGCCTGACGACGCCCCGGTGCCTCGATCTGTTGTCGCGCGCGCGGCTGGCGCTTTTCGCGATCGACGAGGCGCACTGCGTGTCTCAATGGGGCCACGACTTCCGGCCGGAGTACCTGCAACTTTCGGTGCTGGGCGAGCGTTTCGCCGGGGTGCCCCGGATTGCGCTCACAGCCACCGCCGATCCGCAGACACGCACCGAGATCCTGGCGCGGCTCGGTTTGGAC
Organism: uncultured Bordetella sp.; assembly: GCA_964652785.1. Taxonomy (GTDB): domain Bacteria; phylum Pseudomonadota; class Gammaproteobacteria; order Burkholderiales; family SG8-39; genus SZAS-79. Next base: position 15,006 of record CAZZDV010000056.1, read on the forward strand.
GGGGCGCGCGTATTCATCTCCAGCTTCGACCGGCCGAACATTCGCTATGCCATCGTCGACAAAGTCGATGCGCGCACGCAATTGCTGCGCTTCGTCCGCGAAGAGCATGCGGGCGATGCCGGCATCGTCTACTGCCTTTCGCGCCGCAAGGTCGACGAGACGGCCTCGTGGCTCGTCAGTCACGGGTTGAAGGCATTGCCCTATCACGCCGGCATGGACGCCGAATCCCGTACCGGGAACCAGGCGCGTTTCCAGGCCGAGGACGGCGTGGTCATGGTCGCGACGATCGCGTTCGGCATGGGCATCGACAAGCCGGACGTGAGGTTCGTTGCGCACCTCGACCTGCCCAAGAGCATCGAAGGCTATTACCAGGAGACCGGGCGCGCGGGACGCGACGGCCTGCCGGCGGATGCATGGATGGCTTATGGCCTCGCCGACCTCGTCCTTCAGCGCCGCCTGATCGAGCAATCGGAGGCGAGCGAAGACTTCAAGCGCGTTTCGGGCGCGAAGCTCGATGCGCTGCTGGGCCTGTGCGAGACCGCCGGCTGCAGGCGCGTGCGGCTGCTCGGGTACTTCGGCGAGCAGGGCGCCCCGTGCGGCAACTGCGACACCTGCCTCGAGCCGCCGGAAACCTGGGAAGCCACCGAAGAAGCGCGCAAGGCCCTGTCGGCGATCTATCGCACCGGGCAGCGCTTCGGGGCCGTGCACCTCATCGATGTGCTGCGCGGCAAGGCCGGCGAGCGCGTCAGCCGCTGGGACCACGACAAGCTGGGTGTCTTCGGCGTCGGCGCGGATCTGGACGAGGTCGCCTGGCGAAGCGTATTCCGCCAGCTTGTCGCGCTCGGACTGGCGCGGGTCGATCACGAGGCTCATGGCGCGCTCAAATTGACTTCGGCAAGCAGGGCGGTATTGAAGGGAGAGCAACCGGTGCAGATGCGCCGCGTAGTGGCTCGCAAACGCGTGGCGCCGGCCAGCAAGGCCACTGCTGCGGCCGGGCTCGATGGCGAAGGCCTGAAGCTCTTCGAGCGGCTCAAGGCCTGGCGGGGCGGGGAGGCGCGCTCGCAGGCGGTGCCGGCCTACGTTGTCTTTCACGACAGCACCCTGGCCGAGATTGCGCGCAGCCGGCCGCAAAACCCGGAGGAGTTGTCTTCGATCCCCGGCATCGGCGCCCGCAAGCTGGAAAAGTACGCTGGAGCGCTGATCGGGCTGGTAACCGGCGGTGTCACGGAAAGTCCATGAAAACATGGCGTAAACAGACCGCTTTGCGCTAACATCGCAGGCTTTTTTAGCCTCTTCCTACCCTCCGCGGACCCAGCATGGCCCTGATCGTCCAGAAATACGGCGGCACCTCCGTCGGCTCAGTCGAGCGCATCAAGAACGTCGCCAAACGCGTGGCCAAATGGCGCGCGGCCGGCCATGACGTGATCGTGGTGGTCTCGGCAATGAGCGGCGAAACCAATCGCCTCATCGGCCTGGCCAGGGAGATCCAGCCCGTTCCCGACCCGCGCGAGCTCGACCAGGTCGCCGCCACCGGCGAGCAGGTCACGATCGGGCTCACGTCGATGGCGCTGCAGGCCATCGGGCAGAAGGCGAAGAGCTATACCGGCGCACAGGTACGCATCCTCACGGACGATTCGTACACCAAGGCGCGCATCATCTCGATCGACGAAGAGCGCATCCGCAAGGACCTGAAGGACGGCTTCGTCGTCATCGTCGCCGGTTTCCAGGGCGTGGACGAGGGCGGCGCCACGACGACGCTCGGCCGCGGAGGCTCGGACACCACTGGCGTGGCGCTCGCCGCGGCGCTGAAGGCCGACGAATGCCAGATCTACACCGATGTGGACGGCGTCTACACGACCGATCCCCGGATCGTGCCGAGGGCGCGCCGCCTCAGGACCATCACGTTCGAGGAAATGCTGGAGATGGCGAGCCTGGGCTCGAAGGTCCTGCAGATCCGCTCGGTGGAATTCGCCGGCAAGTACAAGGTGCGCCTGCGCGTGCTCTCCAGCCTGACCGATCCGATGATCCCGGTCGACGAGGAGTTCGCTTCAGGCACGCTGATCACATTCGAGGAAGACCCGACCATGGCCATGGAACAAGCAGTCATCTCCGGCGTTGCATTCGCCCGCGACGAGGCGAAGATCACCGTCCACGACGTGCCCGACCGCCCCGGCATCGCCTACGCGATCCTGGGCCCGATCGCGGACGCGAACATCGATGTCGACGTCATCGTGCAGAACGTCGGGCACGACGGCATGACCGACCTCTCGTTTACGGTCAACCGCACCGACTGCGCCAAGGCATTGGCGATCCTCAAGAACCAGGTCCAGCCGCACATCAAGTGCCGGGATGTGACCGGGGATGACAAGATTGCCAAGGTTTCGCTGGTGGGGCTGGGCATGCGCTCGCATGTCGGGATCGCGTCGCAGATGTTCCGCACGCTGGCCGAGGAGGGGATCAACATCCAGATGATCACGACGTCGGAAATCAAGATCTCGGTGGTGCTGGACGAGAAATACATGGAGCTCGCCGTGCGCGTGCTCCACAAAGCCTTCGAGCTCGACCAGGCTTAGTCTTTTGGGTGGGATGTTTTGGGGGATAATTGCCCACTCACCGGTTGTACGAGGGGCCAACGCCGCAGGCGTTCCTTCACCTTCGGGGCGTAGCGCCCCCGAAGCCGCACAGGGCAACTCGAGTGAAGTGAACTTGCGAACGAAACGGAGAGCTGCCCGAGTGGCTGAAGGGGGCGCCCTGCTAAGGCGTTATACGGGGTCAACCCGTATCGAGGGTTCGAATCCCTCGCTCTCCGCCA
>CAZZDV010000057.1:0-17780 GCA_964652785.1 uncultured Bordetella sp.
CATCGGCCGCATCTCCGAGGGCGAATTCATCCTCGACCTGCGCTGCCTCGAGGACGAGGCGGGTTTCGTTGCGCAGCTCGCGCAACTGAAACCGGCGGGGTGAAGCGATGATCGTCGCGACCGCGGGGCACATCGACCACGGCAAGACGGCGCTGGTGAAGTCGCTGACCGGCGTCGACACCGACCGCTTGCCGGAAGAGAAAGCCCGCGGCATCTCGATCGACCTGGGCTTCGCGTACCTGCGCACAGGCAGCGGGGCGACCATCGGCTTGGTCGACGTGCCCGGCCACGAGCGCTTCGTGCGCAACATGCTGGCCGGTGTCTGCGGCATCGATTTCGTGCTGTTCGTGGTGGCCGCGGACGATGGCGTGATGCCGCAGACGATCGAGCACCTGCATATCGTCGAGCTGTTGTCGGTGAAACGCGGGTTTGCGGTGATCACCAAGATCGACCGGGTTGCGCCGCAACGGGTCGAAGAAGTGGCGCGAAGCGTGCGCGCCTTGCTCGAGCCGACGGGGCTGGCCGCCATTGAGGTTTTCCCGGTGTCTGCGCTGACTGGCGCGGGGATGGCGCCATTGCGCACGGCGCTGGAAGCGGCAGCAGGGACGCATCGCGGACTGGAGCAGGGGCGGCGTTTTCGCTATGCAGTGGATCGGGTGTTCAGCGTGGCCGGAAGCGGGACGGTCGTCACGGGTACGGTCTTCAATGGCTCCGTGGTGCCGGGGGACAAGCTGCTGCTCTCACCGGCGGGTCACGAGGTGCGCGTGCGCGGCCTGCAGAAGGATGGCAAGCCCGCGTCTGGCGCATCGGTCGGAGAGCGCTGTGCACTCAACCTGACCGGCGTGGAAGTCGCGCAGGTCATGCGCGGCGACTGGCTGGTGGACCCCGTGCTGCACGCGCCCACGCAGCGCATCGAGGTTCGCCTGCGCCTCCTCGAAACGCAGACGCGGCCGCTGGCCCACTGGACGCCCGTTCACCTGCACATCGGGGCCGGCGATGTGCTCGCACGGGTTTCGATCCGCCGCGCCGGCAACGTGAGCCCCGGTGAATCGGCGCTGGTGCAGCTGGTGACCGAAACGCCGGTGGCCGCATTGAACGGCGATCGCTTCATCGTGCGCGACCAGTCGGCGATGCGCACGCTCGGGGGCGGCGTCGTGATCGATCCGGCCGCGCAGCGCGGTCGGCGCAGCGCAGCCTTGCGCGCGGCTCAGCTGGCGGCGCTCGAAAGCGGCGAGGCCGCGCTCGCGATCCGCGAACTGCAGGCGTGCACCCCGGCGGGCGTCGACCTCGACTGGTTTGCGCGCACGTTCAACCTCGACGACCGGCGGCTGGCCGAGCTGGTCGATCAAGGCGCCCTGGCCGTGATCGGCAAGGACCCCCGCATCGGATTGCCGCGAGCAGCCATCGAAGCGACTGGCACGAGCGTGCTGGCGGCACTCAAGCAGTTTCATGCGAACTCGCCGCAGGCATCCGGCATCGAGGTCGCCGCGCTTCGCAAGGCGTGCGCGCCGCAACTGGCCGCAGCGACCTTCGCCGCGATCCTGCGCATGCTGGCCGAACGCAAGCAGCTCGAGGCGGCCGGCTCGGTCGCTCGCCTGCCGCGTCACGTGGCCACGGACAATCCGGCGGACGAGAAGGCCTGGGGCGTGGTGGAGCCGCTGCTCGCGGACGCGGGATTCGGGGGATTGACGATTGCCGAGCTTGCGGCGGCTGCAAAGACCCGCGAACCGCAACTCAAGGACTTCCTGCATCGCAAGGCGAAGACAGGCGAGGTCGTGCGTGTCACCGACAACCGGTTTTATCTTCGCGGCACGCTCGCAGCCTTCGCGTCGCTCGCGTCCGACGTCGCAAAAGGCCTGCCGGGCGGCAAGTTCAGCGCGGCCCAGGTGCGGGACCGGACCGACATCGGTCGCGGGCGCGCCATCGAGCTCCTCGAAAGCCTCGACCGCATCGGCATCACGCGGCGCATCGGTGACCTGCGCATCGTCGCCAGGGACTACGCGGCTGTGCTTGGGAGGCCCCATGCCTGAACCGTACGACGTCCTCGTCATCGGCACCGGGATCACCGGCCTGTCCGCGGCCCGTCAGTCGCTGCGGGACGGGTTGGGCACGGCGACGATGGAAAGCCTGTTCTTCGGCGGCCTTGTGACCAACATCAACGAACTCGATGGCGAATTCAGCGGCTCGGGCAGCGATCTCGCCGCCGGACTGATGATGCAAATCACCAAGCTCGGCGTGAAGAATCTTTCAGCTGTCGCGCAAGCGATCGAACGCGATGGCGAGCTCCTGGTCGTGAAGAGCGACGCGGGCAGCCATCGAGCGCGTTCCGTGATCATCGCCTCGGGCGCGCGGCTCAAGCGGCTCGGCGTGCCCGGCGAAGCCGAGCTCGAAGAAAAAGGCGTCTCGCACTGCGCGGACTGCGACGGCCCGTTCTACCAGGGACAGGATGTGGTCGTGGTCGGCGGAGGAGATTCCGCGCTGCAGGAAGCCATCGTGCTGACCGAGTTCGCGCGCACAGTGCATTTGGTGCATCGAGGCCCCAAGTTCCGGGCGCAGCAGCACCTGGTCGACCGTCTTGGCGGGCATTCGAATGTCGAAGTGCACCTGAATGTGCAGATCGAGGCCGTGCTTGGGGACAAAGCCGTTCGAGCGGTGAGGTTTCGCGGTGGCGCCGAACTGTCCTGCACCGGATTATTCGCTTACATCGGTCTGGAGCCCGAGAGCGGGTTCGTGCCAGAAGCAATCAGGCGCGATGCGGCGGGATGCATTGAAACGGATTCGTCATTGCAGACTTCCATGCCGGGCGTATTCGCCGCGGGCGCGGTGCGTTCGGGCTATGGCGGACTGCTTTCGCACGCGACGGCCGACGGTATGGCCGCCGCAATATCGGCCGCAGAGTACCTGGGACGCCAGCCTGCAAACCCAGTGCGTTAGACTTTCATTACAACGGAAGGGAATCGCTCCCGGTGGGGCGGCCGGACTTCAAACCCGGTGTGGGCCATCTGATGTCCCTGTGTGGGTTCGACTCCCACTCTCTTCCGCCACCTGACTATGCGGGTTAAATGGGGCCAGGCTCAATTAAGTTCCAATTGAGCCTGGCCCCATTTTGTTGTTGCGGAAATGCTTTCGTCGCCAGCTCATCCCCATAGAAACGTCGCACGAGTTCGCGCCGCCGTTCGTACTCTCCCAGCCGCGGGTCGAGCGACGAAAGCACGACCAGCCGGGCGGTTTCGAACATCTGTAGCGCCATCAGCATGCGCTCTTCGCCGGTCATCGCCGCGAAGCGCTGGCCAAGCAGCGCTTCGATTTCCGGACTGGTGTCATTCACGCCCGGCCTCCCCGAGCAACTCGACAAGATCCAGGCGCCGCGCCCATTCATCGAGATAGGCCCGATCGAGCACGCCACCCAGCAGCATGCGCACATCGCGCCGCTGCTGCTCGGAGCGCGAGTCGCGAGACCATTCGAGTTTGGAGAGGATGAGGTCCTCGGCGGTTACGATCCACACGGGGATGCCGGCGAGATCCACCTGGCGGCGCCGGTCGAACTCCTTGCGCCGGTACTCGCCTGCCTTGAGCCGAATCAGGTCGATCTTGAGCAGTGAGGGCATGTGCAGGACATTCCAAGGGCGCGCATCGAGCACCGCTTGCCTCATCGAATTTAAAGGGGCCAGGCTCAATTCAAGAAACTGAGCCTGGCCCCAATGAATGGACTTGCCTCAGATCGGCTCGTCGGCGAAGACCTGGTACTTCTGGGTCTTGGGCTTGTCCGCGTCCGCGGGGTTCACATAGCTGATCGAACTCCTGCCTTTGAGGTCCAGCGGCAGGATCATCACCCGCGCGAACCCGGTGAGCTCGCGGCTGGACGCGGTTGCCAGCACGGGGTCGGGGCCGCTTTCGAACCATGCGCCGCCCGGGTTGACTTCGTGCACCTCGCCCGCGGCCTCGACGCGAATCGAGCCCCGAAGGAGGCACCTGATGCCGGGGCCGCGATGGGTGTGCGTGTAGGCGATGCCGCCCAGCGGAAAGTCGACGCGGTCGGCGCGCATCAGGTACCCGCCCGCCTCGGGCAGGCGGACTTCGCGCGCGATCAGTTCGATGGAATGCTCAACGCCCCAGGCAGGGGTGCCAACTTCGACGAGTTCCCAGCGCAGGAGGGTCGCGCCTCCCGCGCCGCCTTCGATCGAGCAAGGCTGCGTGGATTGCGATCCGCTTCCCGCGCCCAGCGATGCCGCCGACCCCGCGCAGCGGACGATGGCATCGCCGTCACGCACGAATACGAAACGAGGCGAGGCCGGCAGTTCGAGCCGTGCCTTGGCGGGAATGCCATCGACGGCAAGGCGGAGAACGCGGGTAGTCGAGCGAATTCTGTTCATGGGCTCAAGCGGTGAGGAGTTTCATGGCCTTCTCGAAAGCGTCGTCGGCGATGCGGTCGAGCTCTTCGGGCGTGCGGTTCTGGATGGGGTGGGTGACGTAGACGATCGCCGGCTCGAACCCGAGCGCTTGCGACTGCGCAGCCACCGCATCGGTAAATCCGGTCGTGACCACCGAGACGCCCGGGATGCCGCGGGAGTCGAGGTTCATGAGGTCGTGCAGACTGCACGACGTGCAGGAGCCTCAGTCCGATAAGCCTATGAGCACCACGTCGGCTTCTTCGGCCACCTTTTGCAGGATCTCCGGCGTGGCGATCTTGGCGTTGGTCGGCTTGCCGGTGCGCATCGTCTTGATGTTCTTCTCGTGCAGCCGGCGCTCGACCTGATCGAGGAACTCCTTGCTGCGCGTCTTGCCGATGTCGAAGAGCGCGACGGTTTTGCCCTCGAGCGAGGGCGGCGGAGCCAGGCGCGCGCGCTTGAGCGGCGAGGTTTCCGGTGTAGGGTCGCGCATCCAGTTCATTGCGGTCATGGCCTGACCTCCTTGGTGACGGGTTGCAGTTCGAAACGGTTGCGTCCGGCGATCCAGCCCGGGAGGATCGCCGAGAACAGGCCCGCGGGGCCGCCCGCGCGCACGATCATGAGGCCGTCCTCGTAGAACTTCGGCACGCCCTTGTCCGCGAACGCGGCCGGCAGCCCTTCGCCGATGCCCTGGGCACCGGCAACGAGGTCCTTGCCCGGCCGTACCGTGGCCTCGAGGATCGCGCTTTCGATGCGCCTGCGGTCCCAGCCGCCCTCGGCAAAGATCGCGTAGTGCTCCGGCGAAAGCACGAGGATCGCGCGCTGCATCTGCGCGAGCTTCGGGTGGCCGATCGCGCACAGGCCCAGCGCGAGCGAGCGCGCGAGGTCTGCGGGTGAACGCGACTTCTGGTCCACGATGCCCTGTACGCCTTCGCCCTGGAAGAGGGTGACGGTGGATTGGCCGCGCGCAAAGCCGCGCGAGACCGAGAGCGGTTCCCAGCCCGCGTCCGATTCGTCCTCGGCAAAGCAGAAGGTGTACTTGCCCGGCCCGCCGAGCGTAGCGCGGTCGGTTTCGCCCGGCCGGCCGCCACCGACGTTGCGCACGATGAGCTGCAGCGCGCGACCGATGGTCGCGTTCGCGCGGTTGCCTTGGCCAAGCGCATTCAGTCCCGAGTTCATGCCGATGCGTTTTGCGACCGGGCCGTTGACGATGATGATCGGGCCGGAGAAATACGTAGTTGCGAGCAGGCCGTGCAGCGTGAACTCGGGTTCGAGCGCCGCTTCGACCGCCGCCAGCACGACCGGCAGGTACTCCGGCTTGCACCCGGCCATGACCGCATTGATCGCTGCCTTCTCCACTGTGCACTCGGCGAGGTTCGGGGGAATCAGGCCGATCACTTCATCCGGCTTGCGCGTGGTCCCCTGCAGCATGCGCATCACGCGCACGTCGGTCGGCGGGACCACCGGCAGCCCGTCGCTCCACCCGCGCTCGAAGCACACCTCGATGGGATCGTCGTAGTCGCCGTGGTCGACTTTGCGCGAGCGCAGGCCCGGATCGCCGAACTTGACCTCGAGGTACTCGGCGAGGCCCGGCTCGACGCTCTTCGAGCCGCAGCCCGGGCGGTGCGGCGGCAGTCCCGCGCCCAGAGCGGAGATGCCGGTGACCCGGCGCCATTCGCTTGCGTCCCAGCCTTCGGTACGCGCAGTTTCCTTGCCATCTTCGAAGCGAATCAGTGTGGGCACGATCTCGATGCCGTGCTTGAAGGACGCTGCAAGTTCGCGATCATCGATCACGCCGTCGATGCGCTCCGGGAAAGCCGGGTCGTCCTGCGAGTACACAGTCAGCTTCGCGTCGCCCGCGGACAATGACTGCAGCACGGGCTCAACGAGCTGGCAGGTCGGGCAGTCGCGCTTGGCGAATACGGCAAGGGAGAACTTGTTCGTCACTGGATGCCTGTCGTCGTTTGGCTTAAGGCGTTACTCTAGGGTCAGTTTGCGCTCGGAATCGGGCGATTGGCAATCCATAGCGAGGACGCATACCGCAATGAGCGCAGGACAAAGATTGCCGGGCACGCCCGAGCCCATGCATGTGTGGGCGGGTGAGGGTGGCGTGCGCATCGCCGGCGACTCATGGGGGGATCCTGCCGGACCGCTGGTGTTGCTGCAGCATGGCGGCGGGCAGACACGCCATGCCTGGAAAGGTGCGGGTGAAAAACTGGGAGCCGCCGGTTTTTACGCGATCGCATTCGATGCGCGCGGCCACGGGGACTCGGACTGGTCGCCGGAGGGCGACTATGGGCAGGACATCATGGTGAAGGACCTGATGAAGGTCGTCTCGGCCCTGGGCGGCCGACGCGCGGTGATGGTCGGCGCGTCCATGGGCGGGGGCACCAGTCTGGTCGCGGTCGGCGAGGATCACGTTGATGCGACAGCGCTCGTGGTGGTGGACGTGGCGCCCCGGCTCGAGCCGGAGGGCGTGGAGAAGATCCAGGCGTTCATGCACCAAAGGCCGGAGGGGTTCGACTCCCTCGATCAAGTCGCCGATGCGATCGCCGGCTACCAGCCGCATCGAAAGCGCCCGAAGAACCTGGCCGGCCTGGCGAAGAACGTGCGCCTGGGGGCCGATGGAAAATATCACTGGCACTGGGATCCGAGGTTCCGGCCCACGCGCTATGACATGGCCAAGCGCCAGGAGCGCCTCGAGGCCTGCGCGCGCAACCTCACGCTGCCTGCGCTGCTGGTGCGCGGGGGCTTGTCAGACGTGTTGAGCGAAGAAGGCGCCGAAGAGTTTCGCAGGCTGTGCCCGCACACCGAGTACGTCAACATCACCAATGCGGGTCACATGGTGGCCGGGGACCGCAACGATATTTTTGGCAACGCGGTCATCGATTTCCTGGTGCGCGTCGTGCCGCCGGGCGGTGTGCCGTTGCAGTCGCCGCACAAACTGCATCCGCATCACGAGGGACCGCCGGGGGACACCAAGGATATTCCCTGAGACGGCGCAAAGGACGCCGCTTCTCGCTCCGCCGGCCTCAGCGCTTTGGACGCCTCCGTACTGCCGCCTGGGTCCGGATTTGTGGCCAGCGTACTTCCAGGAACTTCCGGTTCGAGATTCGTTTCAGCGGAACCGATTCGAGCACATCGACGCCGAAACTTGCGAACGCAAACTTGCCGGCCGGCCCTAACGCCATGCTTGCGACGCTTTCGATGGCCTTCAGGGCAAGACGTTCGTGCCCGGCTTCCAGCACGGTTTCGAGGTAGCGCCCCACGATCCTCGCCGCCAGTTCGGCCTGCGCTGCCCCAGCGGCGTTCTGTTTCTCCGCGATCTTGTGCAGGTTCTCGAGGCGGCTCCTGAGGCAATCGAGGGGGTGCATCGCCTTGAAACGCGCGCCCCCCACGGCCACCGCCTGGGCGCGTTTTCGGATGCTGTCCGCGTCCTGGAATCCCACAATCCGGTGCAGGACGTCGATATTCACAAAGGTGCCTTCGGACAGTTCGATCCTGACCTGTCCGGCGAGCGCGGTGAGTCCGCGCTGGTGGGGATACAGCGCCGCACCCTGCATGCCGCTCGCCATGCGCTTCACGTCCTCGCGGTTGCCGAGAAAATCGCTGTCTTTGGTCACGTAAGCGCCCAAAGCAGGCGGCAAGGGAACATTGAAGAACGAAGCCCAGAACGCGACCGCCTGTCCGCCTACGAGAACCGCGTCCTGCGCGAGCGCCAGCAGATTCGCCAGCTGCTCCCGATCAAATGCGGCTTCGCCGCGCGAACGAACAGTCAATCGAAATCCACGTCCTTGAATCGGACGATTGCCTTTCTCGCCAGGCTGGGCGGGATCAGGTACATCGATTCGGGCCGGACCTCGCCGTGGGCGATCGCCGCGCGGTCGCGGCGCTGTCGCTGGCGCTTCTCGGCCCACATTCTCGCCTCGGGGGCCGTGCGGGCTGCGCCCGGGGCCGGTTTCCTCTTCAGCGGCTCCTGCAGCGTGGACTTCAGTTCGCCTACGCTCATGCCGCTCGCCTCGAGCGCCCTGCCGAGCGCGCACCAGTGCTCGATTTGCATCGCAATCGAGCGGTGCATCAGCGTGGATTCGAGCGTCGCATGCTCGAACAGCGGATCCGAAATCCTGACCGACTTCGCCATGCGGGTTGCTCAAAATTGGTGTAGCTATATGTGGCATATTACCACACACGACCCCGGCGGGTGGGGCAGCCCGCTTACTCCGCGCCCCGCACGCGGTAAAAGTCGTTCACGCCGGCCCGCTCTCGAATTTCCGGCGCATCGATGCCGCGTGCCGCCGTCGTGTAAGGAATGCCGATCGCGTCGGCGATGCGCACGAATCCGTGGAAGGCGCCGACCACCGCTGCGGCGTCGACCAGGCCCGCCTCGCCGAGCGCGGCCAGCAGCGCGGCGCGCGCGGCTGCAGTGCGCGCTTGATCGAAAAGGACCACCGCTTCGGCGAATTCAATCAGCAATGCCGCATGCGGGATGTCGACTGCGTCGAATCCTTTGGTGACGCCACTCACGTCGACCTGGCGTCCTTTGATTTGCATGCTCTCACGGAGCATGTAGGCATGTGCCGTCGTTCAATAGGCGCACTCGTGCATGGCGGAGACGCGCGCCGCGAGGATCTCGACCTGCGGGCGCTCGATGGCGCGGATCGAAGTGTCGAACTGGTACACGTACTCGCCGGGCAGGTAGTGCACGTTCGCGAGCGCCCAGTAGTCGCGCACGGCCTGCGGCACCATCGAAAGGCCGCGGTAGATATAGCCTGCCTTCGGGTTTGGGTACATCGGGCCGTCTTCGGGTACCGCGTCCTCTGGCTCGACCAGCGGCAGCCACGCGGCTTTCTTTTTCGCACCCGGCGGGCGATAGCGCGTGGGCTCGCCTTGCGCGGCGACCGGAAGCGCGCGTTGCGCGAGGCCAAGCGCCCGATGGCACGTGTCCATGATCATCACCATCGCGATCACGCCGACGGTCTCGACGTACTCGCCTTCGAAAAGGCCCCGCGCGAGCACCGACGCGGACCACTTTTCCGAGAGCCGGCCGGGGTCGTTGACCACGCGATGGATAAGCTCGACTTGCGCGGCGCCGAGTACGCCGAGGCTGTCGTGCGTGCCTTCGACCGCGTACGGAGAGAGCGCCGACTTGATGCGCTCGCAGAACCCGCATCCCCGCGCATTGCGGATCTCGGCTGCGACCGCGACACGCTGCGTGCCGCTGAGCCAGGTGCCTGGCGCGGCGATAGCGGCCCATGCGCGCTCGTGCGCTTCGATGAGGTCGCTCCGCACCGCGAGCGTGCTGCCTGCAAAAGACTGGCTGGACATGACCGTTCCTCCTCGATTGGGTGATTTGAGACCAAGTTAAGCCATTCGCCGGGCTCGCGCAATCTCGGTGTTTCGCACCGAACCGCCGGCCCGCGCAACAAAGATGGTTATGATCGGGAGGGTCCGAAGCGGCCCCCATCTCAAGGGAATTCCATGGCAAAACGTAAAGACATTGCGGTCATCGGCTACGGCGAGACCAAGGTCACCCTCAAGGGCGGCCGCAGCTCGTACGACCTCGCTGGCGAGGTGTTCGAGCAGATCCTCAACCAGACCGGGATCGACAAGAACAAGATCGACGGCCTGTCGATCGCGGAGACGATGAGCGAGACTTCAAATCCGTTCTGGGGCGTCTACATGTCCGAGATGCTCGGCATTTCGCCCCACTGGATGCAGTTGAACGGTCTTGGCGGCACCTCGGGCATCGGCGGGATCGCCCGCGCGGCGGCCGCGATCCGCGACGGACTGTGCGAGACGGTGTTTGTGCTCGCTTCGGACGCGCAGTCGTCGGGCCGCAATCCGGAGCAGGGAGCGCAGCGCGGCGAATTCCAGTACCCGGTCGGCTTGCGCGGCCCGGTCGGTGCTTTCGGCCTCATCACGCAGCGCTATCGCCACCAGTACGGACTGGACGATCGGGCGCTCGCCAAGCTCGCGGTCACGCAGCGCAACCACGCGCTGATGAACCCGAATGCGGTCGACAAGCTGCAGAAGCCGCTCACGGAGGCCGACTACCTGAATTCGAAGTACGTCTCGGAACCCTTGCGCATGCTCGACTCGGTCATGGTGTGCGACGGCGCCAACGGCGTGCTGGTCACCTCGACCGAAAACGCCAAGAAGCTCGGCGCGAAGAAGATGGTGCATCCGATCGGCTACGGCGAGATCAGCAACTTCAAGGGTTCGGAGCCGCTGGCCGACATCACCGTTTCCGGTTTCTCCGTTGCAGGTCCAAAGGCGCTCGAGCAGGCGGAGATGACGCCCAAGGACATTCGCATGATCATGCCGTATGACGATTTCCTGATCGCGCTGATCATCACGCTCGAGGACATCGGCTTCTGCCCCAAGGGCAAGGGCTGCGAGTTCGTGATGAATACGGATCTCACTTACAAAGGCACGCTGCCGCTAAACACTTCGGGCGGACAGATCTCGGCCGGCCAGCCGGGCCTCGCCGGCGGCGGCCTCAACCTCGTCGAAGGCGTGCGCCAGATGTTCGGCGAAGCCGGCAGCCGCCAGGTATCCGACCCGCGCAACTGCATGGTCACCGGCATCGGCGTCATTCCCTACGGCCGCAACTGGGGCGTCTCAGGCGTCCTCGTCCTGGAGCAATCATGAGCGAACTAAAGCCCTCGTCTTCGACTATCCCGGGCAACCCGGCCAAGGCGCCGGAGGCGAAGAAGATCCCGCGGCCCATCCCGCGCCCGAACACCTACATGAACACCCAGCCGTTCTGGGACGCGGCCAAGAACGGCAAGCTCGTGATCCAGTACTGCCAGGACTCAGGCAAACCCCAGTTCTTCCCGCGCCCGGTCAGCATGGCCAACGGCAAGCGCAACCTCGAGTGGCGCGAAGTCTCAGGCCGCGGCAAGGTGTACAGCTTCACCAACACGTTCAGCGCCTGGCCGGGCCATGAAGACCGCGTGCCGTACCTGGTCGCGCTGGTCGAACTGGAAGAGGGCGTGCGAATACTGGCCAACCTCTTCAACGTCAAGGCCGAGGACGTGAAGATCGACATGCCGGTGAAGCTCTACTGGGAAAAGCTGTCGGAAGACATCAACTACCCGGCCTTCCAGCCCGCCTGAAAAGGAAAATAAATGGGGTCAGACCCCATTTTTCGTCAGCGACGAGATGTGCAGCGAGCCCAAGGAAAAGTGGGGTCTGACCCCATTTACTTTGCATGAAACTGGCCGCTTTCCTCGCAGCACACGCGCTGGCGACCCCGGCGCGCGAGGCGGTCGCCTGCGAGGCAACGCGCCTGACCTTCGGCGAGGTGGACGAGCAGTCGACGCGCCTCGCCAACGCGCTGGTTTCGCGGGGCATCACGGTCGGCGACCGCGTCGCCATCCACCTGGCGAACCGGGCCGAGTTCGCGGTCGCGTTCATGGGTGTGGTGAAGGCGGGCGCGATCGCGATCACGCTGAACCCGAAGCTTTCGGCTTCGGAAGTCGCGTACATCCTTTCAGATGCCACGCCCAAGGCGGTGCTCCTCGAAGACGAGACGCGCCCGATCCTCGCGCGCGCGGGCAACAGCCCTGCGCTGAAGATCGCCGTCGGCGGCTCGCGCTCGCAAGGCGAAATCGAATTCTCGGCGATCGTCGCAAGCGGCGGCACCGACCTGCCGGAGATCCCGCCGGAGTTCGACGACTGCGCCATCACCTACACCTCGGGCACCACCGGCAAGCCCAAGGGCGCGATCATCACGCAGGCCAACTACATCACCCTGGCTGCGTACCTGAACGGCGTGCAGTGGAACCTCACCCCTGCGGACCGCATCCTCGCAACGACACCGCTGGCTCACCGGGCGGGCTTCCAGCGCCTGCTGAACATGGTGTGCATCGGCGCGAGCCTGGTGGTCATGCCGCGCTTCGACGTGAAGGAAGCAGTCCGCCTCATCGAATGTGAAGGCATCACGCTCATGGGCATGGTGCCCACCGTGGGCCGGCTGCTGCTGCCCGAGATCGAAGCCGCGCCGTCGCGCTTCAGGAGCCTGCGCGCCGCAGTGGTCACCGGTGAAGCTTTCCCGGTGGACATCAAGCAGCGGCTCCTCAAGGCGTTGCCGGGGCTGGAACTGCATTCTTTCTTCGCGATGACCGAGGCCGGCGCGATCGCCAATCTCGGCCCCGGCGAGCAGTTGGACAAGGGCGCGTCGGTCGGCCGCGTGAACCCCGGCGTCGAGGTCAAGCTGGTCGACGACCACGGCGCGCGCGTAGCGACTGGCGAAACCGGCGAGATCCTCGTGCGCTCCGGCCCGCCGGGCAGCTCGCTCACGATGCGCGCCTACTTCAACAACCCGCAAGCGACCTCCGAGGCGTTTACGGACGGGTGGTTTCATACGGGCGATCTCGGACGATTCGACGCCGAGGGCTATCTCTACATCGTCGACCGCAAGAAGGACATGGTCCTCTCCGGCGGCTACAACATCTATTCCAGGGAAGTCGAGACCGTGATCCTCGAATTGCCGGAGGTGCTGGATGTCGCCGTGGTCGGCGTGCCTGATGCGGTTTACGGCGAAGCGGTCGCCGCGTTTGTCGAGATCCGCCCCGGAAACATATTGACGGCCGAGCAGGTCATCGAGCATTGCCGCGAGAAGATCTCGGGCTACAAGAAGCCCAAGCACGTGCAGTTCGTGCCGGCGCTGCCGCGTAACAGCACCGGCAAGGTCCTCAAGTTCGAGCTGCGCAAGCGGTTCGCGGAGCAGCTGCAACCCTCGGTCGCCGGGGCCGCCTGAGATGGACCTCAACTACTCGCCCGAAGAACGCGCCTTCCGCGACGAAGTGCGCGCATGGCTGGATGCGAACCTCCCCGCGGACCTGAAAGAGAAGGTGGCGAATTTCGCCGTGCTCACCAAGGAAGAAACCCAGCGTTGGCATCGCATCCTCTCCGACCGGGGCTGGGTCGCGCCGGCCTGGCCGGTGGAGTGGGGCGGCACCGGATGGAATGTGGTGCAGCGGTACATCTTCGAGGAGGAGTGCGGCTACGCGGGCGCGCCGCAGCTGCCTGCGCTCTCGCTCATGATGTGCGCGCCGGTATTGATCCACTACGGCACGCAGGCGCAGAAGCAGCGCTTCCTGCCGCGCATCCATGACGGCAGCGAGTCGTGGTGCCAGGGGTATTCGGAGCCGGGTGCGGGATCGGATCTGTCAGCGCTCAAGTCAATAGCCGTTCGCGACGGGAATCACTATGTAGTCACTGGCCAGAAAATCTGGACTACTCATGCGCAGTGGGCCGACTGGATGTTCTGCCTCGTGCGCACCGGCAGCGACAGCCCCAAGCAGCAGGAGGGCATCTCGTTCCTGCTCATCGACATGAAGTCGCCGGGCATCACGATCCGCCCGCTGATCCTCATGGACGGCAGCCACGAGGTGAACGAGGTTTTTTTCGACAAGGTCCGAGTGCCTGTCGGGAACCTCGTGCACGAGGAGGGCAAGGGCTGGACCGTGGCCAAGTACCTGCTTGGCTACGAGCGCCTCAACCAAGGGCGCATCGGCATCGCCAAGAGAACGCTCGCCAAGCTCAAGGCTTACGCCGGCACGGTTCCGGGCAACGGCCGCCCCCTGATCGACGACATTCGCTTTCGCGACCGCGTGGCGCGTGTCGAAGTCGAGCTTATGGCGCTCGAGCTCACCAACCTGCGCATGCTCGACCAGATGCGCCGCAGCGGACGCCCGCCCGGCGCCGAAGTGTCGATCCTCAAGATCAAGGGCACCGAGATCCACCAGGCGCTTAGCGAGCTCTTCGTGCAGGCCGCCGGTCCGCACGCGCAGCCGCGCGAAGCCCTCGATGGGGAGTTCGAAGGCATCGATGCCTTCGCCGCGGCGGTTGCGCCGAAATTCCTCAACCTGCGCAAGATGACGATTTACGGCGGCTCGAACGAAATCCAGCGCAATATCGTTGCCAAGATGATGCTCGGGCTATGACCCGGGCGCGTAAACCAAGGAGACAGGAATGAACTTCAAACGCATCATCGCAGCTGCACTGATCTGCATATCCGGTGCCGCCTTCGCACAGGCTTATCCCACCCGGCCGGTCAAGATCATCGTCCCCTATTCGCCGGGCGGAGTGACCGACGCTTTTTCGCGCGTGCTCGCCCAGCAGATGCAGGAGTCGATGGGCCAGCCTTTCCTGGTCGAGAACAAGCCGGGCGCGAGCCAGATGGTCGGCGCGATGCTGGTGGCGAAGGCGCCGGCCGACGGTTACACGCTCTTCGTGGGCAGCATCACGAGCCTCGCGATGAACGTGTACACGCAAAAGGCGATCCAGTACGACCCGGTGAAGGATTTCGCGCCGATCTCGCTGGGCATGACGATGCCGATGTTCGTTGTCACAAACCCCAACACGGTGCCGGCATCGAGCATCAGGGAGCTCATCGCGCTGCTCAAGGCGAATCCGGGCAAGTACACGTTCTCGACCACCGGCAACGGCGGCTCGACGCACATGGCGGGCGAGCTCTTCAAGATCATGACCGGCACCGACATGACCGCGATCCCGTACAAGGGCTCGGCCCCGGGCATCGCGGACGTCATGGCAGGGCAGGTGCACCTCAGCTTCGATCCGGGGTCCTCCACGCTGCCGTTCGTGAAGGCCGGCAGGCTGCGCGCGCTGGCGACCACCGGCCTCAAGCGCTTCTCGCTGATGCCCGACCTGCCGACCGTGTCCGAAGCCGGCGTGCCCGGCTATGAGTCGACGATCTGGTTCGGCCTCGTAACCACCGCCGGCACACCGCCCGCGATCGTGCAGCGGCTCTCGCAGGAGATCGGGCGCATCCTGCGTCAGCCGGAGCTCAGGGAAAAGTTCGGCCAGTCGGCGATCGAGCTGACCCCCGGCACGCCGGAGGAGTTCGGCACGCTGATCAGGACCGACATCGCCAAGTGGACCAAGGTCCTGCGCGACGCGGGCATCAAGCCGGAGTAAAGCCGCGCCGATGAAATTTGCCTCGTTCCTCGCAACGCACGCGCGCGCCACGCCCGACAAGGTCGCAGTCATCTGCGGCGACGAGCGGCTTACGTTCGCGCAGCTCGACGACACCACGAATCGGCTGGCGAATGCGCTGCGCTCGAAAGGCGTCGGCATCGGCGAGCGCGTCGCGATCCAGCTGCAGAACACCGTGGAGTTCGTGCGCGCCTTCATGGCGATCACCAAGGCCGGCGGCATCGCGGTGCCAGTCAACACGCGCCTAGCGCCGGGGGAGATCGCCTACATCCTCGCCGACAGCGCGCCCAAGGCGGTGTTCATCTCGGAGGAGACACGCGAGGTCTTCGAGCGCGCAGCGACGAACGCAAAGGACGTTCTTCGGATCGCGGCCGGCCAGCCGAGGGCCGGCGAGCACTCCATTGCCGAGCTGATCGCCGCGGGGGCGCCTGGAACGCCCGCGGTGCCGAGCGAGTTCGACGACAACATCATCGTCTATACCTCGGGCACGACCGGCAAGCCCAAGGGCGCGATCATCACGCAGGCCAACTCGATCATTCCCAACGGTTACCTCAACGCGATCCAGTACGGCATCTCGGAGCGCGACCGCCAGCTCGTGACCACGCCGCTCGCGCATCGCACAGGCTTTGCGCGCATGGCGAACATGCTCCTGCACGGCTGCACGCTGGTGGTGATGCCGAGGTTCGATCCGGCCGGCGCGGCGAAGCTCATCAGGGACGAGAGCATCACCGTCATCGGGATGGTGCCCACGGTCGGCCGCATGCTGCTTACGGAGATCGAGACGCATCCAGAAAACTTTGCGACGGTCAACGTCGTCCTCGTCACCGGTGAGGCTTTCCCGCTCGAGGTCAAGCAGCGCATCCACGAAGCCCTTCCCCATGTGCGCCTGTATTCGTTCTTCGCGATGACCGAGGTCGGCGGGCTCACGCTGCTCTCACCCGACGAACAGTTCACGCACCCGACCTCGCTCGGCCGCCTGAACCCGGGCGCGGAAGTCCGGCTGGTGGGTGCGGACGGGAAAGACGTCGCCACTGGCGAAGTGGGCGAGATGTGGGTGCGCACCGGCGAGCCGGGGCGCTACCTCACGATGCGCTGCTACTTCAACAAGCCCAAGGAAACCGCGGACACGATCCGCGACGGGTGGGTTGCCACCGGCGACATGGCGAGGAGGGAGGCCGACGGCCACCTCTACATCATGGACCGCAAGAAGGACATGGTGCTCTCGGGCGGCTACAATATCTATTCCAAGGAAGTCGAGCTCGTGCTGCAACAGCATCCGTCGGTGCAGGATGCGGCAGTGATCGGCGTGCCGGATGCCGTGTACGGAGAGGCGGTGGCCGCTTTCATCGAGCTTCGGCCCGGCACGATTGCGACCTCGGACGAGATCGTCGATCACTGCCGTGACCGCATCGCCGGCTACAAGAAACCCAGGCACGTGCGGTTCCTTGCGCCGCTGCCGCGCAACAGCACGGGCAAGGTGCAGAAGTTCGAGTTGCGC
Source organism: uncultured Bordetella sp. (assembly GCA_964652785.1). GTDB lineage: Bacteria > Pseudomonadota > Gammaproteobacteria > Burkholderiales > SG8-39 > SZAS-79. The sequence goes on from CAZZDV010000057.1 coordinate 16,852, forward strand.
AAGGCCTTCGCGGCCGCAGAGGAGAAAACCGGATGAGAAGCAGGATCCTAAGCTTGACGCTGGCGCTGATAGTGGCCGCCGGGACTGCCTTCGCGCAGCCTTACCCCTCTAAACCGATCCGCATCGTGGCGCCTTTCCCGCCCGGCGGCAGCGCGGATTTCACCGCGCGCATCATCGCCGAGCATTTCAGCAAGGCGTTCGGGCAGCCTGCGGTCGTCGAGAACGTGCCGGGCGCGGGGGGGGTCATCGCGGCGGAAAGAAATGCCAAGGCCGCGCCCGACGGCTACACGCTGATCGTCGGCTCGACCGGGATCATGTCGGTGAACGCGAGCCTGCTCAAGAACCTCACCTATGACCCGGCGAAGGATTTCACCCCGGTTTCGCTGGTGATCCGGGTGCCGAGCTATCTCGTGGTGAATCCGAAGGTGCCTGCGAATTCGGTGAAGGAGCTGATCGCCTATGCGCGCGCCAATCCGGGTCGACTCACGTACGCTTCGGCAGGCAACGGCACCTCGCAGCACACCAACCCAGAGCTGTTCAAGAGCATGGCGAAGACCTTCATCCTGCCGATCACGTATCGCGGCAGCGCGCCGGCGATGGCCGCGCTGATGAGTGGCGAAGTCGACATGATGATCGAGCTCGGCCCCACCGCGATCCCGCAGATCAAAGCCGGGCGCATCAAGGCGCTCGGCGCCTCCACGGCGCAGCGCACGCGTGCAATGCCCGACATCCCGACCATCGCGGAGTCGGGCCTGCCCGGGTTCGATGCGTTTACGTGGTTCGGCATCGCGGGCCCGCCCGGCATGCCGCGCGATATCGTGCTGCGCCTGCATGCGGAGATCGTGAAGGCGGTCGCACCGGCTGAGGTGCGCGCGCGGCTCGAGGCCGTCGGCGCGGAGGTGGTCGCCAATTCGCCCGAGGAGTTTGCG
>CAZZDV010000058.1:0-17766 GCA_964652785.1 uncultured Bordetella sp.
CGATTGCACCGGGGACGCTCGACTTGCCCGACTGTTGCGGCGCTTCGGCGCGCTCCGTCCAGCAGCGCTGCTCCGGCGGTCCGAGGACTGCGCGGACCGAAGTGACGTCCGCCTGGAACACCCTTTCGTTCTGGCGGCGGCGATAGCGCTCGTCGGCCGGCGGGGCGGCGACCACCGGCATTGGCGCATAGCGGTTGTCTTCGATGCGCGCGGTCGGCTGGACGTCCTTTGCGGAAGAAACGCGGTCGTTGAGCCCCATCGACGCAAGCGACGGATAGCGTCCCGGACGCAGGACGGCGCAGCGGCCCTCGAAGCGCGGGCTGTCGCACACTTCCCAGCGGCCGCCCGAGACCACGACCGACGAGGCGGTGTCATTGAAGCCGAAGCGCCTGAAATTGCGCACCGGCCGCGACGTGGTGAAGGTCCGTCCGCCGAAGCCTTCCCCCTCGTAGAAGGTCACCTGATCGGCCTGCGGCATCGGGGCGAAGCGGCTGTCGTCGACTCGCGCATTGGCGGCGACCGCCCGCACCGAGGAAACGCGGTCGTTCAAGCCCATGGCGGCAAGCGACGGGTACCGGCCGGGACGCAGGACCACACAGCGTCCGCCGTATTGCGCGGCCTCGCAGACTTCCCAGCGGTTGCCGGCAACGGCTACCGACGAAGCCCGGTCGTTGAATCCGGCGCGTTGGAAATTGTTGACCGCCTGGGACGTAGTGAACGTCCTGCCGTCGAAGTTCTCGTGCTCGTAAAAGGTGACCTGTGCCATGGCCTGCGTGGCGCCGGCAGTGGCGGCAAGCGCAAGCGCTGTCTTCAAGATCCTGTTCATGGGAACTCCTTGGGTGATTTATAAGGTTACGATCGCTGCCGCGACGGATTAAGCGCGCGGTTCGCCGCGCTCGTTGACCGAAATCGTCGGACCGGGAGGCGCCGACATCTGCACCTGGTGGTCGATCCCGCGGAACGTGTACGTCACGTCCCAGTAGTCGGGCTGCGGCGCGGTGGTGATGTTTTCGCATCGCTGGACTTCCTGCGGCTGCGTGGCCTGCGCCCCGCCGATAACGCGTCCACCGACGTTGGCTCCCAGCACGCCGCCGGCGATCGCGCCGCCGGCCGTGGCGATGTCCTTGCCTTTTCCGCCCCCGATCTGGTGGCCGAGGATGCCGCCGAGGATGGCCCCCACTGCCGCACCCGGAATGCTCGGCTTGTTGCGATCAGGCGCCACTTCCGCGCGCTCCATCCAGCACCGCTGGCCGGGCGCTGCGGCGACCACCGCCCGCACCGAAGTCACCGGGACCGAGTAGATCCGCTCTTCGTTGCGGCGACGGTAGTCCTGGTTCACCACCGGCGCAGGGCCAGGGGCCGGAACCGCCGCCACCGGGACCGCGGCCGCGCGCACCGAGGACACGCGCTCCGTGAGCCCCATGGAAGCGAGCGTCGGGTACCGTCCGGGGGTCAACACTATGCAGCGGCCGTCATAACGCGTGTCGTCGCAGACTTCCCAGTTGTTGCCGGAGACAACCACGGATGACGCATAGGCATTGAAGCCGGCGCGGCCGAGATTGACCACCGGCTGGCCGGTGGAAAACGTGCGGCCCCTGAAGTTTTCCTGCTCGTAGAACGTCACTTTCGATTCGACGGGCATGGGCGCGTACCGGCTTTCTTCGAAGCGCGCGCCCTTGGACACATCGCGCACCGAGGAGATCTGGTCATTCAATCCCATCGCGGCCAGCGTGGGATAGCGTCCGGGGCGCAGGATCAGGCAGCGGCCCTCGAAACGAATTTCTTCGCACACCTCCCAATCCTTGCCCGCCACGACCACCGACGAGGCGCGGTTGTCGAATCCCGCGCGGTCGAGGTTGCCGACCTGCTTGGCTGTGGTGAAGGCTTTCCCGGCGAAGCCTTCGCGTTCGTAAAACGTGACCTGTGCGAGGGCTTGCGGCACGAACGCCGCGGCGGCAAGCGCAAGTCCAACTTTCAATGATCCATTCATGGTGGTCCTCCTGTATTAAGGTAAGTGCACGGCGAAAAGCCACGGCGCACAATCGCCATTCCAAGATAGGCGGGCAAAGCGTGCCGGACCGTGCGTTATCGGACACAAGACCCTAAAATGGAGGGCGTCGTGGTTACAGACTGTAAGCATCCGCAGCCGCGGAAACAATTTGCAATCAATTCGAGATCAAGGCCTCTACCCGCGACGACCGCCCGGCACCTCAAAGCCGAGGGTGGTCCGGCCGATACGGTTCAATGGCAGCATTTCGCCTTGAACGCCACACAGGGCAAGCACTTTCGCGATTATTTGGCAGCATTCGATCTTCCGTGCAGATCCTCACCCGCCCCTATTCCGAAGCTGACCGCATTGCGCTGATGCGCGGTGGAATGCACCCCGTGCTCGCGCGCGTGTATGCCGCGCGGCGGATCCGCTCAATCACCGAGCTGGAGACCGACCCGGCGCGCCTCCTTTCGCCCAAGCTGCTTGCACACACCGAAGATGCGGCCCGATTGCTTGCGGATGCGATCCGCGACCGTAAGCGCATCCTCATCGTGGCCGACTACGACTGCGACGGCGCCACGGCCTGCGCGGTCGGTATCCGTGCGCTGCGCTCTTTCGGCGCGGAGGTCGACTATCTCGTGCCGAACCGCTTCGAGCTCGGTTATGGCCTCTCGCCCGAGCTCGTCGACATTGCCGCGACGAAACAGCCCGACCTCATCGTCACCGTGGACAACGGCATCGCGAGCGTCGAGGGCGTGGCGCATGCGAACGCGCTCGGCATCGCCACGCTGGTCACCGACCATCACCTGCCCGGCGCCGAACTGCCCGCCGCGGCGTGCATCGTCAATCCCAACCAGCCGGGCTGCGCTTTCCCGAGCAAGAGCCTCGCGGGGGTCGGCGTGATGTTCTACGTGATGCTCGCGTTGCGCGCGGAGCTGCGGATGCGGGGCGTGTTCAAGAGCGCGTCGTTCCCGGGCGGCGAGCCGAACCTTTCGGCGCTCACCGATCTCGTCGCGCTTGGCACGGTGGCCGATGTGGTGCAGCTCGACGCCAACAACCGCATCCTGGTCGGCCACGGCCTCAAGCGGCTGCGCTCGGGCAAGGGCAAGGCGGGGCTGGTGGCGCTCATGCAGATCGCGGGACGCGATCCGCGCAAGGCCACCGCGTTCGACTTCGGCTTCATCATGGGCCCGCGCCTCAATGCCGCGGGACGCCTCTCGGACATGGGCCTTGGCATCGAATGCCTGATCACCGACGACCCGGCGCGCGCGGCCAACTGCGCGCAGCAGCTGGACGCACTCAACAGCGAGCGGCGCACGATCGAAGGCGGCATGCTGGAGGAGGCGATGGCTGCGGTGGTCGATGAACGCGGCGAGCTGCCCGAAACGCCGGGCGCGGGCGTCTCGCTCTTTCACGAAACCTGGCACCAGGGCGTGGTGGGCATCCTCGCCTCGCGCATCAAGGACAAGCTGCACCGGCCGGTGATCGCGTTCGCGCGCGCGACCGAAGGCGGCATCGCGGGCAACCTGCGCGGCTCGGGCCGTTCGATCTCCGGCCTGCACCTGCGCGACTGCCTCGACCTCGTCTCCAAGCGCGAGCCCGACCTGATCCTGCGCTTTGGCGGGCACGCGATGGCCGCGGGCCTCTCGATCCGCGAGGCCGACCTCGCCCGCTTCACCGCCGCGTTCGAAGCCGCCGCCGCCGACATGATCGCGCCGGCGGCGCTGCAGAAGACGCTCGAAACCGACGGCGAGCTCGAAAGCGCCTACTTCACCCTCGAGGTCGCGCAAATGATGGACGACCAGATCTGGGGCCAAGGCTTTCCGCCGCCGGTGTTCTGCGATACATTCGAAGTGCAGGCGCAGCGCATCGTCGGCGCGAAGCACACGAAGCTGCTCCTCGCAAAAGACGGGCGGCGCATCGAGGCGATCTGGTTCAATTCACCCGGCATCCCGATGGCCGGCGCGCGCGGCAACAAGATCCGCGCGGCTTACCGCCTGAGCGTCAACGAATACAACGGACTGAAAACCGTGCAGGTCAACGTGGAGCAAGCCGAACCGGTCACCTGACCCGATTTGCGACAATCCCCCAGGCTTGCCCTTCCGAGTCCCCCGATCATGGTCCTGCACCTCACGCAACAATTCGTCCCACCCTTCGCCGCGCGCATGGCCTGCGTGCTCGCCGCGTGGCTGTTCATGGCCGCGGCCATCGCGCAACAGATCAATGCGGGGCCGTACGTGCCCTCGCCGCAAAGCGTGGTGGCCGACATGCTCAAGGTGGCGGGCATCGGGCCAGGGGACTTCGTGATCGACCTGGGCTCGGGCGACGGGCGCATCGTGCTCACGGCGGCCAAGGTGTATGGCGCGCGCGGGTTCGGGGTGGAGATCCAGGACAACCTCGTCAAGCTCTCGAACGAAGCCGCGAAGAACGAAGGGCTCGCCGACCGCGTGAGGTTCATGAAGCAGGACCTCTTCAAGACCGACATTTCGCAGGCCACGGTGCTCACCATGTACCTGCTGCCGAACACGGTGAACATGCTCTCCGACAAGCTGCAGACCGAGCTCAAGCCGGGCACGCGCATCCTTTCGCATGACTACGGCCTCTCCGGCTGGATCCCCGAGGAGACCAAGCAGTTCGACCTCCAGGACAAGATCGCGATCAGCGGCGTGCCCACGACGATCATCTTCCTCTACGTCGTGCCGGCAAAGGTCGCGGGCAACTGGCGCTCGACGATCGACCCCGCCGTTTTCAGGCAGCCGGTGACCTTCGAGCTGCGCCAGCAGATGCAGAAGATCGGCGGCATGGCGAAGGTCGGCGGACGCGAGGTCCCGATCGAGGACGCCAGGCTCCTTGGCGAGAAGATCTCCTTCCGCCTGCCCGTGGAGCGCGGCAGGACGCTGACCTTTACCGGGAACGTCAAAGGTTCGGCGATCGAAGGCACGGTCGAGGCCGGCGGCGTGCGCTCGCCGTGGACGGCCGCGCTGGCGAAGTAAGAAGGCGGGCGCATCGTGGAGCGCAAGCGCATCAATTCCTCGAAGATCCGCTCGGTCGGGTACGACGAGCGCGCACAGGTCCTCGAGATCGAGTTCACCAACGGGCAGGTGCTCCAGTACCTGCGCGTCTCGCACGAAACGCATCGCCGCCTCGTGGCCTCGCCGAACGCGGCCGCCTACTTTGAAGACAACATCGCCGAGGATTACACCTCGCGGAGGATCTGAAACGGTGACCAAGCTCGCCCCGGGCTGCTAGGCTCCAGGCAAGCTTCGCGCCGCGCTCACTTCGTGGCGCGCTTCCTGCTCGTGCGGATCGCCGCGGTTGCGGGACGCGCCTTGGCCAGCGTCACCGGCGGCGGACCCGCCACCAGGCCGCCCTTCGTGCACATTTCCTCGAGGAACTCGGGCTTCTGGTCGTCGTTGTTCGCCTTCGCGCCGCGCGCCCATTCGCAGGCCTTGCTCCACTCCGAGCGCTTGTAGTGGATCATCGCGATGTTGGCGCGCGCGTTGTGCGCGGTGGCCGAAAGCGAGAGCGCCTTGTGCAGCTGCGCGAGCGCTTCGTCGTACTTTTCCACCAGCCACAGGAAACGCCCGTAGCTCACGTGGGCATTGGGACTCACGCCGGGCTTGGTGAGCGCAATTCGGAAGTACTTCTCGGCGTCGTCGCCGGCCTTGTCCCTCACCGTCGAGATGAGCGCGAATCCGTGGTAGGCATCGCCGTTGTCCGGGTCGAGCAGCCACGCCTGGTTGAACTGGCGGATGGCGCTCTTGTAGTCGGACTTGCCGTACGCCGCCCACGCCTTGACCATGAGCTCGCGGGCGACCGACTGGCGGGTTTTGCCGGCCTTCTCGATCGAAGCGATGAAGGCCAGGTCGCGCTCCGAAAGCCGCTTCTTGCCGGCCGTCCCGTACATCGGGATCTCGCTCGGCGGCAGCTGCGGGTGCGCCTGCGTGGTGAACAGGTACAGCAGCAGCACGCCGGAAAAATTGCGGAAGAAAAATCTCATGGGCATCCCTCTCTGGTCTTTTCCCCGGAGTATATGCGCGCCCGCGAGGGGCGCACTATCCACCGCGTATAATCCCGCCCTTCCCCGCCTGGACACGCCGCACCATGGAAGCAGAACGCATCAACCAGCTCGCCTCATTGCTCTCAGACCTCGAAGCGCGGTCCGCGGAGCTGCGGAGGTATCTTTGACTTCGAAGCAAAGCGCCAGCGCCTCGAAGAAGTAGCCCGCCTGCTCGAAGACCCCGCAGCCTGGAACGACCAGAAGCGCGCCCAGGACCTGGGGCGCGAGAAAAAATCTCTGGACGCCATCGTCGGCGGGCTCGGGACGATCGCCTCCCGCCTGGCGGATTCGCGCGAACTGTTCGAGCTCTCCCGCGAGGAGAACGACGACCCAACGCTGACGAGCGTCGCTGGCGACGTCGGCGAAATCGAAAGGCAGGTCGCGCGCCTCGAGTTCCAGCGCATGTTCAACAATCCGCTGGACCCGGCCAACTGCTTCGTCGACATCCAGGCGGGCTCGGGCGGAACGGAGGCGCAGGACTGGGCCTCGATGCTCGAGCGCATGTACCTGCGCTTCTGCGAGAAGCGGGGGTTCGAGGTCGAAATCCTCGAGCAGTCCGAGGGCGAGGTCGCCGGCATCAAGGGCGCAACGATCAAGGTCAGCGGCGACTACGCGTACGGCACGCTGCGCACCGAATCGGGCATCCACAGGCTCGTGCGCAAATCGCCGTTCGATTCGAACGCGCGTCGGCATACCTCGTTTGCAAGCGTGTTCGTCTATCCCGAAGTGGACGACTCGATCGAGGTCGAGATCAACCCGGCGGACCTGCGCATCGACACCTACCGCGCCTCGGGCGCCGGCGGCCAGCACATCAACAAGACCGACTCGGCCGTGCGCATCACGCACCTGCCGACCAACATCGTCGTGCAGTGCCAGAACGACCGCTCGCAGCACCGCAACCGGGCCGAAGCGATGGCGATGCTCAAATCGAGGCTTTACGAGCTCGAGCTGCGCAAGCGCCAGGCCGAGCAGGACAAGCTCGAGGATTCCAAGACCGACATCGGCTGGGGCCACCAGATCCGCTCGTACGTGCTCGACCAGTCGAGGATCAAGGACCTGCGCACCGGCGTCGAAATCGGCAACACCCAGGGCGTGCTGGACGGGGATCTGGATGACTTCATCACCGCGAGCCTGAAGCAGGGAGTGTGAAATGAGCGAACACAAGCCAGGACTGCAGGCCGAGAGGCCGGAAGAAAAGCCCGATGAGAACAGGATCATCGCCGAGCGCCGCGAGAAGCTCGGCAGGCTGCGCGAGGCCGGCGCGGTCTTCCCGAACGATTTCCGCCGCGCGCACGCGATGAACGCGCTGGCCGCGGAGTTCGGCGCGCTCGATAAGCCGGCGCTGGAGGAAAAGAAAGCCTCCGCGACGGTCGCCGGCCGCATGGTGCTCAAGCGCGTCATGGGCAAGGCGAGCTTCGCCACGCTGCAGGACGGCTCGGGAAAGATCCAGATCTACGTCTCTAACGACATTACCGGTGCGCAGACGCACGACGCCTTCAAGCACTGGGACCTGGGCGACATCCTCGGGGTGTCGGGCACGCTCTTCAAGACCAACAAGGGCGAGCTCACCGTGCAGGCCTCCCAATTGCGCCTGCTCACCAAGGCGCTGCGGCCCCTGCCCGAGAAATTCCACGGCCTCGCCGACCAGGAGGTCCGGTACCGGCAGCGGTATGTCGACCTCATCGTCAACGAGGGCTCGCGCAAGGTGTTTGTCGACCGCTCCAGGATCGTGCAGTCGATGCGCGAGTCGATGGTGGCCGAGGGTTTCCTCGAGGTCGAGACGCCGATGATGCATTCCATCCCTGGCGGCGCCGCGGCGCGGCCTTTCAAGACGCATCACAATGCCCTTGATATGGAATTGTTCCTGCGCATCGCGCCCGAGCTCTACCTGAAGCGGCTCGTGGTCGGCGGCATCGAGAAGGTTTTCGAGGTCAACCGCAATTTCAGGAACGAGGGCATGTCCACGCGGCACAACCCCGAGTTCACGATGATGGAGATGTACGCCGCGTACGAGACGGTGGAGTACATGATGGAGCTCACCGAGCGCCTGGTGAGGTCTGCGGCGCGCGCTGCGCTTGGCACCGAGCAGGTCACCTACCAGGGCAGCGCGATCGACCTCGGCAAGCCTTTTGCGCGCCTGCCGATCCCGGAAGCGATCCGCCAATACGACCGCGAGGCCGCGACCGCGGACCTGCGCGATCACGCCTGGCTAAGCGCGCGCCTGAACAAGCTCGGCGCCGACACCGGCGGCCATCACGGCTGGGGCTCGCTGCAGCTCATGCTGTTCGAGGCCGTGGCCGAGAAGCACCTCGTCCAGCCGACGTTCGTCACCGAGTACCCGGCCGAAGTCTCGCCGCTCGCGCGCCGCGCCGACCGCGACCCGGAACTCGTCGACCGCTTCGAGCTCTTCATCGACGCCAAGGAAATGGCCAACGGGTTCTCGGAACTGAACGATCCGGAAGACCAGGCGCAGCGCTTCCTCGACCAGGCGCAGAAGAAGGACGCCGGCGACCAGGAAGCGATGTTTTTTGACGCCGACTACATCCGCGCGCTGGAATACGGCCTGCCGCCGACCGCCGGCGCGGGCATCGGCGTGGACCGGCTCGTGATGATCCTCACGGACAGCCCGTCGATCCGTGACGTAATCCTCTTTCCGCAGATGCGGCCGGAGGCCTGACACAAGTTGTTACAGGTAAACACGCCGGCAACGGAGTACGCTATGCCGCATCTGGAAAACGCAAGGGGAACCCAATGAACCGCATCACCACCGCAGTCGCAGCAACCGCAATTTACGCAGCGTCGATCGGCCTGGCCGCAGCGCAGGCGCCGGCCCCGTATGCCTATCCGCAGCAGGCGCCCCAGCAGGGATACCAGCAACCGGGGTATGCGCAGCAGCCTCAGCAGTATCAGCAGCAGGGCTACCCGCAGCAGGCGTATCCCCAGCAGCCGCAGCAGTACCAGCAGCAGGGCTACCCGCAGCAGGCGTATCCCCAGCAGCCGCAGCAGTACCAGCAGCAGGGCTACCCGCAGCAGCCTTACCCGCAGCAACCTTACCAACAGCAGCCCTACCAGCAGCAGCCCAACCCGCAAGCCGCCTCGCAGCGTCCGCTGTGCTACGACTGCGGGACGGTCGAGTCGATGCGCGAAGTCGAGCGCAAAGGCGACGGCACGGGCATCGGCGCCGTGGCCGGCGGTCTGGGCGGCCTCCTCCTCGGCAAGCAGCTTGGCAACGGCAGGGGCCAGAACGTCGGGGCGCTGCTCGGCGCGGCCGGCGGCGCGTACGCCGGCCACCAGATCGAGAAGAACGTCCATTCGAGCAAGTCGTACGAGATCAATGTGCGCATGGAAGACGGCAGCTTCCGCACCATTGCGTCGGCGACTGCGCAGGCTTGGCGCACCGGCGAGCGCGTGCGCATCATCAACGGCCAGCTGCAGTCCGACACCAGGTAATACGGCATGGAGCTTTACTGGCTGCAGGATTTCCTCGCACTGGTCCGCACCGGTAATTTCTCCAGGGCGGCGATGGAGCGCCATGTCACCCAGTCCGCCTTCAGCCGCCGCATCCAGGCGCTGGAGGACTGGGTCGGCGCGCCGCTCTTCGACCGCAGCGGCCATCCGGTCGAGCTGACCGGCGCCGGGCAGGAACTCCTGCCGATCGCGGTGGGCAGCGTCGAGCCGCTGCTCGATTTCCGCGCCGCGATGCGATCGAACGCGGCCGAATCGGCGCCCATGGTGTCCTTCCTCATGCCGACGCCGTGCTCGGCCGGCATCTTTCCCGCGCTGCTCGCCCGCCTCAACCGCGAGATCGGCCCGATCGTCGGCCGCGGCTCGGTGAAGCGCATCGACGAAGTGGCCGAGCGCTATGTCGCCGGCGAAGCGGATCTCGCGCTCTCCTACCGGCATCCGTCCCTGCCGCGCCCCGCGGGATTCGACGCGCTGGAGGTGATCGAGATCGGCGACGAGCCGATGATCCCGGTGTGCGCGCCGCAGCGGCGCGGATTGCCGGGCTACCTGCTGCCGGTGATCCCGGGTTCGCCCCTCATGTACCTGCCTTACGGCCGCTCATCGTTCATCGGCCGCGCGGTCGATGACGAAGTCGCGGCGCGCGTCAGCGAAGTGCGCTCGCAGAAGATGTTCGACGACCCGCTGATCTTCTTGCTCAAGGAGCTCGCGCTGCAGGGCATGGGGGTCGCATGGCTGCCGCGCTCCACCATCGAGCGCAACCTCGGCGACGGCAGCCTCGCGCGCGTCGGCGGCGTCGACTGGGACATCCCGCTTACCGTCGAGCTGCTGCGCCGGAAGAAACGCCTGTCGGATGCGGCTGAAGCAGTGTGGACGCTGCTTGCGAACGGGGTCGCGCCCGCGCGGCCCGCGCTGCGGTCGGCCATTGCGGGCGCACATCGCCCGGCTCGAGGCCGCGCGTAATAAACACCACGCGGCTGCCCGCCGCGGGCATTGCAAGGATCTCAGGCGGCGATACGAGGTGCTGGATCGCGTGGACCGCGACCGCCTGCCCGTGCTCCTCGACTGCGACGATGCCTTTCACCCGAAGCAGCCTCGCGCCGTGATTGTCGGCCAGCGCATGCAGCCAGCTGCCGAGCGCAGCCATCGGCTGGGGCTCCGGCCATTCGAGCACGAAGGATTCGATCGATTCGTCATGCGCGGCGCGCAAGGCGTCGGCGGGGAGCAGGCGCTCGCTCGCGGGGAGCCAGGATGCAAACCATCCGGGATTGGCTTCGCCGCGCGGCGCGCGAATGAGTTCAGCGTGCGGATTGATCTGCGCGAGTCGCGCTTCGAACTGCTCGATCGATTGCGCCTGCGCGCTTTCGGATTTCGTGAGGATCAGCCGATCGGCAAGGAGCGCCTGGCGGAACTCGGTGCCTTCGGCATCGAGCGCGGCAGCACCGAGCAGCGCATCAACGACCGTCACCACCGCGTCGAGGCGATAGCGCCCGGCCAGCAGCGGCGATTCGGCAAAGAGTTGCAGGATCGGCCCGGGCTCGGCGAGGCCGCTGGTCTCGATCACGACCCGCGCAAACGCGGGAATCGAGCCGTGGGCGACCCCACGCTCGAGCCGCACAAGCGCTTCGGCCAGGTCAGCGCGCACCTGGCAGCACACGCAGCCGCCGGGCAGCAGCACCACGTCTTCGCTCGAGGATTCGATCAGCGCGTTGTCGATGCCGACATCGCCGAACTCGTTGACCACCACCGCCGCATTGCGGATCGCGCCAGCTTTGAGCGCGGCATTGAGCAGCGTCGTCTTCCCTGCCCCCAGCGCGCCGGTCAGGACGAGGACAGGGGAAACAGGGGGAAAAGTGGGGTCAGAGTCGACTTTTCTTCGAGATCCGAGTTGAGTTCCGGTTTTCATGAAAAGTCGACTCTGACCCCACTTTTCAAGCCTGGCCTTTTTTTTATTTTCACTCGAGTCGCTTGACGATGAGGTCGAGGGCGGCACCGACGGCGGCGAGGCGCACGCCATCGCGGTCGCCGGGGAACACGTGGCGCTCGACGAGCGTCGGCGCGCCGCGGCGGGCGGCGGCGATGTAGCAGGTGCCGACGGGATTCCTGTCATTGCCGCCGCCGGGGCCGGCGTAGCCAGTGACGGCCACGGCGACGCCCGCCTCTGAATTCTTCAACGCGCCTTCGGCCAGGCCCTGCGTGACTTCAGCGCTGACCGCGCCGTGCTTGCTCGAAACCGCTTCCGCGACGCCCAATCCCGTGGCCTTGGCCGAGTCGTGATAGAGCACGAAGCCGCGCTCGAAAACTTTCGATGCGCCGGACACCGAGGTGAGGCACCCGGAAACGAGCCCGGCCGTGCAAGTCTCCGCAGTGGCGATGCGGACATCCCTGGCCTTCGCGGCGTCGAGCGCGCGCGCGGCCTTTTCGAGCAGATTCCTGGGGAACACGAAAGGTCCTAAAGAGTATTGGTAAAGGCGCGCCCGGCCTTCATGACCAGCTTGAGGCGGTCGCGCTCTTCGAGGATGCGGATGTTGGAAAGCGGGTCGCCGTCCACGACGAGCACATCCGCGTAGCGGCCGGCTTCGAGCACGCCGACGTCGCTGCGTCCGATGCACTCGGCGGCGCTGCCGGTGGCCGAGACGAGCGCCTGCATCGGCGTCATGCCCAGCCATTCCACCATGAAGCGCATCTCGACGAGGTTCTCGCCAACGAGCAGGCGGTGCGACTGGTCGGTGCCGAACGCGACTTTCACCCCCTTCTTCACCGCCTCCTTCCAGAGGGGGATCTGCTTTTGCATGCGCTCGTAGATCTCGAGTTCCTTGCTGGCTTCGTTCGCGAGCTGCTGCTTGTCCCACGCGGTATTGGCCTTGCGGTGCTCCAGGGACAACGGCACCAGCGCAAGCGTCGGCACCCACCATGTGCCGGTCTTCAGCATCTTGTCGGCGCATTGCTCGTCGATGAACCAGCCGTGCTCCAGCGAATGGATGTTGGCCTCCAGCGCGGTGCGGATGCCTTCCACGCCCTCGGCGTGCACGGCGACGCCTTTGTGGCGCATCGCCGCCTCGGCCACCGCGACCTTGATCTCTTCGAGCGTGAACTGGGGCTCGTCCCATGAATCGGTCACCGACGTGATGCCGCCGGTCGCGCAGATCTTGATGAAGTCGGCGCCGGCCATGAGCACGTGCCGCACGAGGCGCCGCACTTCGTCCACGCCGTCGGCGACGGGGCTCGGCAGCCAGGCGCGCTTCTGCACGCGCAGGCCCGCGGGCACCCATGCATCGCCATGCCCGCCGGTCTGCGAAATCATCACGATCGAAATCAGGAGGCGCGGACCGTCGATGTACCCCTCGGCAATCGCTTCGCGAAAACCCGCATCGGCTCCGCCCATGTCGCGCGCGGTCGTCACGCCGCAAGCGAGGGTTTCCTTGAGCACCGCGGTCGAGCGAAGCACGTTGTAGGTGGGTGCATTCAGCAGATGCTGGCGCATGTCGCGCGCGCGATACGTGCCATGCACATGGCAATCGATGATGCCCGGCAGGATCGTGCGCCCGGCTGCATCGATGACCTGCGCGCCCTTGGGTACGGCGACGCCCGTTCCCACGGCGGCGATGCGCTCGCCGTCGATCAATACGGTCGCGTCCCTCACCGGGTCCCGCCCGGTGCCGTCGATGAGGGTGCCGCCGACAACGGCGATCTGCCGCGCGCTTTTGACTACTCCTTGGGCCACTACTCCTCCAGGTCCACGAAGACGTTCTTCACTTCGGTATACAGCGAAAGCGCGTGCATGCCGAGCTCGCGCCCGAGCCCCGACTTCTTGTAGCCCCCGAACGGGGCGAAGAAGCCGTAGCGGCTCGCGCTGCCGTGCGAGTTTACGCTGACCATGCCGGTGCGAAGCGCGCGGGCCACGCGCATCCCGCAGCCGAGGTTGCGCGTCCAGATCGAGGCATTGAGGCCATACGGGCTGTCGTTGGCGAGCTGCACGGCCTCGGCTTCGGTATCGAACGCAATCACCACGACCACCGGGCCGAAGATCTCCTCCTGCGCAACGCGCATCGAGTTCTTGGCACCGGCAAGGATCGTCGGCGAGTAGTAGGCGCCGTGCGGCAGCCCCTGCGGCCGTCCGCCGCCGGTCACCACCGTGCAGCCTTCGGTCTTGCCGAGTTCGACGTAGCCATCGACCGACGCCCACTGCGATTTAGACACCAGCGGGCCGATCTCGGTTGCCGCATCCAGGGGGTCGCCGACACGCGCGGCCTGCGCGGCTTTCGCAAACGCCTGCGTGAATTCGCCGGCCGCGCCGCGCTCGACGAATACACGCGTGCGCGCCGAGCAGCTCTGGCCCGCGTTGCCGAAGCCTGCCTTCACCGCCTGGTTCGCGGCCTTGGCGATGTCTGCGTCGGCGAAAATGATGTTCGGGCTCTTGCCGCCGAGTTCCAGCGTGATGCGCTTGATATCGTCGGCGCCGAGCTTGAGCAGCTTGGCGCCGGTGGTGGTCTCGCCGGTAAACGAAATCTTGTCGATGCCGCGATGCGTGGCGATACGCTCGCCCAATGCCGCGCCCGGGCCGGGCAGGATATTCAGCACGCCCGCGGGAACTCCGGCTTCGAGTGCAATTTCGCCGAGCATCAGCGCCGTCAGCGGCGTGTAGCTCGCCGGCTTGAGGATCACGGTGCAGCCCGCTGCAAGTGCGGGCGCCACCTTCCACGCAGCGGCGAGGAAAGGGAAATTCCAGGGCGTGATCGCGGCCACCACGCCCAGGGGCTCGCGCAGCGTGAAGTCGAGCACGTTGGAGCCCATCGGGATCGTGTCGCCGAAGAACTTGTCCATCGCGCCGGCGTAGTACTCGAACACGTTGGCCGCGCTGTCGACCTCGTTTAGCGAGTTGGAGATCGTCTTGCCGCCGTTGCGCGTCTCGACCTCGGCGATGCGCGCCGCGTTGCCGCGGATGCCATCGGCGATCGCGCGCAGGATCTTGCCGCGCGCGAAAGGCTGCATGCCGGACCACTTGCCCGCGTCGAAGGCCCGGCGCGCCGCGGCCACGGCGCGATCGACATCGGCGACACCCGCCTTGGCCACGTCCGCGAGCGCCGAAAAATCGATCGGGCTCGCGGTGGAAAACGTTTCGCCCGAAGCCGCGGGCGAGAACTTCCCGTCGATCAGGAGGCGGGTCTGCAACTTAGCGGTCTGGGGGTTCATGGCGTGCTTCTCACGCAAAGATCCGTTCGCAGTGCGCCGGCAGCTCGGCCAGCGACCTGAGGTGGATGTCGACGTCCGGATCGACCGTCGTCGCATTCGGCGCGATCCACGCCGTGTGCAACCCAAGCGCCTTGGCTCCCTTGACGTCGTTGCGCAAGTCGTCGCCCACCATGAGCGTCCTCCCGGGCGGCGCCGGCAACGCGGCCAGTGCGGGGGCGTAGCACTCCGCATGCGGCTTCATCCAGCCGGTGTCGGAGGACACGACGATGACCTCGAAATG
The DNA here is from genome assembly GCA_964652785.1 of uncultured Bordetella sp. Taxonomy (GTDB): domain Bacteria; phylum Pseudomonadota; class Gammaproteobacteria; order Burkholderiales; family SG8-39; genus SZAS-79. Next base: position 14,986 of record CAZZDV010000058.1, read on the forward strand.
CTTGCGCAGCCCGAAGCGCTCGAGCGTCGCCTCGACCACGGGGCCATGCGGATAGTTGGAAACCACGCCGAGGCGATACTTCGCCGCGAGCTTCTCGAGCGTCTCGGCCGCATGGTCCAGCAGACGCGCGCCCTGCACGACCTCGCGCCCGAGCGCATCGGACATGCGCCGGTAGACGGTGGTGTCTGAGAGCGCCCTCATGCCGGCCATTTCCAGGGCTAGCGCGAAGCGCTCGTCGAACGTGTGCTCGCGCTGCGTTTCCTTCGACCTGGCGATCTGCGAGCGGCAGGCCGCGTGATAGTGCTCGATGAACATCCGCACCGGCAGCTGCGAGCGCTCGTCCCCGAGGTGGGGGCCGATGTCGGATTCGAAAATGCGCTCGACGCACGCGAGGTGCCGGTCCGGGTCATGGATCATGCCCGGGATCCACATCAGGGTTTCGCCCCAGTCGAACAGCACGACGGGTCGGGAGTCTTGCCTCCCCATCAGGCCGCGGCCGCCATGGCTTCGTCCACCAACGCGCGCGCCGCAACGGCCGGGTCCGGCGCGCCATACACCGCTCGGCCGACAACCCCATAGACACTGCAGCCGTTCGCGGCGGCGACGAGCTCGCCGATCTTGCCGCCCAGCGGCCCGATGCCCGGGACCACGAACACGGGCGCGCGCAGCTTCGACTTGAGCCGCTCGGAATGGTGGCGCAGCTTGCCGGTCGTGTTGCCCGGCACGACGAAGTGGTTGGCGCCGCACTCGACGGCCTTGTCGATGATGCGCTCGAGCGCGTCGTCGGCCACATAGCCGCCGCCGCTCATGTTGAAGTCGGGGAAAGGCAGGTCGCCGCCGACCAGCGGCAGGAGGCCCTGCTTGAGCGACTCGCCGACGAACCCCTCGACCGCCCGCGGTCCCGCGAGCGGAAACAGGATCAGGCCGTCGACCTTGGCCTCGGCGCAGAGCGCGGCGAACTTGGCGGCCATGTCGAACACGTCGGGCCCGGCCTTCTGGTGGTCGTACAGCAGCGGCAGGTCGGTGTGCTCGCGGAACTGGCGCACCGTTTCGGCAAGGCCCAGCCGCAGGGCCGTGGTCATGCCGAGCTTGTAGCCCACCACGCCTTCGACCTCGGTCGTCGCCTCGACCGTGCGCTTGCACAGGTCCACCGTCTCGGCATCGAGCGCAACGATGATGCCGTGCTTCGTGCGGAATCGCACGGAGCGGGCCACGGTCAGCCCGCCGCCTGTTTTAATCTTTGGATCGTGCGGATCGCGCTCGGCTTGATGTCCTTGACGTCGAGGCTGATGTCGACCGCCTTGACCGTGTGCGTGAGATCTCCAACCGAGATCACATCCACGCCGGTCTCGGCGATCGCCACGACCGTGCTTTCGTTGACGCCGCCCGAAGCCTCGGTGATCGCGCGCTTGTTGACGAGCTCGAGGGCCTCGCGCATCTCGTCGAGGTCCATGTTGTCGAACATGATGATCTCGACGCCGCAGTCGAGCGCCTCCTCGACCATCGCGAGCGACTCGCACTCGACCTCGATCTTGAAGGTGTGCTGCGCTCGCGAGCGCAGGATCTCGATCGCATTCCTGATGTTGCCGGCGATCTTGATGTGGTTGTCCTTCACCAGCACGCAGTTCGAGAGGTTGAAGATATGGTTATGCGCGCCGCCGACGCGCACCGCGTACTTCTGCACCATGCGCAGGCCCGGCCAGCCCTTGCGGGTGTCGGTGACGCGCACCTTGGTGTGCTTGACGAGGTTCACGTAGCGCCGCGTCTTGGTCGCGATGCCCGAGAGCTGCTGCACCCAGTCGAGCGCCGCGCGCTCGATCATGAAAAAGGCGGAGGCCTTGGCGCGGATCTTGAGCAGGACGGTGCCAGGCCCCATCTCGGCGCCTTCCTCGACGCAGTGCTCGATCTCGGCGTCCGGGTCGATCAGTTTTATCGTCTCGTCCGCAAACAGCAGGCCGCAGGCGATGCCCTCGCCCTTGGCGTAGATCTGGCCGGTCTGCACGGGATCCTCGTCCCAGACGAGAAAGCCCCCGGTGGTGTCCCCGGAATTGAGTTCCTCCCGCAGCCCCTGTTCGACCAGCGGGCGGATCATGAAACGATTCAGGCGCATGGCTTTCTCCCGGCAAAAAATCAGGCTGGCAGTGTAAGGCCCCCACGCCCGGGAGGCTGTTTCTATTCCAATTCGGACTATCCGTGGTGGGGCACCAAACGCGGCCTTGCACCACCCTTGCGGGGGAGTTGCGGCAGCCTCGCCAATAGGGCTACAGTACTCGTCCGCGCGAGCCGTTTCCAGGCCATGCGCGATCAGAAAAAAAGCGAGGCAAACACAAAGTTTGAGTTTGCAGAGACCCTGTCCTCGAAGCAGCACAACACCTCCTGGGAGAATCACGTGGCGCGCCTCACCATCAATGGAAGACCAGTCAATGTCGATGTAGACCCGAGCACCCCGCTCCTGTGGGTCATCCGGGAGCAGGTCGGACTCACCGGCACCAAGTACGGCTGCGGCGTCGCCCAGTGCGGCTCCTGCACGGTGCACATGAACGGCGAAGCGCTGCGCTCGTGCGTGATGCCGATCAGCGCGGCCGAAGGCAAGAACATCACCACCATCGAGGGGCTCGCGCAGAACGGCGTGCTCACGAAAGTGCAGCAGGCGTGGATCGCGCACGACGTGCCGCAATGCGGCTACTGCCAGTCGGGCATGGTCATGGCGGTCTCGGCGCTCCTCAAGGACAAGCCCAGGCCCACCGATGCCGACATCGACGCGGCGATCACCAACATCTG
>CAZZDV010000059.1:0-17660 GCA_964652785.1 uncultured Bordetella sp.
TGCTCGCCGCGCTGCTCGGCTGGCCGCAGGCGACGTTCGCCTCCAAGGTCACGATAGCGGATGCCGATGGTGGAAAACGCGCCCAGGTCACGCGCGAAGTCGATGGCGGTTTGGAAACGATTTCGATCAAGCTCCCGGCGATCGTGACCACCGATCTGCGGCTGAATGAGCCGAGATACGTGACGCTGCCGAACATCATGAAAGCCAAGAAGAAGACGCTCGAGAACCTCAAGCCCGACGCGCTCGGTGTGGATGTCGCGCCGCGCCTGAAGACGCTCAAGGTCGGCGAGCCGCCCAAGCGCAAGGCCGGGATCAAGGTGCCGGATGCGGCCGCGCTGGTTGCCAAGCTGCGCAACGAAGCCAAGGTGATCTCATGAGCTGCCTTATCATTGCGGAACACGACAACAAGTCGATCAAGGGCGCGACACTCAACACGGTCGCAGCCGCGCAGAAGATCGGCGGGGACATCCATGTGCTGGTCGCCGGAAGCGGTTCCGGCGCGGCGGCCGAAGCCGCGGCCAGGATTGCCGGCGTCACCAAGGTGCTGCATGCCGATGCGCCGCACCTGGCCGATTTCCTCGCGGAGAACGTCGCCGCCACGGTCGTCGGCATCGCCAGGAACTACACGCACATCCTTGCGCCCGCGACCTCGAACGGCAAAAACGTCACGCCGCGCGTCGCGGCATTGCTCGACATGCAGCAGATTTCGGAGATCGTTTCGGTCGAGTCCCCCGACACGTTCGTGCGGCCGATCTACGCGGGCAACGCGCTGGCCACGGTGCAGTCCTCCGATGCCATCAAGGTGATCACGGTGCGCACGACCGGCTTCGACGCGGTTGCGGCCACCGGCGGAAGCGGCGCGGTGGAAAGCGTCGCCGCTCCGGCGGACACCGGCCTTTCGTCCTTCGTCAGCCGCGAAGTCTCCAAGTCCGAGCGTCCCGAGCTGACCGCGGCCAAGATCATCGTTTCAGGCGGGCGGGGCATGGGCTCGGGCGACAACTTCAAGCTCCTCGAGCCGCTGGCGGACAAGCTCGGCGCCGCGATGGGCGCCTCGCGCGCCGCCGTGGACGCGGGATTCGTGCCGAACGACTGGCAGGTGGGGCAGACCGGCAAGATCGTCGCGCCGGACCTGTATATCGCGATCGGCATTTCGGGCGCGATCCAGCACCTGGCCGGCATGAAAGACAGCCGGGTGATCGTCTGCGTCAACAAGGATGAGGAAGCGCCGATCTTCTCGGTCGCGGACTACGGCATCGTCGGGGACCTGTTCCAGGTCGTCCCGCAGATCGTCGAGGAACTCAAAAAGTAGGCTGGACCAAACCGCAGTCGGAGGAATGCAATGAGCGCCTATGCCGCCCCCCTCAAAGACATGAAGTTCGTGCTGAACGAATTGGCAGGGATGGCAGAGGTCGCCAGGCTCCCCGGCTGCGAGGACGCCACGCCGGACACGGTCGAGGCGATCCTCGAGGAGGCCGCCAAGTTCACCTCCGGCGTGCTCGATCCGCTGAACTACTCGGGCGACCAGGAAGGCTCGCAGTGGAAGGATGGCTCGGTCCACACGCCGACGGGCTTTCGCGAAGCGTACCGGCAGTTCGTCGAGGGCGGCTGGAACGGGTTGCCGCTGGACCCCGAATGGGGCGGGCAGGGACTGCCGAAACTCGTGTCGACGCCGGTCACCGAGATGATCACCTCGGCCAACATGGCTTTCTCCCTCTGCCCGTTGCTCACGCAAGGCGCTATCGAGGCGATCCTGCTCTGCGGCAGCGACCAGCTCAAGAAAACCTTCCTCGAGAAGATGGGCTCCGGCACGTGGACCGGCACCATGAACCTCACCGAGCCGCAGGCCGGCTCCGACCTCGCGCTGCTGCGCACCAGGGCGGTGAGGGAAGGCGACCAAGGAGGGAATAACTACCGCATCAGCGGCCAGAAGATCTTCATCACCTACGGCGAGCACGACCTCACCGAGAACATCGTGCACCTGGTGCTTGCACGCACGCCCGATGCACCTCCGGGAGTCAAGGGCATCTCGCTCTTCGTGGTGCCCAAGTTCATGGTCAAGCCGGACGGCACGCTCGGCGAGCGCAACAACGCCGTGTGCGCCTCCATCGAGCACAAGCTCGGCATTCACGCCAGCCCCACCGCCGTCATGGTGTTCGAGAACGCGGTCGGCTACTTGGTGGGCGAGGAGAACAAGGGCCTGTCGTACATGTTCGTGATGATGAATGCAGCGCGCTTCGGCGTCGGCATGGAAGGCGTCGCGATCGCGGAGCGCGCCTACCAGCGCGCGCTGGCCTACGCGAAGGAGCGCATGCAGGGCAACGATCTCGCCGGCGGCTCGAAAACGGTGGCAATCATCAACCACCCGGACGTGCGCCGCATGCTCATGCTCATGAAATCGCAGACCGAGGCCATGCGCGCGCTCGCGTACGTGGTTGCGGGCGCGATGGATGCAGCGCACCGCCATCCGGACAAGGAGACTCGCCAGCGCAACCAGGCCTTTGTCGAGCTCATGATCCCGGTGGTCAAGGGCTGGAGCACCGAGACCGGCATCGAGGTCGCGTCATTGGGTGTGCAGATCCACGGCGGGATGGGCTTCATCGAGGAAACCGGCGCCGCCCAGCACCTGCGCGATGCAAGGATCACCACGATCTACGAAGGCACCACCGGCATCCAGGCCAACGACCTCGTCGGCCGCAAGATCGCGCGCGAAGGCGGGCAGACCATCAAGGGCTGGCTGCAGATGATGAAGGCGTTCGATGCCGAGCTTGCCGCATCGAAGAACGCGGACATCGCCTCGATCCGCGCCTCGCTTGCGACAGGAACCAAAGCTGTGGGCGAATGCGTCGACTACATCGTTGCGACTGCGGGGACCGACATCAAGGCTGCGTTCGCGGGCGCGGTGCCTTTCCTCAGGCTCATGGGCATCGTGTGCGGCGGATGGCAGATGGCGCGGGCCGCCCTGGTTTCTGAAAGGAAGCTTGCCGAAGGCGGTGGCCATGCCGCGTTCTACAAAGCCAAGATTTCCACGGCGCGCTTCTATTCGGACCACCTGCTGGTCCAGGCCCCCGGCCTGGCCGCCACGATGGTCAAGGGCTCGGCGGGCGTGATGGCGGTGCCGGAGGAGGATATGCTCGCCGCCTGATTCCAGCCGGCGCGGGCATGCGGCGCGCGCCGGTCAGTTCGGTGCCGGCTTTTTCACGCCGCCGGCGATTTCGGCGGCGGTGGCCTTCTGGCTCGGCGGGGAGACGGCGGCACCGGGCGGCGAATGCGCGCCCGACGCTTCCAGCGGCTTGTTGACCGGAGGCGTGATCGGGGTTGCCGCAAACGGTCCCGGATCGGCGCAGGGCTGCAGGCCGGGCGTGGGCGCGGTCTTGACCGTCACGGTCGGATTGCCGCGGTAATTCTGGGCAGCGCGATCCATTGCAAGGCAGGTCTTGTAGGCGCCGACCTTGTCGGTCCAGGCGGACTTGGCCGCAGCCTCGGTGGCCTTGGCCTTGGCTTCCTCGGACAGCGGCGGCAATTTGGCGAACGCGGCAGCCGCTGTGAAAGCGGCGGCCATTGCGGTGGTGATCAGGACGGCTGTGCGCATGGGATCCTCTCGCGTGTGTCTCTTGGGAATGCCGCAGTATTGGCGAGGATGCGCGAAAAGAATGTACGCAAGCGCACTCAGCCGGCTGAAAGTGCCGGTCCCCCGTGAAACTCACGGACTGCGCAGGTCCTGGGTGGCGCGGACCACGGTGGCGTCATCCGGGTGCCTCTCGATCCGGAAGCCGAGGCTCTTCATCATCATGAGCATGCCGTGGTTGGTGGCGAGGATTTCCCCGTAAAGCGCCGGGATGCCCCGGTTGCGCGCCACTTCGATGAGCTTGCGCAAGAGGTGCGCGCCGATGCCGCGGCCCTGCCAGGCATCGGCGATCACGATCGCGAACTCGGCGGGGCCGGGTCCCGGCCCGGGGCTTGCGGTTTCCTGCACGTAGCGCGCCACGCCGATGAGCACCTCGCTGTCCTCGGTCATGACCACCGCGGCCAGCGCCATGTCGCGGGTGTAGTCGACGTTGATGAGCTGCTCGATGTAGCTGCGCGAGATGTTGATCGCGCCGCCGAGCAGCCGGTTGTGGCGCGATTCGCGCGACAGGCCTTCGACGAAGGCCGACTCGATGTCGACATCCGAACGCCGCAGCGGCCGCACGCTGATGCTGTAGCCGTGGATGACCTGCCAGGATTCGGCGAGCTCCTCGGGGACCCGGGCCTCCTGGAGGGAACTGCCCGCCGGCGGTTGGTTCATCGTGCGCCGGCTAGAAGCGGATCTTGCCGCGCAGGATTTCGGACCACATCACCCAGTCGCCCGCGAAGCTGTAGAAAGGGTAGCTGAAGGTAGCCGGGCGGTTTTTCTCGAAGAAGAAATGCCCGATCCACGCGAACGCATAGCCCGACACGAGGCCGGCGAGCAGGAACCACGGATTCATCGTCTGAATCGCGATCGCCAGCCACACGAGGCCGAGGGAGGTGCCGATGAAATGCAGGCGCCGCGACGTGCGGTTCGAATGCTCCGAAAGGTAGAACGGGTAGAACTCGGCCATGCTCGCGTAACGCTTGGGGGTCGCCGTTTCGGTGCGCATTTCGTTGTCCATGCAAGCCTCCCTACATGTTGGGGTAGTTCGGGCCGCCGCCGCCCTCGGGCGTCACCCAGACGATGTTCTGGGTCGGGTCCTTGATGTCGCAGGCCTTGCAGTGCACGCAGTTCTGCGCGTTGATCTGCAGCCGCGGGTTCGTGCCCTCGTCGTTGCGCACGATCTCGTACACGCCGGCCGGGCAGTAGCGCTGCTCCGGCGCGTCGTACAGCGCGAGGTTCACCTCCACGGGCACGCCCGGGTCCTTGAGCGTGAGGTGGATCGGCTGGTCTTCCGAGTGGTTCGTGTTGGAGATGAATACCGAAGACAGGCGATCGAACGTCAGCACCCCGTCGGGCCTGGGGTACTTGATCGGCTCGACCTCGGTTTTCTTCCGCAGCGTTTCGTTGTCGGCGTGATCGTGGTGCAGCGTCCACGGCGCCTTGCCGCCGAAGACGATCTGGTCGATGCCGACCATGAGCGTGCCGGTGTAGAGGCCTTTGGACATCCACGGCTTGAAATTGCGCGCGCGGAAGAGTTCGTCGAAGAGCCACGACTGGCGGAAGGCCTCGGGGTAAGCGACGAGCTCGTCTTTCGAGCGTCCGGCGGCAAGCGCATCGAAGGCGGCCTCGGCTGCAAGCATCCCCGACTTGATCGCGCAATGGCTGCCCTTGATGCGGGATGCGTTCAGGAAACCCGCGTCGTCCCCGACCAGCACGCCCCCGGGGAAGGTGAGCTTGGGCAGCGCCTGAATTCCACCTGCGGTGATCGCGCGGGCTCCGTATGCAATGCGTTTTCCGCCCTCGAAAAACCCGCGGATCGACGGATGCGTCTTGTAGCGCTGGAATTCTTCGTAGGGCGCGAGATACGGATTCGTGTAGCCCAAGCCGACCACGAAACCCACCGCGACCTGGTTGTTCTCGAGGTGATACAGGAAAGACCCGCCGTAGGTTTTGGCCTCCAGCGGCCAGCCTGCGGTATGCACGACCAGGCCGGCCTTGTGCTGCTCGGGCTTGATCTCCCAGAGTTCCTTGAGCCCAAGGCCATAGACCTGCGGGTCGGCGTCCTTGCGCAGCGCGAATTTCGATTCGAGCTGGCGGCCGAGATTGCCGCGGCAGCCTTCGGCGAAGAACGTGTACTTGGCATGCAACTCCATGCCTTCTGCATAGGCATCGGTTTTCTTGCCGTCGCGGCCCACGCCCATGTCGCCCGTGGCGACGCCCTTGACCGAGCCGTCTTCGTCATAAAGCACCTCGGCTGCGGCGAACCCGGGAAAGATCTCCACGCCCATCGCTTCGGCCTGCTGGCCAAGCCACCGGGTGACGTTGCCCAGGCTGATGACGTAGTTGCCGTGGTTCTGGAAGCATCCGGGCAGCATCCAGCCCGGCGTCTTCATCGCACCCGTGGCCGTGAGGAAGAGGAAACGATCTTCGGTCACCGGCGTGTTCAGCGGCGCGCCGAGCGTTTTCCAATCCGGCATCAATTCGTCCAGCGCGCGCGGGTCCATGACCGCGCCTGACAGGATGTGCGCGCCGATCTCCGAGCCCTTTTCGAGCACGCAGACGCTGACTTCCTTGTTGCGCTCCGCGGCGAGTTGCTTGAGGCGGATCGCCGCGCCGAGCCCGGCTGGGCCGCCGCCGACCACGACGAGGTCGTACTCCATGAATTCGCGTGTCATTCGGCAATTATAATCGCGCCAAGATGGACGATGACGTGGACAAGGCGGGCGCCCGGCAGGCTCCGGAGGCGGCGCCGCGGAATATAATTGCGCCGGCCTTTCGGCCGAGCTCCCATAGGATGAATCGATGAACAAGACCTTTCCAAGCGCCGCCGCCGCCATGGCGGACCTGATCAAGGACGGCCAGACGCTGGCCGTCGGCGGATTCGGGCTGTGCGGCATTCCCGAAGCGCTGATCGAAGCGGTCGTGCAGTCGGGCAAGAAGAACCTCACCGCGATCAGCAACAACGCGGGCGTGGACGGATTCGGCCTCGGCAAGCTGCTGGCCACGCGCCAGATCAAGAAGATGATCGCAAGCTACGTTGGCGAGAACGCCGAGTTCGAGCGCCAGTTCCTCGCGGGGGAGCTCGAGCTCGAGTTCACGCCGCAGGGCACGCTTGCAGAGAAACTCCGCGCAGGCGGGTCGGGGATCCCGGCCTTCTTCACCAAGACGGGCCTGGGCACCATCGTCGCCGAAGGCAAGGAGGTGCGCGAGTTCGACGGCAAGAAGTACGTGATGGAACGCTCACTGACCGCGGACCTGGGTCTCGTCAAGGCGTGGAAGGGCGACAAGGCCGGCAACCTCATCTACCGCAAGACCGCGCGCAACTTCAATCCCATGTGCGCGATGGCCGGCAAGATCACCGTGGCCGAAGTCGAGACGCTCGTCGAGGTCGGCGAGCTCGATGCCGACCAGATCCACACGCCAGGCATCTTCGTGCAGCGGATCGTCCACAATCCGACGCCCGAAAAGCGCATCGAGCAACGCACGACGAGGAAGGACTGACCATGGCCTGGAACCGCAATGAAATGGCCCGGCGTGCGGGGCTCGAGCTCGAGGACGGCTTCTACGTGAACCTGGGCATCGGCTTGCCGACGCTGGTGGCCAACTACATTCCCGCCGGCATGGATGTGTCGCTGCAATCGGAGAACGGGCTGCTCGGCATCGGGCCTTTCCCGCGCGAGGCCGAAGTCGACGCGGACCTCATCAACGCCGGCAAGCAGACGGTGACCACGCTGCCGGGCTCGAGCTTCTTTTCGAGCGCGGATTCGTTCGCGATGATCCGCGGCGGCCACATCAACCTCGCCATCCTCGGCGCAATGCAGGTGTCGCAGGAAGGCGACCTCGCCAACTGGATGATCCCGGGCAAGATGGTCAAGGGCATGGGGGGCGCGATGGACCTGGTCGCGGGGGTCGAGAAGGTCGTGGTGCTGATGGAGCACACGGCCAGGGACGGCGGCCACAAGATCCTCAAGAAGTGCGACCTGCCGCTGACGGGCATCGCTGTGGTCAACCGCATCATCACGGACCTCGGCGTGCTCGACGTCACGAGCAAGGGGCTCAAGCTCGTCGAGCTGGCGCCTGGCGTGACAAAGGAAGAGATGGTGCAGAAGACCGGCGCGCCGATAGGCTAGACGAGAAGAGGGGCTGCGCGCCCCTCCTCAAGACCTCCCCCGCTCCGCCCCCCCGATAGTCAGGCCAGCAGTTCTTTCACCGTTCTGGCGTAAGCCGCGGAGGCTTCGGCCTCCTGCGGATGCCGGCCTTCGCGCACCTGCCAGCGCCCGCCGACCATCACGTCGCGCACCAGGCCTTCGCTGCCGGAAAACACGGCCGCATTTGCGATGCGATCGCCCGAGCGTCCGGCCAGGTCGGGACGCCCGGCGTCGAGCACGACAAGATCCGCGCGATGTCCCGGGGCAAGCGCGCCCATTGCACGGCCCACGGCCTGGGCTCCCCCCGCGGCAGCTTCCAGCCACAAGGTGGTCCCGACCCCCGCGCTGACGCTGCCGGTCGTCACATTGCGCCGGCGAAGCACGAGCCGCTGGACGTATTCGAGCAGGCGCAGCTCCTCGAACGGGTTGCGCGAGACGTGGCTGTCGCAGCCGATGCCGTAGCGTCCGCCCTCGGCCCGGAACCGCGGCAGCGGGAAGATGCCGTCCCCGAGGTTGCCTTCGGTCGTCGGGCAAAGGCCCGCCACCGCGCCGCTTAGCGCCAACGCGCGAGTCTCGGCTTCGGTGAGGTGCGTCGCATGGACCAGGCACCAGCGGCGGTCCACCGGCAGGTGCTCGAGCATCCATTCGACCGGGCGCTGGCCGCTGAAGGCGATGCTTTCTTCCACCTCGCGCATCTGCTCGGCCGCGTGGATATGCACCGGCGCCCGCGGATCGATCTCGGCCAGCCCGGCAAGCAGGTCCTGCAAGCCATCGAGGTCGACCGCGCGCAGGGAGTGCGGCGCCACGCCTGCGCGCACGTCGCTATCGTCCGGAGAGTGAGAACGAATCGCCTGGACGATCGAGAGGATCGCATCGGGATCGGTGCGGAACCGTTGCTGTCGGGGCCCAAGCGGTGCGCCTCCGAAACCGCCGTATGTGTACAGCACCGGCAGCATCGTGATTGCGAGCCCCACGCCGCGCGCGGCCAATACATGCGCGAGCGACATCTCGGCGACATTCGAATAGCGCTGGCCGCCGGCATCGTTGTGCACGTAGTGGAACTCGCCGACTGCCGTGTAGCCGGACTTGAGCATCTCGATGTAGACGAAGCGCGCGACCGCAGCGGCCTGCGCGGGCGTGAGGCGTCCGACGAACTGGTACATGAGCTCGCGCCAGCTCCAGAAATCGTCACCACTCGAGCCGCGCACTTCCGCCAGGCCCGCCATCGCGCGCTGGAACGCGTGCGAATGCAGGCTGGCCATGCCCGGAAGCACGGGGCCGGCGAGTCGCTCGGCGCCTTCCGCGGACGCATCGGATTGGACCGATGCGATGTCGCCGCGCGCATCGGTTTCGATGCGCACGCGGCTCGCCCAACCGGTGGGCAACAGCGCCTGGTCTGCAATGAAAATGGCCATGATCGGCTGCTATGATAGCCGCATGTACGACACACTCTGCGTCAACGCGAATCTCGCAACCATGCGCTCAGGCGGCGCGCCATACGGTGCGATCAACGACGGCGCAATCGGCATCAAGGACGGAAAGATCGCCTGGGCCGGGCCGCGCGGCGAACTGAAGGGCGATCCCGAAAGTCTCGCGACCGAAGTCATCGACGCGCAGCGCGCGTGGATCACGCCGGGCCTCGTCGACTGCCACACGCACCTCGTCTACGCGGGCAATCGCGCGAACGAATTCGAGATGCGGCTCGAAGGCGCCACCTACGAAGACATCGCGCGCGCTGGCGGCGGCATCGTCTCCACAGTGCGCAAGACGCGCGAGGCGTCCGACACCGAGCTCGCAACGACGGCGTCGGCGCGTCTCAAGCGCCTGCTGGACGAAGGCGTGACGACCGTCGAGATCAAGTCCGGCTACGGCCTCGACATGAATACCGAGCTGCGGATGCTCCGCATCGCGCGGCTCCTCGGCAGCACCGCCCCGGTGACGGTCAAGACCACCTTTCTCGGGGCGCATGCGGTGCCCGAGGAGTACAAGGGCCGCGCCGACGAATACATCGATTTCGTCGCCAAGGAGGTGCTGCCCGCGGCCGCAAGCGCGGGGCTTGCCGATGCGGTCGATGTCTTCTGCGAAGTGATCGGATTCTCGCCCGGGCAGACCATGCGCGTGCTCGATGCAGCAAGAACGCACGGCATTCCGGTCAAGCTGCATGCCGACCAGCGCTCGGACTATGGCGGCGCGGCCCTGGCCGCGCGCTACAATGCGCTGTCGGCCGACCACATCGAGTTCGCTGGCGAATCCGGAATCCAAGCCATGGGCAACGCGGGGACAGTAGGCGTGCTGCTGCCGGGTGCGTTCTATTTCCTGCGCGAAGAGAAACTCCCGCCAATCGCCGCGCTACGCCGCCACAACGTGCCGATCGCGCTGGCCACCGACAGCAACCCGGGCTCCTCGCCGCTCCTTTCGATCCTCATGGCGATGAATTTCGCGTGCACGCTGTTCAGGCTGACGCCCGAGGAAGCCCTCGCGGGCATCACGCGCAACGGCGCGCGCGCGCTCGGCATGGGGGAGACGCACGGGACGATCGAGGCGGGGAAAGACGCGGATCTTGCGTTCTGGAAGGTGGGCTCGCCGGGCGAACTCGCGTATGCAATGGGCGCGAATCCGTGCGTGCGTGTGCTCAAGGCCGGAGCCGACAGCACCCGAAATCAATAAATCCCGACAGGCATTGCGTCAACAATTGAAAGAACTGGGGTGGCGTGCCAATTCCGGCAGGTGCCGGGATTGACGAGCGCGTGAAGATAGAGGCGACTTTCCCGACCAGGGTACAGGGGAACCCAGTTTCCCCCGTACCCCCGAATAAGGTACAGGGGAACCCAGTTTCCCCCGTACCCCCTCCTAAAGGACGCCGTGGACGTACTGATCGTCGACGATCACCCGCTCATTCACGAGACGCTGGGCACGGCCGTGCGCGCTGTCCTGCCGAAGGGGCGCGTGCACGATGCCTTTTCGCTCAAGGAAGCGCTCGAGAAGGCCGGGGAGCTGCCTGACGATTCACTGGTGCTGCTCGACCTCGGGCTCCCCGATGGCAACGGCATCGACGTCCTGCGCACTTTCCGCAAGGCGCACCCGCGGATGCGGGTGACAGTGGTTTCGGCTACCGAAACGAGCGTGCTGGTGGCCGCGGCGCTCAAGGCCGGCGCGGCCGGCTATATCCCCAAGACTTCCCAGCCCGACATCATCGTCGCCGCCCTTGGCGTGATCGCGGCAGGGGGCACCTATATCCCGCAGCAGGTCATGGCCGAGGTGGGCGCCGCCCCGGTCTTTACCGTAAGGCAGCTCGAGGTATTGCAGCTCCTGGCAAAGGGCGCCTCGAACCGGGACGTCGCGCGCGCATTGGGGATTGCGGACAACACCGCAAAACAACACACGCATGCGGTGTTCCAGGCGCTGAACGTGACTTCGCGCTCGCAGGCGATCGTTGCCGCGGCCAGGCTTGGGATCGACCTTTCCTGACGGGCGGGTCTAGACCTTTCGGGCAATACCGCGCTTTTCTTGATTCGGCAACAATCTTTGCGGACGTAGCGCGGGGGGCGCTGCATGGCCGCGAGCATTTCACCGGATTTCCTGCTGTCGACGGACGATTTCGCCTGGCTGATGGGCAGCCTTTGCGGGACCCACCGGATCGCCTGGGATTCGGCGCTTGCCCTCCAGCAGTTCCCGCCTCCTTATTCCCTGGTCAGCCTGTATGAGGCCGGGAGGCAGCATGGCTTCCGTTTTGGCGAGACCCCGGCCGCTTCGCTCGACTGGGCGAGAGCAACGTTTCCGGTCGTCGCTTTCAAGCGCAATCAAGGTGATCTGAAGCCGGTCCTCATCGCAAAGGCAGATGCAGGTCGCGTGCTTTATTTCGAGCCCGGGTCGAATGAGCCGCGCACTGTTGCGATGGCGGATTTCGACAAGACTTTCAGTGAAATGCTGCTCCTTGTCGTTCGCGACTCGCCGGAGGCCGTTTCCGAGAGCGTCGAGACAGGAGCGCGTCCGGCGTTCGGCTTTCGGTGGTTTGCAAAGGAATTGCTCAAGCACAAGATTGTGTGGCGAAACGTTCTGATCGCCTCGCTCGCGCTGCAGGTCGTCGGCCTCGCGACACCGCTGTTTACCCAGGTAGTGATCGACAAGGTGGTCGTCCACCAGACAACCAGCACGCTTACGCTGATCGGCACGGGCCTGCTGATGTTCATGCTCTTTTCGGCCGGGATGTCGTGGCTGCGCCAGTACCTCGTCCTGCATACCGGCAACCGGGTCGACGCGGTATTGGGAAGCGAGGTGTTCTGGCATTTGCTGCGCCTGCCGATGCCCTATTTCGAGCACCGGCCGACGGGGACCCTGATTGCGCGGCTGCACGCCGTGGAGACAATCCGGGAGTTCATCGCGGGCGCCGCGGTGGCGATGCTGTTGGACATGCCGTTCCTCGTGGTCTTCCTCGCCGTGATGTTTTGGTACAGCTGGCAGCTCACGCTGATTGCAGTGGTGGCTCTCGGCCTGATCGCGATCCTTAGCCTCCTCGTCACCCCGACGCTCAGGGCGCGCCTCAACCAGCAATTCCTGCTGGGCGCCCGCAATCAGGCGTTCGTCACCGAGTACGTCGCAGGTATGGACACAGTGAAGGCGCTGCAGATGGAGCCGCAACTGCGCCGGCGCTATGACGAGCTGCTGGCCTCCTATCTTTCGGCGGGCTTCGCGACCCGGCAAGTTTCGAATACCTACAACGTGATTGCCAATGCGCTGGAGCAGGTCATGGCGCTTGCCATCCTTTGCGCGGGCGCGCTCCTCGTGATGCAGAACACCGGATTCACGATCGGGATGCTGGTCGCATTCCAGATGTTCGCCGGAAGGCTCTCGCAGCCGATGCTTCGGCTTTCCGGTTTGTGGCAGGAGTTCCAGCAGGCGAGCATCGCCGTCGAGCGGCTCGGCGATGTCATGGACGCGCCGACCGAGCCCTACGCGATTCAAACGACGCGGACGCCCGACACCGCCGGCCGCGTCGAGATCGCTGAACTCGCTTTCCGCTATGGCAGCGGACACCCGTGGCTCTTTCGCAACCTCACGCTCGCGCTGAAGCCGGGGCAACTCACCGTCCTGACCGGCGCGTCAGGCACGGGCAAGAGCACGCTCGCCAAGCTGCTGCTCGGCTACTACCCGCCGCTCGAAGGACGGATCCACATTGACGGCCGCGACATCGGTCATCTGTCCGCAAACGAACTTCGCCAGTACTTTGGGGTCGTTCCACAGGAGACGGTGCTGTTCTCCGGATCGCTTTACGACAACCTCATTGCCGCGAATCCTCATGCCGGTTTCGAAGACGTGGTGCGTGCCTGCAAGTCGGCCGAGATCCACGAGAGCATCGAGAAACTGCCGCAGGGGTACCGCACGCCGATCGGCGAGAACGGCGTGGGTCTTTCCGGCGGGCAGAAACAGCGCATTGCCATCGCGCGCGCGTTGCTCAAGCGTCCGAAGATTCTCCTGTTCGATGAGCCCACCGCGAGCCTCGATGCGCAGACCGCCGAGCGGTTCGCGCAGACCGTGAACCGGCTCAAGCAAACGGTCACCACGCTCTTCATCAGCCATCAGGTGCCCAAGGGATTGCACGTCGACGAGCTTGTCGCGCTGGGGCAGGACTAGGCCATGCCGAAGCTTCCGGAGAACCCGCCATGAGCACAACCGGCAACGCGGACCCGCACGAGTTCGCACCAGCGCTGTTGCGCATCCAGTCGAAGCCGCCGGCGCCGCTGGCCGGAGCAGTAGTGCTGCTCCTGTCCGTAATGCTCGCCGCGCTGCTCGCGTGGTCAGCGCTCGGCAAGCTCGACATCGTCGCCGTGACCGACGGAAAGCTGGTGCCCTCGAGCTACCTCAAGATCGTCCAGCCCTCCGAACAGGGCGTTGTCAAGGAGATCCTGGTCCAGGAAGGCCAGAGCGTGAAGGACGGACAGGTGCTCGTGCGGATGGATTCCGTCCTCGCCACCGCGGATGCAAGCACGCTCTCCAACGATTTCCATTCCAAGCGACTGGCGCTTCGAAGGATCGATGCGCAACTTGCCGGCAAGCCCCTCAGCCGCGAGCGGGAGGACCACCAGGAGCTGTTCGGACCGGCCGCCGCCCAATACGCCGCTAACGTGGCCGCGTGGCAGAACGCCGTTGCACAGGAGCGGATCTTGCTGGAGAAGACCCGCCACGACCTTGCCAGCGCCAAAGAGATCCACGACAAGCTGCTCGGCGTGCTGCCGCACTACAAGGCACAGGAAGCTGCCTTCGACAAGCTCGCGAACGGAGGCTACGCGGGCCGGCTCATGGCCACCGATAAGGCTCGCGAAAGGATCGAAAAGGAGCAGGACCTGCGTTCGCAGCAATTCGTGATCCACTCGGCTGCGGCGACCATCGGCCAGTCGGAGAAGCGGATCCTCCAGCTGACGGCCGACTACCGCAGGCAGCTGCAGACCGAGCGGACCGATGCGGCAGTCCAACTCGAGAAGGCTAAGCAGGAGCTGGCCAAGGTGGAGCACCGGCAGCGCCTGCTCGAACTCAAGGCGCCCCAGTCGGGCGTCATCAAGGACCTGGCCACACATACGCCCGGCACCGTCGTTTCTCCCGGCACGATCCTGATGACGCTCGTGCCGCGAGGCGAAACGCTGCGCGCCGAGGTGTGGGTATCGAACCAGGACATCGGCTTCGTGCGGACAGGACAGCCGGTGAAGGTGAAGCTTGCGGCGTTTGCGTTCCAGAAGTACGGCATGTTGGATGCGACGGTCGCGCGGGTCAGCGGTGACGCCACCGAGGCACCGAGTGCGAATACCCGTTCAGACGCATTGTTCGGCCGGGACCGGCCTATGGGACCGCTCGCGTTCCGCGCGATCCTCGAGCTCAAGACTCAGCAACTCGACAACGGTGCGGGCAGCTACGTGCTATCGCCCGGCATGCAGGTCGTGGCCGAGATCAAGCTCGGGGAGCGCACTTTGCTCGAGTACCTGCTTTCGCCCGTGCGGAAGGTCGTGCACGAAGGCGCGCGGGAGCGGTAAGGGGTTCCAAAGGTCGAAATTCGCGACTACAGCTTCTTCCCCGTCCGCTGCTCATACTCCGCCGCGAGCTGCGCATTCGTCTTGTAGTGCGGCAGCTTGTTGAAGAACACGCGCTTCCAGGACTGCAGCCGCCAGTTGGAGTCCTTCACCTCGCTCTCCCAATACTGGTTCGCGAGCTTGAGGTTTTTCTCCTGGTCCATCTCGAAGAAGAGCTTCGAACGGCCGCCGCCGAACATGTAGAGCTTGCCGTCGATGACCTTGAAGTTGTCGGTCTGGCCGGCGATCGGCACGGCGTACACCAGGCCGTTGGAGCAAAAGCCGCCGAACTGGGGCGCATACTTTGCGGGGCTGGCAACGAAGAGCCTTCGGTTTTCTTCCGAGGCGAACCGGTAGGTGACGCCATCATGCTCTGACTTGATGTCCGGACGTCCGGGGACGGCCCGGCCTTGCGTGAAGTAGCCGACCGGATCGTTGCCTTGGAGCATCAGGCGGCTGTCGGGCCCTTCGGACATCACGTTCATCGATCCACACGCACTCACGAGTGCGGAAAAAGCCAGCAGGACTACCAGACGAAGCACCTTCATTCCTGTTCTCCTTAGTTAACCGTGTCGAAATTACCCGCAGACACCGACATACCCGCAGGCGGTGCAGTAGTCGCAGCCGTCCTTTCGGATCATGGTGTGGTTGCCGCATTCCGGGCAGGCAGCGCCCTTTAAAACTGGTGCCGCGCCTTGCGCTGGCGGCTCGCTGAGCAGCCCGGCCTGCGTGAGCGGCGTGCCGTCCTCGCGCAGGATGCCGAGCATCGCGTAGCGGTGGATGATCAGGCGCGCCATGTATGCCACGGTCGAGGGCCAGGTCTGCTGCCGCTTCTCGCCGGGCACGAAGGCCATGAAATCGCCCAGCGGCTCGGGGTAGTCGATGAGCTTGCGCAGCTTCATCCCCACCCATGCCGGGTCGAGCACGCGCATGTCCAGCGACAGGATCTTGCACAGGCCGTCCAGCGCGCGCGGGTATTCGCCAGAAAGCCACACGGAGTAGGGGCGCGTCACGCCATCGGGCAGGGTGATTTCCTTGAGCCCCAGCACGAAGTCGTCGCCGGTGCCGACGTTATGCACGTCCACGGTCCAGGACATGGTGCCGTCCGTCCCGGTCTTGGGCTCCTTGAGGCTGAACATCGCATCCAGCACCGGGGTGGGTCCGGCCTCGCTGAAGGCGCCGAGCCGCTCGACCTGGTAGCGGACCACCTGCGCCAGCGCCGAAACCACCGAAGGCATGCGCTTGCGCTCGCCATTCGGCGGGAAGGCCATGTCGAAGGCATCGTCGCCCGCGGCCTTGGCCAGCGAGTCGAGCTTGAGCCTGAGCCAGCCGGAATCGTTGGCGCGCATGTCCATCGAGAGCGTCTTGGCCAGCGCACCGATGCCTCGCGGCTGCTCCGCACCGTTGACCCAGACCTCGAAGGCATGCGGACGGCCCGATCCATCGCCGTTGGCTTGCACATGGCCGACGAACACCGCAAACGTGCCGTGCGGGTGCTCGATCATGTACGTCCACGCCGGGTTGCCGCCGGCGAGGTTGGGGCGCCCGGGCCAGGCAAGGCTCGAAAGCACCGGCGCGGGCACCGACTTGATCTCGATGCGGCGGTTGCGATCGTCCTGGCGAAAGTCCTGCGGCTTGTCTTTCTCGGCGGGCTTGTCGACCGAGAGGATCGAACCGAGGACATTGTTCGGGCGGTACGTGGCGAGTCCTTTGAGGCCGGATTTCCACGCGTTCAAGTAGAGGTCCTGGAATTCGCCGTAGGGGTAGTCCTCCGGCACGTTCACGGTCTTGGAAATGCTGGTGTCCACAAAAGGGGCGACCGCAGCCACCATCTCTTCGTGCGCCGAGGCGCTGAGCTCGAGCGCCGTGACGAACCACGGCGGCAGGTTGTCCATGTCGCCGCCCATCGCGCGGTAGCGTCGCCACGCGTGGTCCTCGACCGGGAATTCCTTGAGCGTGCCATCGGCCATGCGCTTTTTGCGCGTGTACGTCCACGAGAACGGCGGCTCGATGCCGTTGGAGGCGTTGTCTGCAAAAGCGAGGCTGATCGTACCGGTGGGCGCGATCGACAGCAGGTGCGAATTGCGGATGCCGTGGCGGCGGATCAGCGCCTTGATTTCCTCCGGCAGGCGCGTGGCGAAGCTGGTGCCTGAAAGGTAGAGGTCCGCGTTGAAGAGCGGGAAGGCGCCGCGCTCGCGCGCGAGCTCTACCGAAGCGCGATAGGCGTAATCGCGCATGGCTTCGGAGATCCTGGCGGCCATGGCGCGTGCTTCGGCAGTGTCGTAGCGAAGGCGCAGCATGATCAGCGCATCGCCAAGGCCCGTGAATCCCAGGCCGACGCGGCGCTTGGCCATCGCTTCCTGGTACTGCTGCTCCAGCGGCCACGCCGTCACTTCGAGCACGTTGTCGAGCATGCGCACCGACACTTCGACGACCTTGCCGAAAGCCGCGAAGTCGAACGACGCCGTCTCCGCAAACGCATTGCTGACGAACTTTGTCAGGTCGATCGAGCCCAGGCAGCAGCAGCCATACGGCGGCAGGGGCTGCTCGGCGCACGGGTTGGTCGCCTCGATCGTCTCGCAGTAGTTGAGGTTGTTGTCCCGGTTCATGCGATCGATGAAGAGGATCCCCGGCTCGGCATGGTCGTAGGTGGACCGCATGATCTGGTCCCACAGGTCGCGGGCCCGCACCTTGCGGTAGACCCAGGTGCCATCGTCTCGCGGGTAAGCGCCGGCCTCGAGCTGCTCACGGCCCGGCCTGGCCTTGTGGGTCAGTTCGACGAATCCGTCGTGCTCGACCGCCTCCATGATTGCGTCGCTGACGCCCACCGAGATGTTGAAG
>CAZZDV010000060.1:0-17658 GCA_964652785.1 uncultured Bordetella sp.
GCGCCATTCGATCAGCCTTCCTCGCGGCGTCCGACCGGCAGCCCCAGGGCCTTGAGCTTGCGATAGAGATGGGTTCGCTCGAGGCCGGTGCGGTCGGCGACGCGGGACATGCTGCCGTTCTCGCGTGCGAGCTGGTATTCGAAATACAGGCGCTCGAAGGCATCGCGCGCCTCGCGGTAGGGCTGGTCTAACGGCAGCTCACCCGCGGCCACCGGCCCGGAGTGGGCGGCAAGCACGCGTTCCACGTCCGCGAGCTGGACCTCTTCCTCGAGCGCCGTCAGCGCGAGGTTCCTGATGACGGCGTCGAGTTGCGCGAGGTTGCCGGACCAGGAGTGATGGCGCAGCGCGTTCAGTGCGGCCGTCGAAAGCCGCCGCGGGGGGCAGGCTCTTGCTTCGACCAGTTTCGCCAGCACAAGCGCCGCGATGTCCGGGATCTCTTCGGCAAACTCGCGCACCGCAGGCAACGCGACCACGAGCTCCGACAGGCGCGTGGCCAGGTCGGGATCGAAATCAAGCTCGCTGACCAGCCGCTGCGGCTCCACCGTGGAGAACGACACCACCCTTGCCTTGTGCTTTTCCGTCCGAGCCAGCAGGAATTCGAGGTTCTTCTGCTCGCTGCGGGTGAGGCGCGACAAATCCGGCACGAACAGGATGCCGCCAGCCGCGCGAGCGAGCACTTCCGACGGCGGGTCGTTCAGGGCGTCTTCTCCGGTAACGAACGGCGCGCCGGCCGAGAGCAGGTGACGCACGAACATCTCCGCCTGCATGCCGCGCTCGCCGCGAAGCATGAGGGGCGTGCCGATCTGCGCGAGTTGCGCGAGCCGCTTCTTGAGGTCGCTTAGCACGCCCGAACGACCCAGCGCGGAAAGCGTCAGCCGGTGGGAAACCGGCACGTCCTGGTTGCGCAGCGCCCGCTTGACGGTTGTGAGCAGTCGCTGCAACGCGATCGGTTTCTCGAGGTAATCGAGCGCGCCGATGCGGGTGGCCTCCACCGCAGTCTCGATCGTGCCGTGGCCGGACATCATCACCACTGGCATCGTGAGCTGGCCGTTGGCCGCCCACTCCTTGAGGAGCGTGATGCCGTCGGTGTCCGGCATCCAGATGTCGAGCAAGACGAGGTCGGGGCGCTGTGCGCTGCGCAGCCGCCGCGCGGCGCCCGCGTTCTCCGCAAGCACTACCTGGTGGCCCTCGTCGGCGAGGATCTCCGAGAGCAGCTCACGGATGCCGATTTCGTCGTCGACTACGAGGATCTGCGCCATGGGTCAGGCGGCCTTGGCCGAAGTGGTGTCTGCGCCCGCCACCGGCAGCACGATGCTGACGGTGGCGCCCTGGCGCGGACGGTTGTCGATGGCGATTTCCCCGTGATGCTCGTCGACGATCTTCTTCACGATCGCAAGGCCCAGACCCGTGCCGCGGGACTTGGTCGTCACGTAGGGCTCGAAGATCCTCGCCATGAGTTCCTCGGGAAAGCCGCTGCCGTTGTCGCTCACCACCAGCCGCACGCGGTTGCTCCCCACAGCCTCTGTGCGGACCTCGATCGCCGAGGCCGGGGTCCTTGCGGCGCCCAGGGCGTCCTGCGCGTTCTGCACGAGGTTATGCAGCACCTGGCGGATCTGCGAAGAATCGGCAAGGACCTGCGGCAGTCCGGGCGTGAGCTTGCGCCGGATGGAAACGCTCGCGGTCTCGTACATGGTGAGCACTTCGGCCACGAGGGCGTTGAGATCCAGCCCCGCCAGCACGGGCGCGGGCAGGCGCGCGTAGTCACGGAAATCGTCCACCATCGCCTTGAGCGCTGCGACCTGGTTGACGATGGTCTGGGCGCCGCGCTTGAGCGTCTCGCTGTCTTCCGGCCCGAGCTTGGGGGCCAGCTTCATTTCGAGGCGCTCGGCGGAGAGCTGGATCGGCGTCAAGGGGTTCTTGATTTCGTGCGCGAGGCGACGCGCGACCTCGGCCCATGCAGTGGCGCGCTGGGCCTGGATGAGCTGGGTCACGTCATCGAACACGAGCACGTAACCCGACGGCAGCGGCGTGCCACGCGCAAGCAGCGTCTTGCCGCTGCCGGGGAGAACGAGCTCGAGTTGCCAGCTTCGCCCCCCCGGCGCGGCGAACGCGTCGCGCACCGGCATGGCGAACGCTTCGAAGCCTTCCCACGCGTCCAGCGCCTTGCCGGTCAACGCGCCGAGTTCACCGCCGAGGATCGCCGCCGCCCCGTGATTGAAGATCGACAGGCGCAGCTCCGGGTCGAACACAAGCACGCCGGCGGACAGGTTGGCGAGGATATTCTCGAGACGCGCCTTGGCGGTCTCCAGTTGCAGGCGATTCGATTCGACGACCTGGCGCGCCTCGTCTAGCTGGCGGGTCATGCTGTTGAACGACTCGAGGAGCACGCCCAGCTCATCGCGGCTGGTGACCGGCATGCGCTTGGAGAAATCGCCCCGCGCCACCGCCTGCGTGGCCTGCGCGAGATCGGAGAGCGGCGCCGAAAGGCGATCCGAGATAATGAACGCGAGCGCAACCGCGGAGAAAAGCGCCATCAGCAGCGCGAGCGTCAGGGTCACGATATAGCTGCGCTTGAGGCCCTGGCGGGAGAGCGAAAGCTTGCGGTAGTCGCTGTAAACTGCTTCGACCGACTCGGCGCTCCTGGCGAGCGATTCCGGCACCGGCTGGCGCAGTTGCAGGTATCGCGTCCCGTCCGAGATCGTCGATGCCGAAATCGGCACGATCGCGCGCAGGCCCAATGGCTTTCCCGGCAGCGCATCGATGGCGGTGACGCCGCGATTGCTGCGCGCCTGGCGCAGCTGCAGCGAGCTGGGCAGCTCGGGCACCAGCTGCGTGAGGCTGTCGCTGGCGCTCGCAACGAGCCTGCCGTTTGCCGCCACGACGACTGCGTCCTCGACACCGGCCTGCTGGCGCAGGCGATTGAGCGCCACCACCTGCTGGCTGTCCGAACGATCGGCAAGCTCAGAGGCCATTGCGCGTGCCTTGACGTTGAGTTCGGCAAGCATCTGGTCGACCGCCGCCTGGCCGAGCTTGATGCCGCCTTCGAGCGCGCTGTCCACGCTGACGTCAAACCAGGATTCGATGCTTTTCGAGAGGAACTGCACGGAGACCGTGTAGACGAGCACGCCGGGCACCACCGCCATGGTCGCGAAGAGCACGAGGAACCGCAGGGTCAGCCGCGAGCCGAAGACGCGGCCCTTGAGTCTGCGCCGCAACGACGCCAGCTGGTAGCCCACGAGCGCGAGCAGCGCGACCGCGAGCACAGCGTTCAGCCCGAGCAGCAGAGAGTAGTGCGCTGCGAAGAGGGAGGTATTGGCGCTTGCCGTCGCGAGCAGGAAAAGCAGCACGCCCGCAAGCGCGATCCCCAGGATCAGGACCGTCTTCATCTGGACGGCCCTTCCTCGCGGCGATCGGCGGGGACCGGGCCTGAAGCCTGAGCGGGCGCGCCCGGTGCGGGCGGCGACCCGGGACGCCAGCCGAAGCGACGCCATTCGGAATCCAGGTGCCATTCCCGGCTGGTGAGCGCATTGACCTGGAAGGGCTTGGGCAGCAGGCTCAGGTCGAGCCGCATGCGAACCGACGCCTGATAATTTGCGTCCGACAAGGGCGCGCCTTTCTCGAGCACGACCCAGTTGCGCACGCGGCGCAGCACTGCAAGGGCCTCGCCAAGCGAGGCGTAGTTCTGCTGCAGCAGCCCCGCGGACAGCCGGAAGTGGCGCGAAAGCGCGTGATACGACAAGCGGGTCTGCCGGCGGCGCGTGGCGGTCTTTTCGTCGAACCAGTACCAGCGCGGCTGGGTCAGCTCGAACTCCACCACGAAGTACAGCGCCACGCCGTTGGTGACCGCCTGCTCGAGGCGCGCATTGAAGTCGAAAGCGAACTCCGCGTTGAGGACTACGCCTTCCTCGGTCTGCTCGAGCCGCGCCTCGAGCAATTCGATTTCGTCCGCCGATGCCGCTCGAGCGCCGCACACCATCGCGAGCAGGAGGACCAGCGTCGGGAACAAGCGGCTCAGCGCGCGCATCGGTTTATTTTTGCAGGAGAGCGAAATAAAAGCCGTCGTTGTCGTCGCCGGGCAACAGCTGCGCCGACGCGTTGCCTGGGAGTTCGAGCCTGCGGGCGGCTGGCTGCAATGCGCAGAAAGCATCCACGACCGAGGCGTTCTCCTCCGGGAACACCGAGCACGTCACGTAGAGCAATTTACCACCCGGGGCGAGCACCCGCCACAGGGCTTCGAGAATTAGCAGCTGCGCAGCGGCGAAGCGCGCGGGGTCGCCCGGACGCCGCAGCCACTTGATATCGGGATGCCGCCTTGCAATGCCCGAAGCCGTGCAGGGGACGTCGGCGAGGATTCGATCGAAGGCGCGTCCGTCCCACCACTGGCCGGTTTCCGCGCAATCGCCAGCCTCAACTCGCCCTTGCAGGCCGAGCCGCTGGAAGTTCTGCCGGATGCGCTCGCACCGCGCAGGGTCGACATCCAGCGCGAGCAATTCGACCTCGGCCAGCTCGAGGATCTGGCTTGCCTTGCCTCCCGGAGCCGCGCAGGCGTCAAGTACGTATTGGCCGTCGGCAAGGTCGAGGTAGCGAGCCGCACGCTGGGCCCCGGCATCCTGGACCGACACTGCGCCGTCGGCGAAGCCCGGCAACCGATCGACGCTGACCGGCGCTTCCAGTACGACTTCACCGCCACCAAGAGCGCGCGCACGCATCGACTCGCGTTCGAGCCGCGCGACGTACTCGTCCGCGCTGCCTTTGTGTTGGTTCACCCTTAATCCCATGGGCGGGTGCTGATTGCCCGCGGCCAGCACCGCCTCCCAGACCGCAGGGTAGGCGCGGCGAACGGATTCGATCCACCAGTCCGGATGCATCGTGCGAGCCACCAGGTCTGCGGCGAGCGCGGTTCCGATCGCCTCACGCTCGCGCAGGTAGGTGCGCAGCAGCCCATTCACGAAGCGCTTTGCCACGGGCTTGCGAAGGCGATCGCATGCGCGCACCGCCTGGTCGACGGCGACATGATCTGCGTAGTGTGCGGATTCGATCGCGTACAGTGCGCACAGCAACAGCGCCCGAATCTGCGGGTCGGGCACGCCCTTGTGCGCAAGCCTTGCGAGGATTGCGTCGCCACGTCCGAACCGGCGCAGGGTGCCGTACACCATGTCCATCGTGGCGCCACGCAGCGACCCCTCCAGGCCCGCGGAGGCGGGCTGCGAAGCCAGGCTGCTGCCGGCGAGCACGCGAGCCACGACGCGGCATGCCGCAACGAAGACCGCCGCGAGTTCCGGGGAGGCTTTCAAATAGCGGGAATCGCGAAGCGCGCGGCCGTCGCAAGCGGATGGCCGCGCAGGAACTCGCGCGCGCCCAGGCGTTTGCCTCCGGCCCGCTGCAGTTCGGTGAGCACCAGCGCACCGTTTCCGCAGAACACCACCACGCCCTCGTCCGTGGCGGACTCGACCTGCCCGGGCGGGCCATTGGCTTCGAGGCGCTGGGCGCGCCAGATTTTTATGTCGAACCCGTCCATGCTCGTTCGCGCCCCCGGGACTGGATTGAAGGCGCGGATCTCGCGGTCCAGCGCTTCGCTGGATTTTCGCCAGTCCAGGACGCCCTCGCTTTTCTCGATCTTGCGGGCGTAGGTGACTCCTGCCACAGGCTGCGGCGTTGCCACGAGCGCCTCACGCGCCATCATTTGCAGGAGTTCGACCGTCATGCGCGCTCCGAGCGATGCAAGCCGGTCATGCAAGGTGCCTGAGGTTTCGTCTGGCGCGATCGCAAGCCCGCCTTGCGCAAGCATGGCGCCGGTATCGAGACCCGCGTCCATCTGCATGAGCGTGATTCCGGTTTCCGTGTCGCCCGCGAGGATGGCGCGCTGGATCGGCGCCGCGCCGCGCCATCGGGGCAGCAGCGACGCATGGATGTTGATCGCCCCGCGTGGGGCGAGGTCGAGCGCCGCCTGCGGCAGGATGAGGCCGTAGGCGGCCACTACGAGGAGTTCCGGCGCCAACCCACGCAAATGCTGGACCGTGGCGGCTTCATTGAGCTTAAGCGGTTGAAGGACTTCCAGGCCATTTGCGAGCGCAAGGGCTTTGACCGGAGCCGGCGTGCTTTGCAATCCCCTGCCAGCCTTTCGATCCGGCTGCGTCAGGACCGAAACGACCTCGTGGCCGGCATCGATCAACGCGGCCAGTGACTGGGCGGCGAATACGGGAGTTCCGGCAAAGACGAGACGCATCAGGCGTACCCACTAACCGAAAGGAGAGGCAAATGCCGCGCTCCCGCGGGCACCCGGTGGACGGACAAGGGGCCCTTGGGCCCCGGGGGTGCTAGGCGCTTTTCCGAAGCTGTTTTGCGAGCCTCGCGCGCACGCGGGTCTGCTTGAGCTGGGAAAGGTATTCGACGAATACCTTGCCCTTGAGGTGATCCATCTCGTGCTGAATGCAGACCGCCAGAAGGCCCTGCGCTTCGAGGATGAACGATTTGCCGTTGGCGTCCCAGGCGCGCACCTTCACGCGCTCGGCGCGGGTGACCGTGTCGTAGATGGCCGGCACTGACAGGCAGCCTTCTTCGATGTCCGATTCGCCTGAGCTTTCGATGATCTCGGGGTTTACGAGCGTAATCAGCGAATCGCGCCTTTCGGACACGTCGACGACAATGACCTGCTTGTGGACGTCGACCTGCGTAGCCGCCAGGCCAACACCCGGCGCGGCGTACATGGTCTCGGCCAGGTCAACCGCCAGCTTCTTGAGCGGGGCGTCGAAAACGGTTATCGGCGCGGCCACCTTATGGAGGCGGGCGTCGGGGTAGCGCAGAATGTTGAGAATGGACATTTGAAGTTGAAATAAGCTTGCTGACTGAGCGATTTACGTACACAATCTAATGCGACATGTAAGTTGCGGGGCTTTATGCTACATTTGGGTCGCAAATGGGTTTATCAAGCGGGTTTTACCAGCCGACCGCACGACGGGGGCTCCATGCTGCATCAGTTGCGTAAGTCTATCACAACGCTCGCTTTTGTTGCCTGTTCCGGGCTTGGAAGCAGCGCCTCGGCGCAGGTCCCGCCGACCGAACTGAAGGCCAGTGCGCCGGATCGTTACGTGGTCGTGCCGGGCGATACGCTCTGGTCGATCTCCGAGCGCTACCTGCAGGCCCCGCAGCGTTGGCCCGGGTTGTGGGAAATGAATCGCGAAACGCTTCGCAGCCCGCATCGCATCTATCCAGGTGATGTGCTCGTCCTCGATCGGACGCGAGGCCAATTGGCGGTCCTGCCCTCCGACACCATCAAGCTCTCGCCCCAGATCCGGGCCGAATCCTCGGCCTTGCGCGCGATCCCGAGCATCCCCGCGAACCTGATCGAGCCCTACTTGACCCGGCCGCTGGTGATCGAACCGAACGGTCTGGCGAATGCGCCGACCATCGTCGCCACTGAAGAGAACCGCGTGATTCTCGGCGCCGGGAACATTGCGTATGCGCGCGGGCTGTCCGGCGCCAAGGAAGAGACCTGGCATATCTATCGTCGAGGCAGGGCATTGGTCGATCCGGACAGCAACCTGACCATGGGGTTCGAGGCCACTTTCCTGGGCTCGGCCCGGGTGCGCAAGGCAGGCGAACCCTCAACGATTGAAATCATCGCTGCAAACCAGGAGATCACCAAGGGCGACAGCCTGGTCGCAGCCGGCACGCCGGAGATCCCCAACTACGCGCCGCACGCTCCGAATGGCCCGATCTCCGGCCGGGTCATGTCGATCTACGGCGGGGTCGGCACGGTCGGGGAGGGCGGCCGCAATTCGGTCGTCACGCTCAATCGCGGCAAGGCCGATGGGTTGGAGGTTGGGCATGTGCTTGCCTTGCTTCGCCTCGGGACGGTGGTGGGCCAGAAACGCACCATGACTGGCATGGCAGACAAGAGCGCGTTGGCCGGCATGAAAGTGCCCGACGAACGCTACGGACTGGTTTTCGTTTTTCGGGTGTTCGACCGGGTGTCGTATGCCCTCGTCATGGATGTGTCCCGGCCGGTCAATCCGCTGGATGTTGTCCAGACGCCCTAGCCTCGCTTCCCGCCTGCGCCCGCCCGGATGACGCGCAGTCAAGGGCTCGCAGCGTGGTTGACTCTCTGCCTCACGCCGGGCCTCGGCGCCGCGACAATCCGCCGGCTCCTTAAGGACTTCGGCCTCCCCGAACAAGTACTCGCTGCAGACCGCTCTTCGCTCGCACGGATCGCGGGGTCTGAAGCTGCGACCGCGCTGACCTCAGGCGCAGCGGCTGCGGCGGTCGAGCGGTCGCTCGGTTGGGCATCGGCCGGCAACCACCACATCCTCACGCTCGCGGACGAAGGCTACCCGCGCCTGCTGCTCGAAACGGCCGATCCGCCGCCGCTGTTCTACGCAATCGGCAACCTCGGATTGCTCAACAGGAAGGCGCTGGCGATTGTCGGCAGCCGCAACGGTACCGCGCAGGGCCTTCGCAACGCCGAGGCGTTCGCAAAAGCGTTTAGCCAAGGCGGCCTGACGATCGTCAGTGGCCTCGCGCTCGGCATCGACGCGGCGGCACATCGCGGAGGGCTCGCCGGCGCCGGCTCGACGATTGCGGTACTTGGCACAGGCGTCGATATCGTCTATCCGCAGGGCAATGCCGCGCTGTTCGGCGACATCGCGGAGCGCGGGTTGCTGGTCAGCGAGTACGCCTTGGGGACGCCTTCGGTCGCGCATCATTTTCCGCGCCGGAATCGGATTATCAGTGGCCTCGCGCACGGCTGCCTCGTGGTCGAAGCTGCACTGGGCAGCGGATCGCTGATCACCGCGCGGCTAGCAACCGAGCAGGGCCGCGAAGTGTTCGCGATCCCGGGCTCGATCCACTCGCCCTTGTCCAAGGGTTGCCACTCGCTCATCAAACAGGGGGCGAAGCTCGTCGATTCGGCCGAAGACGTGATCGCCGAGCTGGGGAGCTGGCACTATGCGTCCACTCTGCCGCCGGCGCCTGCCGGCGCCAAGGAACTGCTCGAGCACATGGGGTATGACCCCGTGGACATCGATTCGCTATGCGCGCGAGCTGGCCTTCCGCCCGAAAGGATCTCGACCGAACTGCTGCAACTGGAGCTCGACGGGTTGGTGGCGACACTGCCCGGCGGGCGTTTTCAACGCCTGACCTGAATAAGAAGAACAACACGCCATGTACGACATCTTTGTCTACCTCTTCGAAAACTGTCATCGCGCCGACCTCTCCGAGGACAACGAGCTGATCGCGAAGAAGCTGTCGGCCGCGGGGTTTGACGAATCGGATATCAGCGAAGCGCTCTCATGGCTGGCCGGCGTGCTGCATGCGCCGCACCGGAAACTGGCGCCACTGCCGGGTTCGGCGCGCGCAATCCGCGCGTACGCCCCCAAGGAGTGCGCCAAGCTCGATGCGGAATGCCGCGGGCTGGTGATGCACCTCGAGAACATCGGCGTGCTCGATCCGGTGTTGCGCGAGCTGGTCATCGACCGGGCGATGGCCGCTGCCGGACGCTCGCTATCGCTCGACCAGCTCAAGCTCATCGTATTGATGGTGTTGTGGAATCTTGAAACTCCGGCAAGCCGGCTGATCGCCGAGGAATTGCTTGCGCCGGAAGAGAATCGCCTGCCGAACTGAAGGCACGATGTGCGCATAGTGTGATGCGGTCGGTTGTCATCGGCCGCCGGTTGCGCTTATCATCTGCCCCCTTTCAAGGCAGGTATCCCCTTTCTCAGTGGGCAAAAAGCTCATCATCGCCGAAAAGCCGTCGGTCGCTTCGGATATTGCCAAAGCGCTCGGAGGCTTTACCAAGCAGAGCGACTGGTTCGAAAGCGACGATTGCGTCATCTCGTCCGCGGTCGGCCATCTGCTCGAACTCGCGCTGCCCGAATCGCATGACGTCAAGAAAGGTAAGTGGTCGTTTGCCAACCTGCCGGTCATCCCGCCGCATTTCGAGCTGCGGCCGATCGAGCGCAGCGAACCCCGCCTGAACGTCCTGCTGCGCCTCATCAAGCGCAAGGACGTCGACGCCCTGGTCAACGCGTGCGACGCGGGCCGCGAAGGCGAGCTGATCTTCCGCTACATCGTGCAGCACGCAAAGACCAAGAAGCCGATCCAGCGCCTCTGGCTGCAATCGATGACACAGACCGCAATCCGCGAGGGCTTCGAGAAGCTGCGCGCCGACCGCGAGATGCTCGCGCTAGCCGATGCCGCGAAGTCGCGCTCGGAAGCCGACTGGCTGGTGGGCATCAACGGCACGCGTGCAATGACCGCCTTCAACTCGAAGGAAGGCGGCTTCTACCTCACCACTGTCGGGCGCGTTCAGACGCCCACCCTGGCGATCCTTGTTGAGCGCGAAGAGCGAATCCGCGCCTTCAAGCCGCGCGATTACTGGGAAGTGCATGCCCGCTTCGGCGCGAAGGCAGGCGAGTTCGCGGGCCGTTGGTTCGATTCCGCATGGAAAAAGCAGGACGATGCCGAGCGCAAAGCCGAGCGCCTGTGGGAGGCGAAGAAAGCCGAGGAGATTCGCGCGGCCTGCGAAGGCAAAAGCGGGACGGTCACCGAGGAGACCAAGCCCTCGACACAGCTCTCGCCGCTGCTCTTCGACCTGACCAGCCTGCAGCGGGAGGCCAACGGCCGGTTCGGTTTTTCGGCGAAGAATACGCTCGGTCTGGCGCAAGCGCTGTATGAAAAGCATAAGGTCCTGACTTATCCCCGCACCGATGCGCGCGCGCTGCCCGAAGACTACGTGCCTGAGGTCAAGAAGACCCTCGAAATGCTCAAGGAGGGATCGTACGTCCTGTTCGCCGGGCAGATCCTGAAGAGCGGGTGGGTCAAGCCGAACAAGCGCATCTTCGACAACAGCAAGATCTCGGACCATTTCGCGATCATCCCGACGCTTCAGGCACCGCGCAGCCTGTCGGAACCGGAGCAAAAGCTCTACGACCTCGTGGTGCGGCGCTTCCTTGCGGTGTTCTACCCTGCAGCCGAGCACCTGCAGACCACGCGGATCACGGATGTAGCCGGCCACAAGTTCAAGACCGAGGGCCGCATCCTCAAGAGCCCGGGTTGGCTGGCCGTCTACGGCAAGGGCTCACAGGACGAGAACGAGAACCTGCCCGCGGTCGAGGCGGACGAGAAGGTCAAGGCGCTCGACGTGCAGTCTGTCGCGAACCAGACCAAGCCTCCCGCCCGCTACAGCGAGGCGACCCTGCTTTCGGCAATGGAAGGCGCGGGCAAGCTGGTCGAGGACGACGAGCTGCGCGAGGCAATGAGCCAGAAGGGCCTGGGCACGCCCGCCACGCGCGCTGCGGTCATCGAGGGGCTCATCAAGGAGGAGTACGTGCACCGCAATGCGCGCGAGCTGGTCCCGACGCCCAAGGCGTTCTCGCTCCTTTTCGCGCTCAAGCACTTCGGTGTCTCGGAAATCACCTCGCCCGAGCTGACCGGCGACTGGGAGTTCAAGCTCAAGCAGATGGAGCTCGGCAAGCTCAAGCGCGATGAATTCATGGAACACATCGAGTCGGTCACCCAGGACCTGGTTGCGCGAATCAAGAATGGCGACATCCCGGATACCGCCTTCGCGACGGTCGACGCGCCCTGCCCGAAATGCGGCGGCGTCATCCAGGAAAACTACCGCAAGTTCCAGTGCCAGCAGTGCGACTTCAACTTGTGGAAGGTGATCTCGGGTCGCGAATGGGCGCCCGAGGAGGTAGCCGAGCTCATCCGCGATCGCACGATCGGCCCGCTGACAGGCTTTCGCAGCCGCATGGGCCGGCCATTCGCTGCGGTGTTGAAGCTGAACGACGAGCAGCGCATCGATTTCGACTTCGGCCAGGCTCGGCCCGAAGACGAGGGCGGCCAAGCGCCCGACTTCAGCACACAGCAGCCGCTGGGCGCCTGCCCCAAGTGCGGCGCACGCGTCTTCGATTCCGGCATGGCTTACGTATGCGAGAAAGCGGTCGGATCGCCCCGCACCTGTGACTTCCGGTCGGGCAAGATCATCCTGCAGCAGCCGATCGAACGCGAGCAAATGGAAAAGTTGCTGGCGACTGGCAAGACGGACCTGCTGAACCGGTTCATTTCGAAGAAAGGTCGGCCGTTCAAGGCCTTCCTGGTGAAGACCCCGGGTGGAAAGATCGGCTTCGAATTCCAGGCCCGCGTGGCCAAGCCGGGGGCCCCGGTAAAAAAGCCTGCGGCCAACGACCCGGTTGAAGTGCCGGCCCCGGTGAAGAAAGCCGCTGCCAAGGCTAAGCCCGCGCGCTCGACCACGAAGGCCAAGGTCCCGGCCAAGCCCAAGGCCAAGGCGAAGAAACGCGCCAGCTAGCCCCTTTGCGAAGCGTCGGCTACAGCTTGCGGCTCAAACGTCCAGGTTGCGCACGCCGAGCGCGTTGGACTCGATAAAGGCGCGGCGCGGTTCTACTTCGTCGCCCATCAGCGTGGTGAAGATCTCGTTGGCGGCGATCACGTCTTCGATCTGGACTTTCAGCAGCCGGCGCTTGCTCGGATCCATGGTGGTCTCCCAAAGCTGGCCGGGGTTCATCTCGCCCAGCCCCTTGTAGCGCTGCATGCTCATGGACTTCTGCACTTCGGCGAACATCCATTTCATCGCTTCGGAGAAGTCCTTCACGCTGTGTTTCTTTTCAGCACGCTGCACCGTGGCGCCCGCGCCCACCAGGCCGCGCAGCATGTCGGCCGTCCTGCGGATCTGCGCGTAGTCGCCCGAAACCACGAACTCGTGGTCGATGTTGGTGAGGCGCAGGTTGCCGTGCAGCGTGCGCTCGATGCGGATCTGGTAGCGCTCGGTTTTCGCGTCGAGGTGCGCGGAAATGCGGATGCTGTTGCCGGGAATGTTCGCTCGCAACGCTTCCGCCGAGGTCTCGGCGGCCTCGCGCGTCGTCAGGTCGACCTGCGCGCCGCGCAGCATCGCCTGGAGCACATCGCGGTCGATCCAGCGCGAAACCCGGTCGATGACCGCTTCAGCGAGCAGGTACGATTTCGCCAGCAGTCCCAGGGCTTCGCCGCGAATCGGCTCA
Source organism: uncultured Bordetella sp. (assembly GCA_964652785.1). Taxonomy (GTDB): domain Bacteria; phylum Pseudomonadota; class Gammaproteobacteria; order Burkholderiales; family SG8-39; genus SZAS-79. The sequence continues at coordinate 13,017 of CAZZDV010000060.1, forward strand.
CCGTCCGCCGAAACGTTCAGCGAGGCATCCACCAACGCCTGGCGCAGCACGAATTCGTTGAGCTCGTGCTCGTCCTTGAGGTAGCGATCTTCCTTGCCCTGCTTGGCCTTGTAGAGCGGCGGCTGCGCGATATAGATGTGACCGCGCTCCACCAGCTCGGGCATCTGGCGGAAGAAGAAGGTGAGGAGAAGTGTGCGGATATGCGACCCGTCCACGTCCGCATCGGTCATCAGGATGATGCGGTGGTAACGCAGTTTCGCGATGTCGTAGTCTTCCTTGATGCCCGTGCCGAGCGCGGTGATCAGCGTCGCAATCTCCTGCGAAGAGATCAGCTTGTCGAACCGCGCCTTTTCCACGTTCAGGATCTTGCCCTTGAGGGGCAGGATCGCCTGAAACTTGCGGTCGCGTCCCTGCTTGGCTGAGCCGCCTGCCGAGTCGCCCTCCACCAGGTAGAGTTCGCACAGGGCCGGATCTTTCTCCTGACAGTCGGCGAGCTTGCCGGGCAATCCCATGCCATCGAGCACGCCTTTGCGCCGTGTCATTTCGCGCGCCTTGCGCGCGGCTTCGCGCGCGCGCGCGGCCTCGATGATCTTCCCGGTGATCACGCGGGCGTCGGCGGGTCGTTCTTCCAGGTATTCCCGCAGCTTGTCCGCGACAATCTCCTCGACCGCGGGCCGCACCTCGGAAGAAACCAGCTTTTCCTTGGTCTGCGACGAGAACTTGGGTTCCGGCACCTTGACCGACAGAACGCACGACAGGCCTTCGCGCATGTCGTCGCCCATGGTCTCGACCTTGGCTTTCTTGGCGAGCTCCAGTTCCTCGATGAACTTGTTCAGCACGCGCGTCATCGCGGCGCGCAGTCCGGTGAGGTGCGTTCCGCCGTCCTTCTGCGGGATGTTGTTGGTGAACAGCAGGGTCGACTCCTGGTAGGAGTCGTTCCACTGCATCGCCACTTCCACGCTGATGCCGTCCTTCTCGCCCGTGGCATAAAAGACATTCGGGTGGAGCACGGTCTTTGCGCGGTTGATGTATTCGACGAACCCCTTGACGCCGCCCGAGAACGCGAAGTTCTCTTCCTTTCCGGTGCGCTGGTCGACCAGCAGGATGCGAACGCCGTTATTGAGGAATGAGAGCTCGCGCAGGCGCCGTGCGAAGATGTCGTAGTGGTAGTCGATGTTGCCGAAGATCGCGGCGCTCGCGAGAAAGTGCACTTCAGTGCCCCGGCGTTCGGTGGTCCCGGTAGCCTCCAGCGGCTTTACCGCCACGCCGTCGCGGAATTCCATCTGGTGGATCCGCCCGTCGCGCCAGACGGTCAGGCGCAGCCACTCCGAGAGCGCGTTCACGACCGAAACGCCGACGCCGTGCAGGCCGCCCGAGACCTTGTACGTGTTGTTGTCGAACTTGCCCCCGGCATGCAGCTCGGTCATCACGATCTCGGCCGCGGAGCGCTTGAACTCGTCGTCGTCCTTGATGCCGGTCGGGATGCCGCGGCCGTTGTCGATCACCGACACTGAGTTGTCGGTATGGATCGTGACCACGATCTCGTCACACCAGCCAGCCAGCGCCTCGTCGACCGCGTTGTCGACGACTTCGAACATCATGTGGTGCAGGCCCGTGCCGTCCGACGTGTCGCCGATGTACATGCCCGGGCGCTTGCGCACCGCATCCAGGCCCTTGAGGATCTTGATGCTGTCCGAACCGTAGTCGCTCGCCGAAGACTGTGGCGCTGGCCGGGCCGGGGGTTCCGCTGCGGGCTGCTGCTGGATGATTGCTTCTTCTGCCACTGTGCTCTTTCCTTTTTCAGATTCTCATCGGCATGACGACGTACTTGAAGTCCTTCTCTGCCGGGAAATGCACCAGCGCGCTCGAGGCGGCGTCGCCGAAACTGACTTCGATATCACCGCCAGCGACGTTGTTGAGCACATCGAGCAGATAGGTGACGTTGAACCCGATATCGAGCGCCGCGCCCGAGTACTTGACCTCGAGCTCCTCGTTGGCCTCCTCCTGCTCAGCGTTGGAGGACACGATTTTCAGCACGCCGTCTGCGAGTACCCAGCGCACGCCGCGGAATTTCTCGTTCGACAGGATGGCTGCGCGCGACAGCGCCTGGCGCAGCAGCTCACGGTCGATGACCGCCGTGTTCTTGTGGTCCTTGGGAATCACGCGGGTGTAGTCGGGGAACTTGCCGTCGACGAGCTTCGATACCAGCTCGATCGATCCGAACGTAAACGCCGCCTGCGTCGCGCTGATCTCGATGTTGACCGGTTCGTCAGAGTCGTTCATCAGCTTGGCGAGCTCGAGGATGGTTTTTCTCGGGACGATCACTTCCTGGCGCGGCAGTTCTGCGTCGAGCTCCATCGAGCAGTAGGCGAGGCGGTGGCCGTCGGTGGCGACGAGCTTGAGCTGCTTGTCCTCGACCACCAGCAGCAGCCCGTTGAGGTAGTAGCGGATGTCCTGTTGCGCCATGGCGTACTGGACGAGCGCGAGCAGCTTGCGCAGCGCTTTCTGCGGCAACGAAAACTTGGAGACGTCTCCTGCCGGCCGTGCGAGACGCGGAAAATCCTCCGCAGGGAGTGTCTGCAGGGAAAACCGGCTGCGCCCCGACTTGACCTGCAGGCGCTTGTCCTGCGTCGAAAGCGTGACCTCGCCGTCGGGCAACGCGCGCAGGATATCCACGAGCTTTCGGGCTCCCACGGTGACGCCCTTGGTGTCGCCGGTCTGCTCAAGCGCGGAACGCGACACGATCTGGATTTCGATGTCGGTGGCGAGAAACGTCAGCGTGTCGCCCGATTTCTCGATCAGCACGTTAGAGAGGATCGGGAGCGTGTGGCGGCGTTCGATGATGCCGCTCACCGCGGAGAGCGGGCCGAGCAGCTCGTCGCGTTTTGCTTTTACCAGAATCATCTTATTTATCCTTGGTAATAATTAATAGAGGGCATAACTCGTGGGGATAAAACCAAAAGTCCTCCTGATGCAGTGACTTGCGTTCCAAAAAGACGGGTCGCGGGCCTGTGTGTGGCCTGTGCATTGTTTTGCGTAACTTTTGGCGCGACCCCAAAATCACGAGTTATCCACAATCCGTCCTCAGGTGCCGCACAGGGCTCACGACCTGCTTTCATCCTTTCAGTACCTGTTCTAGCACCAGGTAATCCCGGTTGATCACCGAATCCTGCTTGCGCAGGCTCGCGATCGTCCGGCACGCGTGCAGCACCGTGGTGTGATCGCGGTTGCCGAAGGCTTCGCCGATCTCGGGCAGGCTCATCTGGGTCAGGTCCTTGGCCAACGCCATGGCCACCTGCCGCGGCCGCGCGACGTTGCGGCTCCTCTTTTTCGAATGCATGTCCGAAATCTTGAGCTTGAAGAATTCCGCGACAGTCTTCTGGATGTTTTCCACCGTGATCTGGCGGTTGGCGACATTGAGGATGTCGCGCAAGGCATCCTTGGCGAGGTCGAGCGACAGTTCACGCGCGTTGAACCTCGAGTAAGCGAGGACTTTCTTGAGCGCACCTTCGAGCTCGCGCACGTTCGAGCGGATGTGCTTGGCAATGAAGAATGCGATGTCCTCCGACAGCACCACCGATTCGGCCTCGGCTTTTTTGAGGACGATCGCGACGCGCATTTCGAGTTCCGGCGGCTCGATCGCAACCGTCAGCCCCCAGCCGAAGCGGGAGATGAGGCGCTCTTCCATGCCTGAAATCTCCTTCGGGTAGGTGTCACACGTAATGACGATCTGCTTGTGCGCCTCGACGAGCGCGTTGAACGCATAGAAGAACTCTTCCTGCGTGCGGCCTTTGTTGGAGAAAAACTGGATGTCGTCGATCAGGAGCAGGTCGAGCGAGTGGTAATAGCGCTTGAACTCGTCGAAGGATTTCTGCTGATAGGCGCGCACCACGTCGGTGACGTACTGCTCCGCGTGGATGTACCGTATCTTGGCGTCCGGCCGTTGGGCGGCGACGAAATTCCCGATCGCCTGCACTAGGTGGGTCTTGCCCAGGCCCACTCCGCCGTATACGAAGAGGGGGTTGTAGGAGATCCCGGGATTCTCGGACACCTGGATGGCGGCGGCCCGCGCAAGCTGGTTCGCCTTGCCGGTCACGAAACTGTCGAACGTGAAGCCGGGATTCAGGCGGGCGCGTTCGAGCGTCTGGGGTACTTTGGGCGTGACTGGCGGAGCCACGGTGACGACCGGCGCGGCGGGGGTCGCGCGGATCGCACCATCGGCCCCGCGCGCCAGCACGAGCTTGAGGGATAGGGCCCCCAGCCCTTCTTCCGAAAACAGTTTTTCGATGCGGCCCGAAAACCGCTCCCGCACGAGTTCCAGGACGAACCGGTTGGGGGCCGCCAGCGTCAGGCTGCCGGGGTCCGAGGCGTTTCCGTCGACCGCCAGCGGGCGGATCCAGGTGTTGAACTGCTGTGCAGGGAGCTCGCGTTCAAGGCGGCGTAAACAGGCGTCCCAGAGGTTCTGCATCGTGTACTTTTTTGCGGTTGCTCGGCCCGCCCCGGCGAGCTCCTGAGCAACCGGAAAAAGACCGTATTTAATGACCCCGATTCTACCCTTTCCGGGACGAGTTATCCACAGGCTCGGCACAAAAATCCCGGAAAGTTGACAAGGGGTTAGCTACAGCGTGTAATACGCGCCTTT
>CAZZDV010000061.1:0-17619 GCA_964652785.1 uncultured Bordetella sp.
GCTCAAGCTCATCGAGGGCACCATCGCCTCGGTGCCGCCGCAGGGCGGGCGCAAGCATCCGAACCAGGATTTCGTACAGGTCGACACCACCAACATCCTGTTCATCTGCGGCGGGGCTTTCGATGGGCTGGACAAGATCATCCGCGCCCGCTCGGAGAAATCCGGCATCGGCTTCGGCGCCGAAGTGAGGAGCACGCGCAGCGGCAAGGACATCAGCGAAGTCCTGCGCGGCACAGAGCCTGAAGACCTGATCAAGTACGGCCTGATCCCCGAGTTCGTCGGGCGCCTGCCGGTGGCGGCCATGCTCGAAGAGCTCGACGAGGCGGCCCTGATCCAGATCCTGACCGAGCCCAAGAACGCTCTGCTCAAGCAGTACCAGAAACTATTTCTCATGGAAGGCGTCGAACTCGAGGTGAGGATCCCCGCGCTCGCCGCCGTTTCGAAGAAAGCGCTGGCCCGCAGGACCGGCGCGCGTGGCCTGCGCTCCATCCTCGAACAGATCCTGCTGGATACCATGTACGAATTACCGACCATGGAAAACGTGAGCAAGGTCGTCGTGGACGAGGCGATGGTCATTGCGGACGGCAAGCCGATCCTGATCTATTCGGACCAGCCGAAGGTCGCCGGAAGCTCGGCGTGATGTTGCATCGAGGCAAAGCGGCCGCATCTACCTGCTTGCCGCGTAATTTTGCCAAGCGCAGTTTTTGTCAAGTTCCAGGCTCGAGGACCCAATGTCCGAAACGCAGGTAAGCGACAACAACCAGCCCGTCCAGTACCCGCTGCTTCCACTGCGGGACGTGGTGGTGTTCCCACACATGGTCATACCGCTGTTCGTGGGGCGTCCCAAGTCGATCAAGGCAATGGAAACGGCGATGGAGGCCGGCAAGTCCATCCTCCTGGTCGCGCAGAAATCCGCAGCCAAGGACGATCCGGGCCCCGAGGACATGTACGAGATCGGCTGCATCTCGAACATCCTCCAGATGCTCAAGCTGCCCGACGGCACCGTAAAGGTCCTCGTCGAGGGCGGCAGCCGTGCGCGGATCGGCGAGATCACCGACCTCAAGAGCCACTGGACAGCTGAAGCCAGCGTGATCCCGCCCGAGGGCGCGGTCCAGCACGAGGTCGAAGCAATGCGCCGCGCGCTGCTTTCGGCGTTCGACCAGTATGTAAAGCTCAACAAGAAGATCCCGCCCGAGATCCTGACTTCGCTCTCCGGCATCGACGAAGCCGGCCGCCTCGCCGACACCGTGGCCGCGCATCTTCCGCTCAAGCTCGAGCAGAAGCAGCAAGTGCTCGAGATGTTCGACGTCAAGGCGCGCCTCGAGCACCTCCTTTCGCAGCTCGAGACCGAGATCGACATCCTGCAGGTCGAGAAGCGCATCCGTGGCCGCGTGAAGCGCCAGATGGAGAAGAGCCAGCGCGAGTACTACCTCAACGAGCAGGTCAAGGCGATCCAGAAAGAGCTCGGCGAAGGCGAGGAGGGCGCCGACCTCGAGGAGATGGACAAGCGCATCCGCAAGGCGCACATGCCCAAGGAAGCGCGCAAGAAGGTCGACGCGGAGCTCAAGAAATTAAAGCTCATGTCGCCGATGTCGGCCGAAGCCACGGTCGTGCGCAACTACATCGAGACCCTGGTCAACCTCCCGTGGAGGAAGAAGACCAAGATCAGCAAGGACATCAAGGCCGCGCAAAAGGTGCTGGACGAGGACCACTACGGCCTCGAGAAGGTCAAGGAACGCATCCTCGAGTACCTGGCCGTGCAAAGCCGCGTCGAGCGCATGAAGGCGCCGATCCTGTGCCTCGTCGGCCCGCCCGGCGTAGGCAAGACCTCGCTCGGCCAGTCGATCGCCAAGGCGACGAACCGCAAGTTCGTGCGCATGGCCCTCGGCGGCGTGCGGGACGAGGCGGAGATCCGCGGCCATCGCCGCACGTATATCGGCTCGATGCCGGGCAAGATCCTGCAGAGCATGTCCAAGGTGGCGGTCAAGAACCCGTTGTTTCTCCTGGACGAAGTCGACAAGATGGGCATGGATTTCCGCGGCGACCCTTCGTCGGCGCTGCTCGAGGTGTTAGACCCTGAGCAGAACCACACGTTCGTCGACCACTACATCGAGGTCGAGTACGACCTGTCCGAGGTGATGTTCATTGCCACCTCGAATACGCTGAACATTCCGCCCGCGCTGCTCGACCGGATGGAAGTGATCCGCCTCTCGGGCTACACCGAGGACGAAAAGGTCAGCATCGCGGTCAAGTACCTGCTGCCCAAGCAGATGAAGAACAACGGCCTCAGGGACGGCGAGCTGTCGGTGACCGAGCCCGCGATCCGCGACGTGGTGCGCTACTACACGCGAGAAGCCGGTGTGCGGGGCGTCGAGCGCGAGATTTCCAAGATCTGCCGCAAGGCGGTCAAGCAGATCATGACCGAGGGCAAGCAGAAGAAAATCTCGGTAACGCCGCGCAACCTCGACAAGTACCTTGGCGTTCGGCGCTTCACGTTTGGCATGGCGGAGAAAGAAAACCAGATCGGACAGGTCACGGGCCTGGCGTGGACCGAAGTCGGAGGCGAACTGCTGACGATCGAAACCGCGCTGATGCCGGGCAAGGGCAACATCATCCGCACCGGTTCGCTGGGCGACGTGATGAAGGAGTCGGTCGAAGCAGCGCGCTCGGTGGTGCGCAGCCGCTCACGCAAGCTCGGCATCCGGGACGATTCGTACGAGAAGAACGACCTGCACGTGCACTTCCCCGAGGGCGCGACGCCCAAGGACGGCCCGAGCGCGGGCATTGCGATCACGACGGCGCTCGTATCGTCGCTCACCGGCATTCCGGTGCGCGCCGACGTGGCGATGACCGGCGAGATCACGCTGCGCGGTGAAGTCCTGGCGATCGGCGGACTCAAGGAGAAGCTGCTCGCGGCGGTTCGCGGCGGCATCAAGACGGTGATGATCCCGGAGGAGAACGTGAAGGACCTCCAGGAGATCGCCGACAACATCAAGAACAAGCTCGAAATCGTGCCGGTCAAGTGGATCGACAAGGTGCTGGAAGTCGCGCTGGAGCGTCATCCCTCGCCCCTTACGGACGAGGTCGCGGCGGCGCTGCCGGAAGTAAAAGACAAGGCCGGGGATTCCAAGCCGGGTGTCATTACGCATTGATAAAGCATTGAGGGGAGTGCGATGAACAAAGCTGAGATGATCGAGCAGATCGCCCAGGCCGCCGAGATTTCCAAGTCGGCGTCCGAACGCGCGATCGACGCGATGGTCGTTGCGATCAAGTCGAACCTTAAGAAGGGCAACATGGTGACCCTGGTCGGGTTCGGCACGTTTTACGTGGGCAAGCGTGCGGCGCGCTCAGGCCGCAACCCGCGCACCGGCGCCGAGATCAAGATCAAGGCGGCGCGCGTGCCCAAGTTTCGCGCTGGAAAAGCACTGAAGGATGCGTTAAACTAACGGGCTTTTCAGCCGCCGCCCTGTGTGTATTCGAGGGCGGCAGATGGACGGCGGGGCTGGACTGGGTGGAAAAGCCGGATCAAGGGTGCTTAGCTCAGCGGTAGAGCGCTGCCCTTACAAGGCAGATGTCGTTGGTTCGACCCCAACAGTACCCACCAGGAAGGCGAGCAGCAGGGCAGTTGCAGGGCATGCAGTAACGGCGTGGAGTGGTAGTTCAGTTGGTTAGAATGCTGCCCTGTCACGGCAGAGGTCGCGGGTTCGAGTCCCGTCCACTCCGCCACGCTTCCTGAAAAGGCGAACCACGGTTCGCCTTTTTCACATTCGCAAATTGACCCCACATGTTCGATTTCGTCCTCAAGAACAAGCGCTTCATCCAGGTCCTCCTGGGACTCATGATCGTGCCCTTCGCCTTCTTCGGGCTCGAGTCCTATACGAATTCGATGAGCGGCGCAAACAACATCGCCACCGTCGATGGCGCGAACATCACCGTGCGCGAGTTCGAGGAGGAATACCGGCAGCAGTTGGACCGCATTCGCGGCATCCTCGGCCGCGGCGCGGACCTGACGACCTTCGACACGCCGGAGGCGCGCTCCGGGCTGCTCGACACCCTGATCGACCGGCGAGTGATCGCCACTGCCGCGGTCAAGTCGCGCCTCATCATCAGCGACGAGCAGCTGCGCGAGCTCATATCCAACATGCCGCCTTTCCAGGTGGACGGGAAATTCTCCAAGCAGACCTACGAATCGCTGCTGCAGGCGCAGAACATGACGCCGGCCGGTTTCGAATCGAAGCTGCGCTTCGACCTCACGCTGTCGCAGCTGAACCGCTCGCTCGCGGGGAGCGCGTTCCAGGCGCGCGCGTTGTCGAACCGCCTCGCCGCGATCGAAGGCGAGCAGCGCGAAGTGCAGGAACACGTGATCCTTGCCGACGCATTCGCGGGCCAGGTCAAGGTGGACGAAGCGGCCATGAAGGCGTACTACGACGCAAACCAGGCGTCGTTGCGCACGCCGGAACTCGTGCGGGCGGAGTACCTCGTGCTTTCGGCCGAGCAGCTGGGCGCGGGGGACCCCGTCAGCGAGGACGAAATCAAGGCGGCCTATGCCTCGCGCTTGAGCCAGTACAAGCAGGAAGAGCAGCGCAACGTCAGCCATATCCTCATCGCGGCCGCCGCGGACGCAAAGCCGGCCGAGAAGGAGGCTGCGAAGAAAAAAGCCGAAGGCCTGCTGGCCGAAATCAGGAAGACGCCGGCGAAATTCGCCGAGCTCGCAAAACAGAACTCGCAGGATCCGGGCTCGGCGGACAAGGGTGGCGACCTTGGGGCGGTGTCCCCCGGCACGATGGTCAAGCCGTTCGAGGACGCGGCCTTCAAGCTCAAGGAAGGCGAGACCAGCGACCTCGTGGCAACCGAATTCGGGTTTCACATCATCCGCGTGACGGCGGTCCAGGCGGCGAAGATCAAGGGGCTGGAGGAAGTCCGCGCCGACCTCTCGAAGGAGCTTGCGCGCTCGAAAGGCACGCGCAAGTTCGCCGAGTCCGCGGAGGTCTTCAGCAACCTCGTCTACGAGCAGTCCGACAGCCTGAAGCCGGCGGCCGAGCGCTTCAAGCTGCAGGTGCAGAAGACCGACTGGATTCCAAAAACGGCCTCCAAGGCGGCGGGCGTCCTTGGCAATCCGCGCATGCTCGCGGCGCTGTTCTCGTCAGACTCGATCCAGTCGAAGAGGAATACCGATGCGATCGAAGTGGCGCCGAGCACGCTTGCGTCGGCCCGCGTGACCGAGCACAAGCCGGCGGCGCAGCTCAAGTTCGAGGAGGTGAAGGCGGATATCGACAAGCAGCTGCGGTTTCAGGAAGCCGCCAAGCTCGCGCGCAAGGACGGCGAAGCGAAACTCGCCGAGCTCAAGGCTGGCAAGGACTCAGGCATCAAGTGGTCCGCCCCGCACGCCGTCAGCCGTGCCACCGCGGAAGGACTGCCCCCGGAAGCCCTGCGGCAGATCCTCGCGGCGGACACCACCAAGCTTCCCGGCTACGCGGGTTTCGGCGCCGACCGCGCATATGTGGTCTATCGAATCAGCCGGATCATCGATACGCCGCCCAAGGCCGAGCCTGATGCCAAAGGCGCGCTCGCGCGCCAGGAAAGCCAGGTCGGCGGCGAGCAGTTCACGGCCTACGCGGCCAGCCTGCGCTCGCAGGCCAAGGTCGAAATCAACAAGGCCAATCTCGACAAGAAACAACAGCAGTAGGAAAGGCTAGGCGGGTGGGTCGTCGTTCAGGGACCGCATGCCCGCGGCCATCGTGCTGAAGCCGTTGTCGACATGGATGACTTCCGCAGTGATCCCGGCGGCTAGATCCGAAAGCAGGAAAGCCGCGGCATTGCCCACGTCGTCGATCGTCACATTGCGTCGCAGCGGCGCATTTTGCTCGACGAACTTGAGGATCTTTCCGAACCCGGAAATGCCGCTTGCGGCCAGCGTCTTGATCGGCCCGGCGGAAATCGCATTCACGCGCACGCCCCTCGCGCCCAGGCTTTCCGCCAGGTAACGCACGCTGGCCTCGAGGCTCGCCTTTGCCAGGCCCATGGTGTTGTAGTTCGGGATGACGCGCTCCGATCCCAGGTAGGTCAGCGTCACCAGCGAGGCCTTCTCGCTCAGCATCGGCAGCGCAGCCTTGGCCAGCGCCGGAAAACTGTAGGCCGAGATGTCGAGCGCCTGCCGGAAGCCCTCGCGCGAGAGTCCCTCGAGGAAATCGCCCGCGATCGCTTCCTTCGAGGCGAAGGCGATGGAATGCACTAGCCCGTCGAGTTTTTCCCAGCGCTTGCCGAGCTGCTCGAACAGGGCGGCGATCGAGGCATCCTCGGACACCTCGCAGGGCAGCGCGATGTCGGAGCCGAGCTCCTTCGCCATGTCCGTGACACGGTCCTTGAAGCGATCGGTCTGGTAGGTGAGGGCGAGCTCGGCGCCTTCGCGCTGCGCGGCCTTGGCGATGCCCCAGGCGATCGAGCGGTTGCTGATGAGCCCGGTGACAAGGATGCGTTTTCCGGCGAGAAATCCCATGCTGTTCCCTGTGGTTGCTGCGCCCGCGGATTATACTTTCCCCCGCCGGCCCGGATGCGCCGGCTCACACCTGTCCCGGGACTACTGCGACCGATGGATTGCGCTGGATGAAGGGCCTGCCGCGTTGCATAGGGATCGCCGCGCTGTTCCTCATCTGGATTGCGGCGCCAGCGCAGGCGGACAATGGCAAGATCCTCCGCGTCACCTTCCAGGCCTCCGAGACGGGCTTCGACCCGGTGCGCATCTCCGACTATTACTCCGGCACGGTGATCGAGGCGATCTTCGATCCGCTGTTGACTTACGACTACCTCGCCCGGCCGGCAAAGCTGGTCCCGAACGTCGCTGCCTCGATGCCCTCGATCAGCAAGGACGGTCGTACTTACACGCTGCAGGTGAAGCCGGGTATCTTCTTCAGTGACGACACCGCGTTCAAAGGCGCCAGGCGGGAGCTGACCGCGGCGGACTACGCGTATTCCTTCAAGCGGTTCATGGATCCGGCGAATCGCTCGCCCTATGCCTTCCTTTTCGAAGGCAAGATCGCCGGCCTCGACGACCTGGTCGCGCAGGCGAAGAAGACCGGCCGCTTCGACTACGACGCCAGGATCGCGGGGTTCGAGCTTCCCGATCGCTTCACATTGCGCATCCGCCTGAACCAGACCGACTTCAATTTCTCGCACGTGCTGGCTTTTCCCCTTGCCGGCGCGGTCGCGCGCGAAGCCATCGAAACGTACGGCAACGAAACGAACTCGCACCCGGTGGGGACGGGTCCATTCCGGCTCAAGAGCTACGTGCGCTCGTCGAAGATCACGCTAGAGGCCAATCCGGGATACCGGGACAGAACCTGGGACTTCGCCGCCGGGGACAACCCCGCGGACACCGCAATCGTCGCGCAGATGAAAGGCAAGCGCCTCCCCGCAATCGGCGGTGTCGAGATCAGCATCATGGAGGAGACCCAGAGCCGATGGCTGGCCTTCCTCGGGCGCCAGACGGACATCGAGTACCAGCTCTCCGAGCTTGCCGGCATCTTCATGGGCGCGGACGGCAAACTGAAGCCTGACTTCGCCAAGCGCGGCTTCAGCCTGGATCGCAGCGTCGATCCGGAGATCACGTACACCTACTTCAACATGCAGGAATCGATCGGCGGGAAGCCGAATCCCGTCGGCGGGTTCTCCAGGGAGAAGATCGCCTTGCGCCGCGCGGTCGCAATGGCCTACAAGCTCGAGGACCAGATCAGGATCATCCGCAATGGCCAGGCGATCCGCGCCCAGTATCCGATTCCACCGGGCGTCGCCGGGCACGACCCGGCCTATCGCCGCGGCATCCCGCACGACCCGCGCGTCGCAAACGCTTTGCTGGATCGGTTCGGCTACAGGAAGGCAAGCGATGGCTACCGGTCGCTGCCCGACGGCAAGCCGCTGGTCCTGCGTTATTCGTCGCCTCCGACAGAGGTCGCGAGGCAGTTCGACGAGCTGATCAAGCGGTCGCTGGATTCGATCGGCGTGCGGGTCGAGTTCCACAAGGACCGCTTCCCCGAGCTGATCAAGCTCGAGAACGAGTGTCGCCTCATGATGCGGGGCGCGGCATGGATCGCCGACTACCCCGACGGCGACAACTTCATGCAGCTCCTCTACGGGCCGAACTCGAAGCAGAGCAACAACGCCTGCTACCAATCCAGGGAGTACGACAAGCGCTACGAAAGATCGAGGACGCTGCCGGACGGGCCCGAGCGCAACCGGCTGTATCGCGAGATGACGCGCATCATGGAGACAGACACGGTCTGGATGCTCGCGGACAGCCGGTACCGCAACGTGCTGCTCCAGCCCCATGTGATGGGTTACCGCAAGCACCCCGTGCTGCATGCCGAGTGGCTTTACATCGACCTCGGCCAGCGGCCGGGGACGTAGGAATGCTCTCCTACATCGTCCGCCGCGTGCTCGAGTTCATCCCGACGCTGCTTGGCGTCGTGCTGCTCGTCTTCGTGCTCTTCAATATCGTCGGGGGCGATCCGGCCTACCTGCTCGCCGGCAAGGTCTCCAACCCGGCGCAGATCGAGAATATCCGCCGCCAGCTCGGCATAGACCAGCCGTATCCCGTGCAGTTCCTCATCTTCATCCGGCAGATCGTGACGGGGGATTTCGGCGTGAGCTGGTCGACGAACGAGCGGATCTCCGCGATCTTCGCGACGCGGCTCGGGCCGTCGCTGACGGTCCTCGTTCCGATGATGGTCATCGGCACCGTGCTCTCGATGGCGGCTGCGATGCTGGTGGCTTACATGAGGGGGTCGCTCACCGATCGCGCGATCATGGTGGCCTGCACGGTCGGGCAGTCGATCTCGATCCTCGTCTACATCATCGTGTTCCAGTACGTGGTCGGCTACCAGCTGGGCTGGTTCCCGGTGCAGGGCTGGGGAAACGGCTTCACGGAGAACCTGCTGCGCTACAGCGCGTTGCCGGTGCTGGTGCTGGTCGTCGTCACGCTTGCCCCGGACATCCGCCTCTATCGCAGCTTCTTCCTCGAAGAGATCAACCAGGACTACGTGCGCACCGCAAGGGCCAAGGGCATGGGCGAAGCCCGCACAATGGGCATCCACGTGCTGCGCAACGCCGCGATTCCGGTCCTCACCAATGTGATGATCCAGCTTCCCGGGCTGCTCGCCGGCGCGTTCCTTGTGGAGCGGTTCTTCTCCATTCCGGGGATCGGCCGCGAAGTGATCCTTGCTGTCGAGCGCAGCGATTTTCCGCTGATCAAGGCGGTGACGGTCTACGTGGCCATCGCAACCATGGTGGTGAACCTCGCTACCGACCTGCTGTACAAGGCGCTCGATCCGCGGGTGCAACTCCGATGAGCCCAGGCGCCGTGATCTTGCAATCGACCGACGCGGCGACCTCTCCTGGTCACTGGACCAATGCATGGCGACACTTCAGGGACGACAAGGTCGGGCTGGCAAGCGCGCTGGTGGTCCTCGTCTATCTGTTCGTGGCGGCAGGCGCCGGCGCCGGTCTCATCGCCGGGCACTGGTCAAAAGAGACGGGCATCAGCTATGCGCCACCCGCATTCAGCGCAGGTGGACGCCAGTCCCCCCAATCCAGGCCGGAGGAGGGCGCGACGCCTGCGGGCCCCGCCGAAGATCTCGGCATCGTCGACCCGATCGGCGTCGAACTCGCGGAGATCCTGAAGAGCCCGGACATTGCGTCGGCGCCCGAGGCCCGGTCCCCGACGTTGCCCCTGGGCGGGGACAAGTGGGGCCGCGACGTCCTGCAGAAGACGCTCAAAGGCACGCAGACGTCCGTGCTGGTGGGGCTGGCTGCCGCCGTACTCGCGGCATTGATCGGCACCGTGCTCGGGGCCCAAGCCGGTTACTTCGGCGGGCGCATCGATGCGTTCCTCAACTGGGTGTACAGCGTGTTCACGTCCATTCCGTACCTGTTGCTGATCCTTGCGATCGCTGCGGTGCTCAACCAGAAGGGCACGGCCACGGTCGTGCTGATCCTCGGCCTCACCGGGTGGACCGGCATCTTCAGGCTGGTGCGCGCCGAGTACATGAAGCACAAGGTGCGCGAGTACGTGCAGGCGGCCGATGCGATCGGTGCGAGCGACCTTTCGCGCATGTACGTCCACATCCTGCCGAATGTCGGCCACGTGGTGCTGGTCCAGCTTTCGCTGCATGTGGTCCTGTTCATCAAGTCCGAAGTCATCCTGAGCTTCCTTGGTTTCGGTGTCGGCGTGGACACGGTTTCCTGGGGCAGCATGATCAACGAAGCGCAGAACGAGCTCCTGAACGGGCGCTGGTGGCAGATCGCATCGGCCACGCTGGCAATGGCTGTGCTGGTGACCGCGTTCAGCCTGCTCACGGACGCGTTGCGCGATGCGCTCGACCCGAGGCTGAATTGAGCCAATCGGCCCCCCCGTTGCTCTCCGTACGCAATCTCGCGGTGGAATTTCGCGGCGAGCGCGGCCGGCCGGTCGTGGCGGTGGACGGGGTGAGCTTCGACGTCCCGGTGAACAGCACGGTGGCGCTGGTGGGCGAGTCCGGCAGCGGCAAGTCGGTGACGGCCCTTGCGATCCTCGGGTTGCTCCCGGAGAACGCCCTCGTCCGGCCCGAAGGGACGGCCGCCTTCAACGGGCGCGACTTGCTCAGCAGGGACCGGAAGGCATTGCTGTCGGTCCGGGGCCGGGAGATTTCGATGATCTTCCAGGAGCCGATGAGCTCGCTCAATCCGGTGTTCCCGGTCGGGTTTCAACTGAGTGAAGTCCTCAGGGCCCACTTGGGACTCACGCGCGCCGCAGCGCGGGCACGCGCCGTCGAGCTGCTGGCCGAAGTCGGCATTCCGGAGCCCGCCACGAGGATCAACGCCTATCCTTACCAGTTGTCCGGCGGCCAGCAGCAACGGGTGATGATCGCGATGGCAATAGCCTGCGAGCCGAAACTGCTGATCGCCGACGAGCCCACTACCGCCCTCGACGTGACCGTCCAGAAGCAGATCCTGGAACTCCTGGCCGCGCTGCGGAAGCGTCGCCAGATGTCGGTCCTGTTCATCACCCACGACCTGGCCGTGGTGGGCGAGATTGCCGATGCCGTGGTGGTCATGCGCGCGGGGCAGATCCGCGAGCAGGGCGCGGCGCGGCAGATCTTCGAAACGCCCCAGGATGCGTATACCAAGGCGCTCCTGGCCTGCCGGCCCGCGCTCCAGGGCCGCCCGCTCCGGCTCCCGGTGATCGCGGACTTCATGGATGCTCCCGTCGCACCAGTCGACCAGGATAAGCAAAGACAACGCGGCATCGACGGTGGCGAAGAGATCGTGCTGGAAGCCCGGGGCGTGTCAAAGAGCTTCTTCCTTCGCGAAGGGCTGTTCGGCAAACGCGAAGTGCGGGCGGTCAAGGACGCGTCCTTCACCCTGCCAAGGGGCAAGACGCTGGGGCTCGTGGGCGAATCCGGTTCCGGCAAGTCCACGCTCGCGATGGTCCTCATGCGTTTGCACGAGGCCACCGCCGGCGAGGTGCTTTTCGAAGGCCGGGACTGGTTCTCCTTGCCGAAGAAGGAATTCATCGCGGCCAAGCGCAGGATCCAGATCGTGTTCCAGAACCCGTACGCGTCGCTCAATCCGCGATTCACCGCGGGGCAGATTCTCATGGAGCCGATGAGGATCCATGCCATTGGCGGGTCGGACCCCGATCGCCGGGGCCTCGCGCTGGAGCTGCTCGGAAAAGTCGGGCTGCCGGAGTCCGCGTTCTTCAAGTATCCTCATGAATTCTCCGGGGGGCAGAGGCAAAGGATCGCGATCGCACGCTGCCTGACGCTGAAGCCCGATGTACTGATCTGCGATGAGTCGGTTTCCGCGCTTGACGTTTCCATCCAGTCCCAGCTGCTCAACCTGCTCCAGCAATTGCAGGACGAGTTGGCCATGAGCTACCTGTTCATTTCGCACGACCTCGCAGTCGTGCGCTACATGGCCGACCGGGTGATGGTCATGAGCGACGGTGAGATCGTGGAGACCGCGGATTCCGACGCGATCTACTCCGACCCCCAGCACCCTTACACCAGGAAATTGCTCGCCTCGATGCCGCAGGGCTGGCAGCGCAGGGCTGCCTGACGATGACAGCCGCCTTGCGCGCCGTCCTATCCATTCTCGGGCTCGCGGCCTTCGTGCCCGGAGCGCACGCCGCCCACGGCTATGGCCAGTTCGGCGAGCTCAAGTACGCGGCCGGGTTCGCGGCATTCGAGTGGGTCAATCCCAAGGCGCCCAAGGGCGGAAGCATCGACCTCGTGCCGCCCCTGCGGATCAGCAATTTCGACAAGTACAACCCGTACATCCTCAAAGGCACGGCGCCTCCGGGTCTCAACTCGCTGGTTTTCGAATCGCTGCTGACCGGCACGATGGACGAACCCACCAGCGGCTACGGGCTGCTGGCCGAAGACGTCGAGGTGCCCGCCGACGGCCTTTCTGTCACCTTCCGCATCAACCCGGCCGCGCGCTTCCACAACGGCAAGCCGGTCATGGCGGCCGACGTCAAGCACAGCTTCGACGCGCTGATGAGCAAGCTCGCGGCGCCCCAGTACCGCGTGATCTTCGGCGACGTGAAGCAGGCCATTGTGGTGGAGCCGCTCGTAGTGCGCTTCGAGTTCAGCCGTGCGAACGCAGAGCTTCCTTTGATGGTGGGCGGCCTGCCTGTCTTCAGCCGGGAGTGGGGCGGGGGCAAGCCGTTCGACAAGATCATCCTCGATTTCCCGATCGCGAGCGGACCCTACCGGATCGGGCGCATGAATTTCGGGCGCGACATCACGTATGACCGCGACCCGAACTATTGGGCACGCGACCTCAATGCGCGCCGGGGGATGTTCAATTTCGACCGCATCACCTACAAAATCTACCAGGACAACACTGCGCAGACCGAAGCATTCAAGGCGGGCGAGTTCGACTACGTCCGGAGCTTTTCGGCACGCGAATGGGCGCGGACTTACACAGGCAAGAAATTCGATTCCGGCGAGCTCATCAAGAAGGAGCTCACTTCGAAGAACGCCGGGGATTTCCAGGGCTACATGATCAATACCCGCCGCGAGAAGTTCAAGGATCCGCGGGTCCGGGAAGCGCTCGCGCTGGCATTCGATTTCGAATGGATGAACCGCAAGCTTTTTTACAGCGCCTATATCCGCGTGCGCGGTTACTTCAACAACAGCGATTTCGAGGCCAAGGGCCTGCCCGGTCCGGATGAGCTGGCCGTGCTCGAGCCATTGCGCGGCGGCCTGCCTCCAAAGGTCTTCAGCGAGGAAGTGCCGCAGCCGCCGACGACCGATTCGCCCGGCAGCCTGCGCGCCAACCTGCGCAAGGCCAAGGACCTGCTTGCGGCGGCCGGCTGGACCTACCGGGACGGCAAGTTGCGCAATGCACGCGGCGAACCGATGCGTATCGAGTTCCTCGACAATTCCACGCGCAGCGGCCCGGTCAACACACCGTTCATCCAGGCGCTGGGCAAGCTCGGAATCGACGCTGAAGTGCGCGTGGTGGACTTCGCGCTGCTGCAAAAACGCATGGACGTTTTCGATTTCGATTTTTTCGGCGGCCGGATTCCGGGAAGGGAAGCGCCGGGCAGCGAGCTTCTCGACCGCTTTGGCTCGCAGTCGGCGGGCACCGAAGGCTCCGGCAACCTCACGGGCATCAAAGACCCCGCGGTGGACACCCTGCTCGGGCAGGTGGTTTCCGCGCGCACGCGCCCCGAACTGGTGGCGCGGCTGCGCGCGCTTGACCGCATCCTGCGTCATGGGCATTACGCGATCCCGCAGTACTACGCCAACACGTATCGGATAGCCTATCGCTCGGGGAAGTTCGAGCAGCCCGCAGTGATGCCGCTGTACTACCAGCCCGAATCCTGGGTGCTTGCAACCTGGTGGAAAAAGTAACCGGAACGATGCGATGTGGTCCTATGTACTGAAGCGATTGCTGCTGATGATCCCGACCCTGCTCGGCATCCTCACGATCACCTTCGTCGTCGTGCAGTTCGTGCCGGGCGGTCCCGTCGAGCAGCTGGTTTCGCAATTGCAGGGCCGCGAAGCGGGGGGCGAAGGCCCGTCGTCGGCCGACAGCGGCTATCGTGGCCGGCAGGGGGTCGATGCCAAGCGCATCGAGGAGATCAAGCAGCTGTACGGCTTCGACAAGCCTCCGCTCGAGCGCTATGTGCAGATGCTTTCGCAGTTCGTGCGTTTCGACCTCGGCCGCAGTTTTTATCACAACAAGGATGTCTGGAAGCTGATCCTCGAGAAGCTGCCGGTGTCGATCAGCCTGGGCCTGTGGACTTTCCTGCTCGTTTACCTGGTCTCGGTGCCGCTGGGGATAGCCAAGGCCGTGCGGGCGGGCACGCGGTTCGACATGGTGACGACTTTCATCGTGCTGCTCGGCTTCGCGATCCCGGGCTTTGTGATGGGCGTGGTGCTGCTCGTCCTCTTCGGCGGAGGCTCTTTCGTGCAGTGGTTCCCGCTGCGCGGACTCACGTCGATCAACTGGGCCGAGCTCAGCCTGTTCGGGAAGATCGCCGATTACTTCTGGCATATCGCCATGCCGATCGCGGCGATGGTGCTCGGGGGATTCGCCGTCATCACCGTGCTGACGAAGAACTCGGTGCTCGAAGAGATTCGCAAGCAATACGTGCTGACAGCGCGCGCCAAGGGCCTGGACGAGCGAACCGTGCTCTGGAAGCACGTATTCCGCAACGCGATGATCCCGATCATGACCGGGTTCCCGGCCGCGTTCGTCGGCGCGTTCTTCAGCGGGTCGCTGCTGATCGAAACCCTGTTCTCGCTCGACGGCCTCGGGCTGCTCTCGTACGAGTCGGTCATCCGGCGCGATTACCCGGTGGTGCTCGGAAGCCTGTTCCTGTTCACGATCATCGGCCTGTTCACCACGCTGCTGCGCGACCTGAGCTACATCTGGGTCGACCCGAGGGTGACGTATTTTGACTGACGCGATCACAGCCGGCGCGCCACCCACGGTCCGGGCGCCGGCCATGAGTCCCGGCCGCCGCGCCTGGCGGCGCTTTCGCGGCAACAAGCTGGGTTATTACAGCCTCGTCATTTTCCTGGTGCTCTTCATACTGAGCCTGTTCGCCGAAGTCCTGTCGAACGACAAGCCGCTTGTCGTGCGCTACAGCGGGCAACTCTATTTCCCGCTGGTCCAAACCCTGCCGGAGACCACGTTCGGCGGCGACTTCCCGTCGCAGACGGACTACCTGGATCCGCTCATCCGGGCGAACCTGGCCAAGAGCGACAACTTCGCGCTCTACCCGCCCAACCCGTATCACCATCGCACGGTCAACTATTTCTCCCTGCAGCCGAACCCGGCGGCCCCGGATTCGCAGAACATCCTGGGCACCGACGACACCGGCCGGGATTTGCTCGCGCGGCTGGTCTATGGATTTCGCATCTCGGTGATGTTCGCACTGATCGTGTCCTCGATCTGCGCCGTGTTCGGCGTGCTGATCGGCGCGATCCAGGGTTATTTCGCCGGTTGGACGGACATCGTCATGGAACGCTTCAACGAGATGTGGAGCTCGATGCCGACGCTGTACATGCTCATCATCCTGTCTTCGATGTTCGCGCCCAGTTTCTGGCTGCTGGTCCTGCTGCTGTCGATTTTCGGGTGGCTCGGGATCGCGGCTTACGTGCGCGCCGAGTTCCTCAAGAACCGCACGCTCGACTACGTCCGCGCGGCGCGCGCTCTTGGCCAGACCAACCTCACCATCATGACGCGCCATATCCTGCCGAACAGCCTGACGCCGGTGGTCACGCTGGTGCCCTTCGAGATGGCCGGGGCGGTGGGCGCGCTGACCAGCCTGGACTTCCTCGGCCTGGGCATGCCCCCGGGAACGCCGAGCCTCGGCGAGCTGCTCAGCCAGGGCAAGAACAACCTCGATTGCTGGTGGATCTCGCTCTCCACATTCGTCGTGCTGGTGGTGACCCTGCTCCTGCTCATCCTCATAGGAGACGCGTTGCGCGACGCGCTCGACCCGCGCAAGGTCCTCGAAGGGGACACGCCATGAGCCGGCTGGAAGTGCGCGAGCTGAGCGTGGGGTTCGGCACCCGCCGGGTCGTCGATCGTGTTTCGTTTTCGCTCGAGCAGGGCCAGAGGCTCGCGCTGGTCGGCGAATCGGGCTCCGGAAAAACCGTGACGGCGCTTTCGCTCATGCGCCTCCTGGAGACCGCCCGGCTGAGCGGCGAAGTGCTGTTCGAGGGGCAGGACGTGCTGAAGATGTCGGCCGCGAAGCTGCACGAATTGCGCGGCCGCGATATCGCGATGATCTTCCAGGAGCCGATGACCGCGCTGAATCCGGTGCACAAGGTCGGCGAGCAGATAGCGGAATCGCTGCGCCTGCACGAAGGCCTGGACGTGCAGAAAGCGCGCGCCGGGGCGATCGAAGCGATGAAGCGCGTCGGGATCGACGATCCGGAGAGAAGGGCGCGCAGCTATCCGCACCAGCTTTCGGGCGGGCAGCGGCAGCGCGTGATGATCGCAATGGCGCTGGCGTGCAATCCCAAGCTGCTGATTGCGGATGAGCCGACCACCGCGCTGGATGCTTCGATCCGCCTCCAGATCCTCGGGCTGCTCGACCGGTTGCGCGCGGAGTCCGGAATGAGCCTGCTCCTGATCACGCATGACCTGAATCTCGTGCGCAGGTACGCCGATCGCGTCGCGGTGATGGAGCGCGGCATCATCGTCGAGCAGGGCGCCACCGCCGAAGTCATGCGCGCGCCACAACACGCTTACACGCGAAAACTCATCGACAGCGTGCCTCGCCGCGATGTCGGGCCGCCCGGCGAAGGCAGGGTGCTCAGCGCGACCGGGGTCACGGTCGAGTATGCGATCCCGTTGCCCGGCATCCGCGGCTGGTTCAACAAGGGACGCTTCGTGGCCGTGAAGAACGCGGACTTCGAGCTCGCTCCGGGAGAGACGCTGGGCGTGATCGGCGAATCGGGCTCCGGCAAGACGACGCTGGCGCTGGCGCTGCTGAACCTGGTTGCCGCCAAGGGAGACATCCGCATCGGCGAGTCGAACTGGCTGGCCGCGGACGCGAATGAAAAGCGCAGGCTGCGGCGCGAGATCCAGGTGGTGTTCCAGGATCCCCTGTCCTCGCTCTCTCCGCGACTCACCGTCGAGGCGATCGTGGGCGAAGGCCTCGAGATCCACGAGCCCGCGCTGGGGATCGAAGGCCGGCGGGAGCGCATCATCCAGGCCCTTCAGGAAGTAGGATTGACCGAGAACGGCGAGGTGGCTCCGCTCCTGCAGCGCTATCCGCACGAATTTTCCGGCGGGCAGCGGCAGCGCATCGCGATCGCGCGCGCGCTCATCGTCCGGCCGAGCATTGTCGTGCTGGACGAGCCGACCAGCGCTTTGGACGTCACGATCCAGAAGCAGGTTCTGCAGCTACTGGGCGACCTGCAGAAAAAACACGGCCTGAGCTACGTGCTGGTCACCCACGACATCGACGTGGTGCGCGCGATGGCCCATCGCGTGATCGTGATGAAGGACAGCGAGGTGGTCGAAAGCGGCTCGATCGACGAGGTCCTGGTCGACTCGAAATCGGACTACACGCGCAGGCTTGTAGCCGCAGGCTACGCTTGAGCGCCGCAGGCTACG
>CAZZDV010000062.1:0-10697 GCA_964652785.1 uncultured Bordetella sp.
CGAGTCCCTTCCTCGGCACCAGTCACAGAACTAAAGATTGTACTTTAGTTCTCAAAGAGTTACTAACCCGGCACAGACGGCCGCGGTGCAAACGCTCCTCGAACCCGGCCCTGCGCCGGGCAGTCCGAACTAGCGGGCGGAGGCGCCCTGCCCCATGGCCGCGGCGGATCCGGCCGGCGGCGGGAAAATGTCCACCGACGCAATGCTGATCTGCAGCTCGGAGCCCGCCGTTTCGTAACCCGCGTTTTCCGAGTCGTATTGCGAAAGCGCATTGGCCACGAGCGCGGAAAGATTCGCATCGGCGCGCTTCCATCGCGCAGAGCGCGCACCGCGATAGCTTTTCCAGGCGAGCTGCGTGAATGAGATCGCGACCGAATGCAGCGCCATGCTCGGACGTTCCGACCCGCGCTCGTACGGCCAGCTGACGCAGACGATCCTGCGCCGCGGCTTGAAAGTGAAGGCCGCCCCCGCCGGGAACTGCCCCCCTAGGAGATCGGCCCACGCCTCGAACATCATGTGGTCGGTCATCGCGATGCATGCCTTAGGTGGTTCATGTTGCGGGCATTTTTGAGCTTTTCCGCGCGAGGGTCTGTGATTTGGCGCACTGACCATGCGTCGCGTCGCGCTTAAATTTGCAAATCCCCCGCTGGATCCTTGCCCCCAACCCAAGGAGGCCTGAAATGGCGCGCTCCGTCTGGAAAGGCCTGATGAGCTTCGGCCTGGTCAGCATTCCCGTTGAACTCTTCACCGCCGAAGAGCGCAAGGGTTTCAAGTTCTCCATGCTCGACAAGCGCGACTTCTCGCCCGTCGGCTACAAGCGCTACAGCAAGGAGACCGGCAAGGAAGTCGAGTGGGCCAACATCGTCAAGGGCTACGAGTACGAGAAGGAGCAGTACGTCGTGTTGTCCGACGAAGACTTCAGGCGCGCCAACGTGAAGGCGTCGAAGACCATCGAGATCGAAAGCTTCGTGCCGGCTGCCGATATTTCGCCGCAGTATTTCGAGACGCCCTACTACCTCGTGCCGGCCGAGCGCGGCGAGAAAGTCTATGCGCTGCTGCGCGAAACGCTGCGGGCCACGGGCCGCGCCGCCGTGGCGCAATTCGTCCTGCGCTCCACGCCCCACCTGGTTGCGGTGCAACCGGAGGGCCGCGCCCTCATGCTCTTTACCTTGCGCTATGTAGACGAGCTCAAGGGCACGAAAGGGTTCGAGCTGCCCGCGGAGAACCTCAAGGAAGCCAAGGTCACGCCCAAAGAGATCGAGCTCGCCAAGCGCCTCATCGACGACATGACCGACAAGTGGAATCCCGAGGCGTTCAAGGACACCTACCACGACGACCTCATGAAGCGCATCAACGAGAAGATCAAGAAAGGCGAGACGCACGAGATCACCGAGCCTTCAGGCGAAGAGGACGAAGAGCCGCGTTCGGCCAAGGTCATCGACCTCGCCGCCCTGCTGCAGAAGAGCCTTGGCGACGGCGGATCAGGTACGACTCGCCGCAAAGCCACGCCGGCCCGCAGGCCCAAGGCGGGCGCCAAGCCGCACCTGCGCGTGGTCCCCTCATCGAGCTCTGCCGCGCGCCCGGCGGCCAGGCGCCGGCGGGCGGGCTAACGAGGACCCTCGATGGGGTTGTCGCAGTACCACGCCAAGCGGGATTTCAAGAAAACGCCGGAACCCCAGGGCCGCGTGGCGGCGCGCAAGGGCAAGGCGCGCTCTTACCTGATCCAGAAACACGCGGCCAGCCACCTGCACTATGACCTGCGCCTGGAACTGAACGGCGTGCTGTTGAGCTGGGCGGTGCCCAAAGGCCCGAGCCTCGACCCCGCGGACAAGCGCCTCGCCATGCAGGTCGAAGACCATCCCCTCGACTACGGCGAATTCGAAGGCACGATTCCGAAGGGACAGTACGGCGGCGGCACCGTGATGCTCTGGGACCGCGGCACCTGGACCCCGGTGGGCGAACCGGAGGCGAGCTACAAGAAAGGCCACCTCAAGTTCGACCTCGATGGCGAGAAGCTGCGGGGACGCTGGGCGCTCATCAAGACACACGGCAGCAAGTACGGCGGCAAGTCCGAGGCCTGGCTGCTCGTCAAGGACGTGGATGAATCTGCCAGGCGAGGCATCGACGCGCGCATCGTGGACTCGGCACCCGACAGCGTGGCCTCGGGCCGGGGTCTGGAGGCCATCGCCAGGGACAGCGAGAACGATTGGTACTCGAACCGGTCGGCCAACGCCAACGTCCGTAGCGGCGCTATGCGCAAATCCACGTCTCCTGCCAAAGCGCCGAAGAAGAGATCGAAGGGCACGCTTGCCGACATCGAAGGCGCAAAGCCCGCGGCCATTCCAGCGAAAGTCTCTCCGACCCTGTGCTCGATCGTGGCCGTGCCGCCGAAAGGCGACGCCTGGCTGCACGAAGTCAAATACGACGGCTACCGGCTCGTGTGCAGGCTGGACGCGGGAAAGGTCCGCATCTATTCGCGCAGCGGCAAGGAGTGGACGGACCGGTTCTCTTCAACGGCCGCGGCGATTGCAAAGCTCAAGGCGAAGTCGGCCTGGCTCGATGGCGAGATGTGCGCGATGGATGCGAAAGGCCGCTCGAGCTTCCAGGCACTGCAAAACGCGTTATCCGGGCCGGAGACCTCGCACCTGGTTTTCTTTGCCTTCGACCTGCTCCACCTCGACGGCTACGACCTGCGCGAAGCCCGGCTCGTCGAGCGCAAGCGCGTGCTGGCCAACCTTCTCGAGCGCTCGGGCGGTCCGATCCGCTACAGCCCGGAGGTGCGCGGCTCGGGCACAGACATGTTCAAGCAAGCCTGCGCGCTCGGCCTCGAAGGCATCGTCTCGAAACGCGCGGACTCCCCATACGCCAGCGGCCTCAGGACACGCAACTGGGTCAAGTTGAAATGCGTGCAGCGCCAGGAAATGGTCATCGGCGGGTTTACCGACCCGCAGGGGCGCCGAGCCGGATTCGGTGCCCTGCTTCTCGGCGTGTACGACGAAGCCGGCGAGCTGCGTTATGCGGGCAAGGTCGGCACCGGGTTCGACGATGCCGCGCTGGTCGCGATGCGCAACCGGCTGGCGAAGCTCGAGCAGGATGCGCCTGCGTTCGTGAATCCGCCGCGCGGGTTCGAAGCCAGGGGCGCGCACTGGGTCGAGCCGAAACTCGTGGCCGAGGTGAAATTCACCGAGTGGAGCGACGCGGGCTCGTTGCGACACCCGTCGTTTGTCGGTCTTCGCGAAGACAAGAAAGCCTCGGAGGTCATCCGGGAGAAAGCAGCCTCCGGCGGGGCGGCCGCGCCCGCAACCAAGGAGCGAACCGCCGTGAAGAAATCCAGGCCTGTCGCTGTTGTTTCGTCGGCCGACACCGTGGCCGGGGTGAAGTTGAGCAACGCGGGCAAGCAGATGTTCCCGGAAGCGGGCCTCACGAAACTGTCGCTTGCGCGCTACTACGAGTCGATCGCCGACTGGATCCTGCCGCAGATCGAAGGCCGGCCGCTGAGCCTGTACCGGTGCCCCGACGGCTGGGGCAGGCAGTGCTTCTATCAAAAGCACGCGGACAAGAGCGTTCATGCCTCGGTCGACCGGGTGAAGGTGCCTGAAGGGGACGGCACAGCGATGTACTTGTCCGCGAGTTCCCTCCCCGCGCTGGTGGCGCTCGTCCAATGGGGCGTCATCGAGCTGCATCCCTGGGGCTCGCGCATGCCGGATCCCACCAGGCCCGACCGACTGATCTTCGATTTCGATCCGGCCGACGACGTGCCCTGGGCGCGCGTGGTCGAGGCGGTCAAGATGCTCAAGACCCTGCTCGGGGAAATGGGACTGCCCGCATTCCTGAAGACGACCGGTGGCAAAGGATTGCACGTCGTGGTGCCGATCAAGCGGACGCTGACGTGGGAGCGCGCGAAGGCGTTTACCAAAGCGGTGGCCGACCTGATGGCCAGGACTTTCCCCGACCGGTTCGTCGCGACGCTCGCCAAGTCCAGGCGCGAGGGCAGGATTTTCATCGACTACCTGCGTAACGCAGAAGGATCGACTGCCATCGCCGCTTACGGCATTCGCGCGCGGAAGAACGCTCCCGTGTCGACGCCCATCACGTGGAAGGAACTCGCCAAGGAAGTTCGATACGACTATTTCAACGTGAAGAACGTCCCCTCCCGACTCGCTCGCCTCAGGAAAGACCCTTGGGAAGGATTCGCCGCTGCAAGCACTGCTGTCACCGCGGCCATGTTCAAGCAGGTCGGAGTGGCTGCGGGCTCCAGGTGAGGAAATTTATCCGCTGAAGCGATGGCAGCATTTCGACCGCTAGCCCGCTCCAGCCGTGGGGATGTCCATAAACTTGGCAGTATTTGGCATTCCTTGCCTTGCCGTTACTTCGGCCGCGGCCGCTGCAGGTCGCGATCCGGTTTGGACAGCCGACCGGCGCGCAGTTCGCGCACTGCGTTGACTAGCGCGCGAGCGACGTTACGCACTTCCTCCTGCACGGCCTCGTCGCGGTCGAGTGTTTCGTGACTGGTCGCATACGGCTCGAAGTAGCCGATGTAACGATCGAGCTTCGACTGGAACCCCGCATCGATCAGCCCCATCCAGTCGAGCCAGTCGGAAAGCGCGCGCCGGGTTTCTTCGACGCCGGCCACGTCGCCATGCACCACGAGTCCGTATGTGCGGCCCGCAAGGTGCTTCGGATACGGCCACCCCTCGAGCTCCAGCGCCTTGGCCTTGGCCGGATC
The DNA here is from genome assembly GCA_964652785.1 of uncultured Bordetella sp. Taxonomy (GTDB): domain Bacteria; phylum Pseudomonadota; class Gammaproteobacteria; order Burkholderiales; family SG8-39; genus SZAS-79. Next base: position 4,727 of record CAZZDV010000062.1, read on the forward strand.
CTTGCCATTGGTCGAAGTCGGATCGGGATTGCCGCCGTCTGCGCAGACCAGCCGGTCGATCATTAGCTTGAGGACGCTCGAGCTGTGATACCAGTTGACCGGCGTGAGCAGCAGGACGCCGTGCGCCGAGACCCATCGCTCGTAGATCTCGTTCATCCAGTCGCCCACCTGGTTCAGCGAATGGTTCGGGTAGCAGGAGCACGGCCAATGACAGAGCGGCTCGGCGGTCGACACGCAGCCCTTGCAGGGAAAAATGCGCCGCCCGTAGTCGGAAGTCAGCCGGCTGAGATCCAACAGGTCCGCCTGCATGCCTGCCTTGGCGATCACTTCCTCGGCGAGTTTCGTGAAGCGGAAAGTCTTGGAAATCTCGCCCGGGCAGGTCCCGTCATTGCGGGATGACGCGCAGACCAGCAGGATGCGCGAAGGCATCGACGGGTCTTTCTGCCGCTTCTCCGCCTCGATCAGCTTGTTGCGCGCCTCGACCCACTCCACCGACAACTTGTACTTCGGGTCGGCGAATTCGGGTCCCGCCTTTACGGTGCGGGGCGCCTTGCGGCCGTTGGAATAGGCGCTCCACGCAATCACCTCGACTTTTGCAAGCTCCTTGCGGACCTTGTCGTAAGCCGGGTCGTAGTACGACTGCTGGAAATGCTTGGCGAATTCGGCCCGCGTGAGCTCCGCCGGGGCCTGGCCTTTGCGGATGACGATCTTTTTGCCTTTCATCGCCGGAGTCTGCACACCCCGCCAGCTGGCTTCTGTACGCTTTCGCACAAAGGGCGACGACGCCTAGAACGGCACGAGGATCTTGAGTGCCGCCTTGACAATCCTGGTTTCGACCATCGTCGTCGCCGTCGCATGCCCTGCGTCCCTGCGACTGAACAACCGGTCGTCGATGTGGAGGTCGTAGTCGCCATGCTGCATGGCAACGTGCCGTCCTTGCACCGTGGGCAACTCGGCCAGCGCGAGCCTGCGTTGCTGCCATTTCGAAAGGCAGTCGAAGAAGTGGTCGCGCTCCTTCTCGCTCACCATCACGACGTCGAGCAACCCGTCAGCCGCATGCCCGTGCGGTGACAGGTAAAGGTTGGGGCCGATGAACGGCGTGTTCAGCACCTCGAAGAGCAGGTAGTCGCCGGACACGTCCTTGCCGTCCACCGTGGCATTCACCCTTTTGGGCGGGTGGTTGCGCAGGCGCTGCTTCAGCAGCTTGATCGCGTAGGCCACGGCCTGCTTCGGTTTTTCCATTTTCGACAGCGTGCGATCCTGCGACGCCTTCGGCATCACCCAGGCAAAGAGCCCCACTCCGACCCCCTCGACGCAGTACGTGTCCTCCCACGGGCCCGAAACCTCCGCAGCATCGACTTTGACCTGCCGCGCATTCGCCCAGCCGGCGATGTGCTGCTCGATCGGGATGCCGGCAATCCCCACGCTGCGGGAAAAATTGTTGGCGGTGCCCATCGGCAGGACTGCGACCGGCGACTTCCTGCCCACCATGCGCCGCAGGACTCGCCCGACGGTGCCATCGCCGCCGGCCACCGCCACCACGTCGGACTTCACGCGCAGCGCATCCGCCCAGTCCTTCGACTTGGACGAGTGATAGCTGACTTCATGGCCGCACTGCCGGATGAGTTTGCACAGCTCGCGCGCGCCGGGCTGGCCGACGGCACCCGCCGTCGGGTTGTGGATGAGCGTGACTTTCATGGATGTGTGAGCCGTGGCACGGAACTTCCCTTTCGAAAACTGCAAAAATGGGGACTGGTTCGCGTAAAAAAGGGCTTGGAATGCGCATACTCATCGCTAACGACGACGGAATTTACAGTCCGGGCATCTCGGCGCTCGCCGAAGTTGCGACCCAGTTCGGCGAAGTGCGCGTGGTCGCGCCGGACGTCGAGCGCTCTTCCGCGGGCCATTCGATCACCGCTTCGGCCCCGCTGAGTTACAAAAAGACGCCGCTGCGGATCAACGCCGAAGCTTTTCGCGTCAATGGCACGCCCGCGGACTGCGTCGCCGTGGGCATCCACCAATGGGAAAAGGTCGACGTCGTGCTCTCCGGCGTGAACCAGGGGAGCAACCTGGGCAGCGCGATCTGGCATTCCGGCACGCTGGCGGCCGCCAAGCAGGCCGCGCTGCTGGGCTCCCGAGGCATCGCCCTCAGCACGCCGAGCACTGAAACCGAGCCCGACTACGAATTGCTCAAGCCATGGCTCGCAAAAGTGCTTGCGGTGTTGCTGCCTGCGAACGAGTTTCCCCTGATCAACGTCAACCTTCCGCCGCGCCAACCGAAAGGCTTGCTCTGGACGCGCCAGTCCGTGAGCCATTACGACGGCCGTATGGTCGCGGGCAAGGATCCGATGGGTCGCAACCACTTCTGGTTCACGGTGGTGCCGATCGAGAACGCGGAGGAAGGCACCGACCGGTGGGCGGTGGAGCGCGGCTACGTGTCGATGACTCCGCTTCTGCTGGACCTCACCAACGACAAGGAGCTCGCGGCGGCGAAGCAACGCCATCCGGTGGACAGCGTTCTTTTCGCCTGAGCTTGCGGCATGTCGAAGGAGCGCATCAGGGTCGCGTCGTACAACGTGCATGCGGGCGTCGGGACCGACGGGACTTTCTCCCCGGAGCGCATCGCCAGCGTCATCACGGAACTTGGGGCGGACGTGGTGGGGCTGCAGGAAGTCCACTCCGGCGACGGCTCCTTCAGCATGCTCGACACGCTCGCGCGCGCGACCGGCATGCATGCGATCGCGGGGCCTACTCACTCGCGACCCTCGCACGGCGAGTTCGGCAACGCCCTGCTGACGCGCCATAAAGTCGTTACGGTCCGGCAGCTCAATCTCGCGGTGACCGGACGCGAGCCGCGCGGCGCGCTGGATGTGCTGCTCGACTGCGGCTCCCCACTGCGCGTGATGGCCACGCACCTGGGCCTGCGTCCGTGGGAACGTCGCGAGCAGGTCGCGAAGCTGCTGCAGGCGCTGACTGAAGACGAAGGAAGAGAGGGAACGGCGACCACGGTCCTGCTTGGGGACATCAACGAATGGTTTTTGTGGGGTCGCCCCTTGCGCAGGCTGCACAAACACTTCCGTTCCCTGCCTGCGCGCCGCACTTTCCCCGCAGGCTGGCCGGTGTTTGCGCTCGACCGGATCTGGGTCAAACCTTTCAGCCTCGTGCGCCGGGTGCAGGCTCACCGCAGCCCCGCCGCGCGGCTCGCGTCGGACCACCTGCCCCTGATCGCGGATATCGGACCCGGCTGAGCTGCCCGGGTCACGCACCGGTCTGCGCCGCTTTCCTTTTGCCCCGCTTTTCGATGGCGCCGTTGGCCAGCTTCAGCGCGCTGACCGACACGATGAACAGGCCGACGACCACCGCGGCCACCAGTCCGTAGTTGATGCGCCCCGGATCCCGCAGGCCTTCCTCGATCTGGTTGCCGAAGACCGTCATCGCCAGCGTGCCCGGAAGCATCCCGAGGAAAGTGCCGAGCGCGAACTGCCACACCTTCACGCGAATGGCCCCGGCCACCAGGCCGCCGATGGCGAATGGCGCCACCGGCACCAGCCGCAGCAGGGTGACGGCAAGCAGCCCGCGCGTGCGCAACAGTTCGCTTACGCGATTGAGCTTCGGGCCGGCAAATCGCCGCACCCTCGCCCGGTTCATGCGACGGCCGATGAAATACGTCGCGAGGGCGGCGATCTGGATTCCGATCAGCGCGTAGAGCATCCCGACCGCCGTGCCGAACGCGATCACCGAGAACAAGGTGATCAAGGGGCGGGGGAACAGCACGAGGCAAGCCGGCGTGTAAGCCAGCAGCACCACGAACGGTGCCCAGGGCTGAGACGCGAAGTCATGCGCAAGGTCGATCACGCGTTCGGATGTCATCCACCCCGACAACGGCGTGTACTTCCAGAGGGCGGTGAGCACCGCCACGATCGCGATCATGATCAGGAATGCGCGCAACGCCTTGCCCGACTCGCTGTTCACGTTCGGGGCGAACTGGTCGATCATTCGCTCGAGCGCCACGGGCTGCTCGGGGTCGGCGAGCGCAGCCATGCTGACGACCCCTTCAGACCACGGCTCGACTTCGAGACGGCGCAGCGACCGATGGTCGCACTGCAGGGACTTCACGGCGCGAAGCAGCGTGCCTGAGCGCATCGCGGCCGCATGGACCTGCTGCGGCGGCAGCCCGAGGTGCTCGCCAATGAGGTCGTTGCGGATTTTGCGGATGACAGCCGCCTGCCCCTCGTCGCCATTGGCCTGGAAAGTCAGGTCGCACTCGGTGTCCATGCCCATCGACCGGTTGCACAGGTTGGCCGAGCCGATGCGCATCCATTCATCGTCGACGATCATCGCCTTCGAATGGATGTCGACGCACGTGCCGTCCACGAGCCCCGGCATGTGCGGGTAAAAGATTTCGAGCCGTCCCCATTTGTCGGCCGCGCGCAGCTTCTCGATCAATCGCGTGCGCAAGGCATGCATGGTGTGCTCTTCCAGCCAGCCATGGCTGAGAAGCCGCAGGACCATGATGACTTCGGGCCCATCGCGCTCCTCGAGGCGCAACGCCAGCGCTTCGGCCAGCTTGCCCGCGGTGAAGTACTGGTTCTCGATGTAGATGTAGCGCTTGGCGCGCTTGATCAGGTCGAGGTACAGCGCCTCGTTCTCGCGGATCTGCCTCACCGTGCCGGTGCCGGGATGGGTGCGCGAAACGCCCACCGTGACGTCCCGAATCTGCACGGCCACCGAAGTCGGCCATGGGTCGAAGGCCCGGCCGGGCTTGGCGGCGACAGGAAGTTTCTCGCCGGTCGCCTCCAGCCAGCGCTCGCGGGCGATCTTCGTCAACGCGTGCGCGGCTTCGCCATCGACCAGGCTCATGAGGTCGTGGAAGGGCGGGTAAGGCGCGTCGTTCCACATGCGGCGCGGATCGTTGGCCAGGTGATCGCACGTGTCCCAGCGGCGGTTGGTGAGGTCCATGCCGCCGCAGAATGCGATCGAATCGTCGATAATGACGATCTTCTGGTGGTGCGAGCCCCCGATGGGGTGCGTATTGTCGTAACGGAAATCCACGCGGCGCCGCGGAGTCCATCCCGTGCCGTAAATCGGCGGAAATTCCCGGTCGGTCCCGAACAGCATCGGGTAGTCCCAGTCGAGGATCTTGATCTGCAGGTTCTTGCGGCGGCGCGCCAGATGATTCAGGAACGGGCCCAGCGTATCCGGGCAATCGCCCTCCTCGCCCGGGCAGCGAAGTCGGGTGCGACTGTCGAAATCCCACGCGAGGATGACGATGAGGCGTTCGGCCTTGAGGGCAGCCTCGGTGAAAGCCTTGAAGTACGCGTCTCCATCGACGAGCACCGAAGCTCGCGCAGCCTGCGCGACCTCCATGCAATTGCGGCCGGGCTCGAAGATCCCTGCGTCGCCCGAATTGGCGGCGACTGGGACCCGGACGTCTTCCTCGGTGGCGAGATGCATTAGCGCAAACCCATTGGCGGAAACCCGTTAGCAGAAACCCTCAGGGGCACAAGCGGATGAAGAACCAGGCGTTTGCATTTGGAAAGCGTCCCCTGCGAATGCTGCCTAGTTTCGCGAAATCGCACCGCAGCGAAAATCGGCGCATCTCCGGAATGCGGGTAGGAAACGCAGTGCGTCAGATGTCAGCGAATTCTTACGCGTCATCGGGTGACTCGCTGACTGAAGTAGCTGACCGCGACACCTAAGATGCTCGAACACGGGGGTGGGTGCGTCCCGGCCGTACAGCCAACAGCAGGAAGGAGACGCTGATGAACGCGCGAATTTCAGGGATACGGCAATCCAACGTGGCGCCGGTGCTGCACGTCCCTGTGCTCAACTTTCCACCCCATCTTGCCTCGCGAGTGCTCTCGGCGCGCACCATCGAGCGGACCCGCATCCGACAGGCTCAAAGCAAGCCGATTGACGGGAAAGCGTTCAGTTCATTCTGGATGGGCGGCTACGACGGCCCGGCTGGGGT
>CAZZDV010000062.1:10797-15100 GCA_964652785.1 uncultured Bordetella sp.
ATTCGTTGAGCGCTTCGCGCGCTACGCCGGTGCAGTGGCCCATCGCATGGCCGAATTCGACCCGGCGGCCGTCCCCGTTTTCGTCCCGGTCAACGAAATCTCCTTCCTGGCGTGGTCGTTGTACTCGCGCGGCGAACTGCGGCAAGCCGACGGCGCTCATCCCCCGCTGGCGGAAATCAAGCGTCAACTGGTGCGCGCGTCAATCGCAGCGTCCGAGGCGATCCTGTCCAGGGTGCCGCACGCAAGGCTGATGCATACGGACCCGTTGGAGCATGTCGTTGCGCCGCAGGGTCAGTCGGCATTGGCCGCCCGCGCGGAGCACCGCACCGAGCTGCAATTCGAAGCCTGGGACTGGATCGCCGGGCGCGCCGCCAAGCTGCTTGGCGGCCGGGCGCGGTATCTCGACCTCGTGGGCGTCAACTACTACGCCGACAACCAATGGGAGCTGGGCAGCGGCAAGCGCCTGGGCTGGCAACTCGACGACCAGCGGCGGCTTCCCTTGAGTTCACTGCTGCTGGGCGCCAAGCGGCGCTACCAGCGCCCGATCGTGATTGCGGAGACGAGCCACACCGGAATCCGGCGCGGCGCGTGGATCCGGGAGATCGCCATGGAAGCGCGCGCAGCCAGGCAATTGGGCGCGCGCATAGAAGGCATCTGCCTGCATCCGCTGGTCGACCAGGTCGAGGGCACGAGCCCGGCAAAGTGGCTGTCTCGCGGTCTGTGGGAAGTCCGGCAGGAAGGCGCGATTAAATCGCTCGCGCTAAGCGCGTCGTATGCCGCTGCCCTCCGGGCCGCGCAGAAGACCGTCGATGGCGAGCCTTCCGCCCGCGTCCTCGCGCAGCCCCTGGCTTCGGTCTAGTAAACGAGTGCCGCCACCGGCGCGTCCGCAAGGATGCGCGCCAGGCGCAATGAGCCGTTCTCCGGCTCGAGTTCCTCACCCGTAAAGAGATTTCGAAGCCGGGTGCCGGCCGGCACGCAAGGCAGGGCGACTGCCGTGTCGGTCCAGATCGCTTCCCCGCAGGGCAGTTCACCCTCGCCGACTCCGAGCGACGCTTGCAGCCGCGGCGCCACCGTAATGACGCCATGGTTGCCGCCAGTGCGCGCGAAGGCGAGGACGTTTGCCTGGCGTGTCCCGGCCGCATGCACAGGCGTGTAGGCGCCGGCGAAGTACGGCTCCGGACGAGCGCGACGATGCCCGAGCAGCCGCGCGATCACGAAGAGCTTCGCCCTCCCATCCTGCGGCTTCCCGAAGAGGCCGCGCACTTGCGCGAGCGGCGCCGCTTCGCCCGGCAATTTCGCCAGCAGGCTTTTTCGCAACGCGTAGTCCACCGGCCGCCGGTTGTCCGGGTCGACCAGCGAATAATCCCAGATCTCATTGCCCTGGTAGATGTCGGGCACGCCAGGCGAAGTGAGCTTGATCAGCGTCATCGAAAGGCTGTTGAGCATTCCGAGCCAGCTCACCTGGGCGGCGACTTCGCGCAGGCTCTCGAGGAACAGGTTGCGGCCCGGCCTCAGGAGGCCCCGCACGAACTCCGAAACCGATTTTTCATAGGCGGCATCGGGATTGACCCAGCTCGTATGCAGCTTGGCCTCGCGGACGGCCTTGAGCATGTAGGCGTCCACCCGATCGGCATAGGCAGCCAGCGCAGCCCCATCCGCGGGAAACGGGAAGCTCCCGAGCAGCGTCTGGTAGAGCAGGTACTCGTCGTTGCGAGAAGGCGCGCTGATGCCGTCGATGATGCGCTTCTTGCTGCGGTTCAGGCGCGTCCAGCGCCGCAGGTAAAGCCGCCACGCCGCCGGCAACTCGGAAAGCACGTTGATGCGCGCGCGCACGTCCTCCGAGCGCTTGTTGTCGTGCGTCGATGTGGCCACGAGCGTGTGCGGCCACTTGGCGGCGCGGTCCGCGCTGGCTCCATGGAACGCGTTGACGCCATAGCCGAACGTGGCCGGGTCGCTGCCCACGTCGTTTAGCGAAACCAGCCGGTTGTAGAGGTAGAAGCTCGTGTCCTCGACCCCCTTGGCCATGACCGGGGCGGTGAGCTGCTGGAACTTCATCGCGAAGGCGCGCATCTCGGCCACATCGGAAAGGAGTACCGACGCGATGAACTCGAAGATGCTTGGGTCGGCCGCGCGCGAATGGCGCCGCGCGCGCGCCACGGCCCACTCGATCCAGCGGCGGTCTTCCGCCGAGACCTGGTCGGCGAGGTAGGTGCGATAGACCGGGAAAGAAGCGATCACCTCGGCCAGCGCCTGGCGCAGCGTATTCAACGTGTAATCGCGAGTGCCGCGCCGGCCGCTGGCGATGCGGGCCAGCCGATTCGCAAGGACTGTCAGCTCGCTGGCAAGCGCGGTGCGCAGGATGAGGATCCGCGACCTGCGCGCGACCTCCTCGAACGATTCGCTCATGCCCGTAAAGCCGGAATACAGGCGCGAGAAGGACCGGGCCGCAGCCTCGTCGACAAACAGCCCGTTCACCAGGTTCGCGAACCGGTACCCCGTTGTGCCATGGACGGCCCAGGTCTCGGGCATGTTCTCGAACGAGGCCACGATCTTCTCGATCACCACGTACATCGGGCGGCCGGGCTCGAGCGCCTCGCCCTCGCCTCGCACCTCGATGTATTTCTCCTGCAGGCGGCAGAAATAGGCTTCCGGATCGTAGAGGCCGTCCGGGTGATCGATGCGCAGTCCATCCACGGCCCCCTCCCGGATCAGGTCGAACACGAGGGCGTGCGTGGCCGCGAATACTTCCGGGTTCTCCATGCGCAGCGCGGCGAGCTCGTTGATGTCGAAGAACCTGCGGTAGTTGATCTCGTCCGAGGCGACGAGCCAGTACGCAAGCCGGTACGCTTGCGCGTCCAGCAGCGTGTGCAGCCTGTCGAAACTCGCCACGTCGCCCGGCGTGCCGTTGAACGCATCCACCGACTTCAGGATCGCGGCTTGCATGCGCGGGTCGGCGCTGCACAGGTGGGCGAGCCCGCGTTTGAGCTCCTCCTTGACGAGGTCGCGCTCGGCGGCCAGGTCGAGCGCCTCGCGCGGCGGCAGGTTGCCGAACTTCGCGACGAGGTCGTGCAGGTCCGCTTCGACGCTCGAGAGGATCTGCGGATAGGTCCGCGGGTCGACCGGGAAACGGTGGTGGTGGTAGCGCACGCTGAACGTGCCCGCCTCGGCTTCGAAGGCAAGCTTCAATTCGCCGGCTTCGAGCAGCGCCCCGTAGTGCCCGCCGAGCACCGGCACGAGCAATCGGTTCGCGAGGTGCGCGCTGGCCGGATGCCAGTCGATGTCGAAATAGTCTGCGTAGGCGGAGGCCTGGCCGTTTTCGAGCACGTCCATCCACCACTCGTTGTCCGCTGCCATGACGCCCATGTGGTTCGGCACCACATCCATGATCTGTCCCATGCCATGCGCGCGGAGCTGGGCGACGAACGCATCGAAGTCTTCACGGGTCCCGATCTCCGGGTTGAGCTCGCGGTGGCCGACGATATCGTAGCCATGCGTGCTGCCGCTTCTCGCGCGCAGGTAAGGGGAGCAATACACGTGGCTGACGCCCAGCGCCGCGAGGTACGGCACCAGCGCGGTCGCGTCCCGGAACCCGAAGCCGCGGTGCAGCTGCAGCCGATAGGTGGCGCGTGGAATGGTCATCGGCAAGTGCTCGCCCTCCCGGCTTTCAGGCCGGGCGGGGCGAGTTGCAGCCACGAGCCTCGCCCAGTTCACCGCAGAGCCGCGCGAGGCGCGGATCGCAGCGCATCTCTTCCAGCGAGCGAGGCGACTTGCGGCGCCAGTTGGGCGCCGCGTCCGGCGTGCCGGGCACGTTCGCCTGCTCGCCAGCCCCGGCCACGTCGTCCAGTTGCACTGCCAGCATGAGCGCCGCGCTCTTTGCGAGATACAGGTGCACGGCATGACACAGGCGCGCAAGCGCATCCGGCGGGAGGTCGGCGCGTGCATCGCTGCCCGAGGGCAGAGCACCCGACATTCGCAAAGCGTCGACCAGCGCAGCACGCATCGCGTCGTCCTGCGCCCTCCAGTACCCGGCGAAAGTGGGCAGGTCGTGCGTGGAGAACGCGACCATCGACAGGGCCGGGAAGTCCGGCCGCGAACTGAAGTGTCCGGAGGCATCGCGCTCGAACATCAGCAGGCGATAGGAGAGCACGCCCCATTCACGCAGCGCGTGGCGTAACTGGACCGGCACCGTGCCGAGATCCTCGCCGATGACCATGCAGGCGTGGCGCTCGCTCTCCAGCGCGATGATGGCCAGCAGGTCTTGCAGCGGATAGCGCACGTAAGCGCCCTGGGCCGCGCCGCCCTG